>JAAYCP010000132.1 GCA_012729695.1 Actinomycetales bacterium | reverse complement strand
GGCAGGTTGACCGTCTTGGAGATGGCGCCGGAGAGGAACGGCTGGACCGCGGCCATCATCCGCACGTGACCCATCGCCGAGATCGCCCGGGCACCCATGGCGGTGTCGAAGACCTCGTAGTGCTCCGGCTTCAGACCCGGGGCGTCGATGACGTGACCCTTGTCGGCGATGTACTCGACGATCGCCTCGATGGTCTCCTCCGCATACCCGAGCTTGCGCAGTGCGCGCGGGATGGTGAGGTTGACGATCTGCATCGACCCGCCGCCGACGAGCTTCTTGAACTTCACGAGGGAGAAGTCCGGCTCGATTCCGGTGGTGTCGCAGTCCATCATGAAGCCGATGGTGCCGGTCGGTGCGAGGAGGCTGGCCTGCGCGTTGCGGAAGCCGTTCTTCTCACCGATCTTCACAACGTCGTCCCACGCCTTCGTCGCGTGGCGGTGGATGTCCTTGTCCATCGTGTGCAGCGTGCGAAGGGTGTCGTTGGCAGCCTGGTGCTTGCGCATGACGCGCTTGTGCGCGTCGGCGTTGCGCGCATACCCGGCGTACGGACCGACGACCCCGGCCAGCTCGGCCGAGCGCTTGTAGGCGGCGCCGGTGAGGAGCGAGGTGATCGCAGCGGCCAGGGCGCGGCCACCCTCGCTGTCGTAGCCGTGGCCGGTGGCCATGAGCAGGGCACCGAGGTTGGCGTAGCCGATGCCGAGCTGACGGTAGTCACGCGTGGTCTGGGTGATCGCCTCGGTCGGGAAGTCGGCGAAGCAGATCGAGATGTCCATCGCGGTGATGACGAGCTCGACGACCTTCTCGAAGGTCTCGGAGTCGAAGGTGTCGTCGTCCCTGAGGAACTTCAGCAGGTTCAGTGAGGCCAGGTTGCACGAGGAGTTGTCGAGCGACATGTACTCCGAGCAGGGGTTGGACGCAGTGATCCGGCCCGTCTCGGGGTTGGTGTGCCAGTCGTTGATGGTGCTGTCGTACTGAACGCCGGGGTCCGCGCACTCCCACGCAGCCTGGGCGATCTTGCGCATGAGCGAGCGGGCGTCGACGGTCTCGATGACCTCGCCGGTCATCCGCGCCCGCAGGCCGAACTCGGTGCCCTCCTCGACCGCACGCATGAACTCGTCCGAGACCCGGACGCTGTTGTTCGCGTTCTGGTACTGGACGCTGACGATGTCCTTGCCGCCGAGGTCCATGTCGAAGCCCGCGTCACGCAGCGCACGGATCTTGTCCTCCTCGCGCGCCTTAGTCTCGACGAACTCCTCGATGTCGGGGTGGTCGACGTCGAGGACGACCATCTTCGCCGCACGACGGGTGGCGCCACCGGACTTGATGGTCCCCGCGGAGGCGTCGGCACCACGCATGAAGCTGACCGGCCCGCTCGCCGTCCCACCGGAGGAGAGCAGCTCCTTCGACGACCGGATCCGGGAGAGGTTGAGGCCGGCACCGGAGCCGCCCTTGAAGATGAACCCCTCCTCCTTGTACCAGTTCAGGATCGAGTCCATCGAGTCATCGACGGAGAGGATGAAGCACGCCGACACCTGCTGCGGGCTCTTGGTGCCCACGTTGAACCACACCGGGGAGTTGAAGCTGAAGATCTGGTGGAGCAGCGCATACGTCAGCTCGTGCTCGAAGATCTCGGCGTCCTCAGGGCTGCCGAAGTAGCCGTACTCCTTGCCGGCTGCGGTGTAGGTCAGCACGACCCGGTCGATGAGCTGCTTGAGGCTGCGCTCACGCTGCTCGGTCCCCACGGCCCCACGGAAGTACTTCGTCGTGACGATGGTGCTCGCGTTGACGCTCCAGAACTCCGGGAACTCGACACCGCGCTGCTCGAAGATGGTCTCCCCCGTCTTCCAGTTCTGCTGGACGACGTCACGCAGCTCCCAGGTCACCTCGTCGTAGGGGTGCACTCCAGGGGTCGTGTAGATGCGCTCGACGCGCACCCCCTTGCCCTTCTTGGCACCTGCGCGGGACCTGGCGGTCTCTGTCATGTCTTGCTCCTTCTGCACTCGTGTGGTGTGGGTCGTGCTGTGCGGGATGAGGTCTGTCCCCGGGGTACTGCGTGTCCTGCTGGGTGTTCGTCGTCGTTGTTGTTGGCTGCGCTGTTTCTTGATGGATCAGTGCCTGGTCTGTTGAGTCAGTGCAGTGAGGCCTGTCGTTTCCAGGCTGTCACGCAGGACCGACAGAGGTATGCGGCTCGTCCGGCTGCTGCAGAGCCGCCGGCTCAACGCCGGTCGCCTCCCGCTCGGCCCGGAGGAGCGTGATCGCGGACTCGAAGTCCTCGAGGCTGTCGAAGCCCTGGTAGACGCTGGCGAAGCGCAGGTAGGCGACCTCGTCGAGCTGGCGCAGCGGCTCCAGGACCGCCATGCCGACCTCGTGCGCGTCGACCTCTGCGGCTCCCATCGACCGGATCGTCTCCTCGACCTGCTGAGCGAGGAGTGCGAGCTGGTCCTCGGTGACCGGTCGACCCTGGCAGGCCTTGCGGACCCCGACGAGGACCTTGGCGCGGCTGAAGGGCTCGGAAGCGCCGGAACGCTTGAGCACCGACAGGCTGGTCGTCTCGGTGGTCGTGAACCGGCGGTTGCACCCCGGGCACTGACGGCGGCGGCGGATGCTCGTGCCGTCGTCGGCCGTGCGGGAGTCGATCACGCGTGAGTCGGTGTTGCGGCAGTACGGACAGTGCATGACTGGCGAACCTCCTCAAACGTCGCTGGTCTCGGACGGGTGCGTAGCGGGGTGATGGTGCGGGAAGTGTGGATAACGTCGTGATGACCTGTGGGTAGTCCGAGTCACAGTGTGGGCAACTAGTGCACAACATGTGGGCGAACTACATTGGTGTAACCACTAGATGTAGGAATCTAGTCCCGTGCGAGCGCGGCGGTCAAGAGACACGCGGAAGGGCGTGTCCGATCGGC
>JAAYCP010000131.1 GCA_012729695.1 Actinomycetales bacterium | reverse complement strand
TCAGCCGCTGAGGACCAGCCCGACCGCCAGCGTGATCATGACGACGGCGATCAGCCCATCGAGCACGCGCCAGGCGTTCGGCCGGGCAAAGACAGGAGCGAGGGCACGCGCACCGACCCCGAGGGCGGAGAACCACAGCACGCTGCCGAGGATCGCCCCAGCCGCGAACGCCCATCGCGTGTCGCCGTGGGAGGAGCCGATCGACCCGAGCAGGACGACGGTGTCGAGGTAGACGTGCGGGTTGAGCCAGGTCAGGGCGAGCACGGTCGTCACGACCGCCATGAGCCGCTGGTCTGCACCTGCCGCCGCGGGTTGAACCCCTGCCGCGCTGCCGGTCGCGTCCGTCGCCGCCGCCACTGCCACCCTCATCGGCGCATGGTCCGCTCCCCGCTCACTACCCGCACCGGAGCCGGCAGCCAAGCCACCGCCGACCTTCGTTGCCGCACCGCCAGACCCGTCCCCCTCGTCCGGCGCGCCCTCGGATCCATCAGCTCCATCCACGATGAGCGCGACCTCGCCCGGTGCGCGCCACCGCAGGGCACGCCGGGCGGCAAGCAACCCGTACCCGACCAGGAACAGCGCACCGCCCCACCGCGCCACATCGACCAGCGCAGGCACCGCGGTGAAGATCGCGCCGGCGCCGCCCACACCCGCCACGATGAGCACCGCGTCCGAGACGACGCAGATGAGGACGACGGCAAGCACGTGCTCCCGCCGGATCCCCTGCCGCAGCACGAAGGCGTTCTGGGCCCCGATAGCGACGATGAGGCTCAGGCCGAGGCCGAGTCCCGCAAGAGCAGAGCCGAGGTATGCACTGGTCACCCCTCGACGGTAGGGTCACCGACAGCATGAATCCAGTTCAGGATTCTGATGAACCATTAGCAGGACTGATGCCGAAGATTCCGTCCGAGCTCATCGACACCCTCTCGGCCGTCGCGCGCGAGGGCACCTTCGACGCCGCCGCCCGAGCACTACACCTGACTCCGAGCGCAGTGAGCCAGCGCATCAAGGCGCTCGAGCAGCGAGTCGGTCGGGTCCTCGTCGTCCGCTCCAAACCGGTCCGTCCCACGGAGGCCGGGGAGGTGCTCCTGCGCCTGGGTCAGCAGCTCGCCCTCCTCGAGGAGGAGACGCTCCGGCAGCTGGGCACGGAGCGCGAGGACCAGGGCCACACCACGATCCCGATCGCGGTCAACGCCGACTCAATGGCCACCTGGCTCCTCCCGCCGCTCACCCGGGTCGCAGTCCGGGAGGACATCGTCCTCGACCTCGTCCGGGACGACCAGGACCACACCGCCGACCTGCTCGCGTCCGGGAGGGTCATGGCGGCCGTCACCGGCGAGCGGACGCCGGTCCCCGGCTGCACCTCCACCCCGCTGGGCAAGATGCGCTACCGCGCCTACGCCACTCCCGACTTCGCAGCCCGGTGGTTCCCGGACGGGTTCACAGCGGCGGCCCTCTCGCGTGCCCCGAGGATCGACTTCGACCGCAAGGACACCCTGCAGGAGCGGTTCGCGCGCCGCTTCACCCGTCGCACGCTCGACCCGCCGCGGCACTACGTCCCCGCATCGGCCGACTTCGCCGTCGCCACCCGACTCGGTCTCGGCTGGGCGATGCTGCCGGATGACCACGCCTTCCCAGCAGTCGCGGCCGGCGAGCTCGTCGACCTCGCGCCCGGTCGGCACCTCGACGTCCCGCTGCACTGGCAGCAGTGGAACCTGCGCTCCAGCCTCATCGACCTCGTCGCCGCAGAGGTCCGCTCGGAGGCCAAGCGCGTCCTGCGCTGAACCCACGTACGACAGGCCACACCAGAATCCACCTCGGCAAGCCACCGCATCCCACGTCCTCCGCCACCGCAGCCCTATGAGGATCAGGCGTCCGGTCTCCCGGCCATCACCAACCCCGACTCATACGCGAGCACGGCCAGCTGCACCCGGTCGCGCAGATCGAGCTTGGTGAGCATCCTCGAGACATAGGTCTTCACCGTGGCCTCGGAGAGGAACAGCTCGCGGGCGATCTCCGAGTTCGACAGTCCCCGAGCGACCAGCCGCAGCACGGCAGTCTCCCGCTCCGTGACCCTCGGCAGCTGCACCTGCTCACCGGATGATGGAGCGGCAGCGAACCGGTCGAGCAGTCGACGGGTCAGCTCTGGCGCGAGCATGGCCTCGCCACGGGCGACCACCTCGACCGCATGGACGAGATCGCGCGGCGACACGTCCTTGAGCAGGAACCCGCTCGCACCGGCACGGACCGCTCCGTAGACGTACTCGTCGAGATCGAACGTCGTCAGCGCCATGACACGCACTCCCGGCTGGGCCGCAACGATCCGCCGGGTCGCCTCGATGCCGTCGAGCCGCGGCATCCGCACATCCATGAGCACGACCTCCGGCGTGGTCGCCCGGCAGACCTCGATCGCCTCGAGCCCGTCGCCCGCCTCACCCACGACCTCCATACCGGCCCGCTCGAGGATGAGGCGGAACCCCTCGCGCAGCAGCTCCTGGTCGTCGACGATCACGACGCGGATCACAGCGCCATCCCCTGAACCGGTGCCAGCGGGAGCCGCGCCAGCACGCGAAATCCGCCGTCTGCCAACTGTTCTGCCGCCAGGGTGCCGTCATAGAGGGCGACCCGCTCCCGCATACCGACGAGTCCGTGCCCCGAGCCGGTCGTGTCCGCACTGGCGCGCCCGTCGTCGGCGACCTCGAGCTCGAGTCGCTCCGGCTCGAACCGGATCGCGACGCTGACCTGGCTGGCTCCCACCGCATGGCGGCGGGCGTTCGTGAGCGCCTCCTGCACGATTCGGTATGCGGCCAGGTCCACTCCCGCAGGAAGGTCCCGTTCGTCTCCACTCACCTCGAGCGTGACCGGCAGCCCTGTCTCCGACGCTTCGTCGACGAGGGCCTTCAGTCCCGACAGGCCCGGCTGTGGAGCGAGCAGTCCCACATCGCTGTCGTCGCGGAGCATGCCGACGAGCCGGCGCATCTCGCCGAGCGCTTCGGTGCCCGTGCTGCGAATCGCGCTGAGTGACTTGCGAACCCGTACGGGATCGTCTTCAGTGAGCTGCTCGGCGGCGCCAGCCTGGACCACCATCACACTCATCGCGTGCGCGACGATGTCGTGCAGCTCGCGGGCGATCCGGGTGCGCTCCGCGAGGACGGCCTCCGCTGCTGCGATCTCGGCTGCGATCGCCTGCTGCCGTGAGCGCTCCGCCCTATCGGCCATGACCGCCTGCCACCGACCGACCGCGAAGCAGACCGTCAGCACGCCCCAGTGGTAGAGGATCTCGGTCGTTCCTCCCATGAGAGGGATGAACAGGTCGGCGTACAGGAGCGTGGCGGCGATGACTCCAGCGCCGATCCAGGGTCCTCGACCGGTGGCGTGACGGGCGACCGAGAAGGTCGCGATACACAGCGGGACGAACTGGCCGGAGAAGAGGAGGTATGCCGGCGGAAGCGCGCTCGGGATGATGAGTCCCGCGGCGACAACGGCGGCCACCGGCACGGGCTGGGTGCGGCGCCACCACAGGGCGCCCGCGACGACCAGCACCTGGGTCGTCGAGACGATGGGCCGGCCATCGCCCTGGCGGGAGTCGAGCGGCACCCAGATCTCGGCGATCGCGGTGACGACCACGCCGAGCACGAAGAGGGCGTCGACGGTGCGACCCCAGGACAACCGCATGGGTCAACCGTAGGAGGCGCGCACCGCATACGGAATCATCCTGTGGTTGACAGTCCTGTCTCCATCAGGGCGATCCGGGTGACGGTCGGTGCGCGGTTCGATCGTCGGCATGGATACGACACACCCCCCGCTCCGCCGCCTGACGGCGATCGCGCTGGCACTCTTCGCCCTTCTCTCGTTCGGCTTCATCCTTCTCGCGCCCGAGCTGCCCGACGACCGGGCCGGCTGGCTGACCTCGTTCGCCGCTGCGCCGGGACGCGCGGCCGCCTCGACGCACCTCTTCCTCTGGTCGCAGCCGGCCTTCGCGGTCGCCAGCGTCGGACTGGCGCTCTGGCTGCGGCCCTACTCCCGCCGGCTCGCCATGACGGGCGGGACGCTCGGGGTTCTCAGTGGCTTCATGCACCTCGTGCCCGGATCGTGGGGGCTGACCCAGCTCGTCATGGCGGACGACCCGGGCCGCTACGAGATCTACGGGCAGCTCCTCGATGCGATGGAGCAGTCGCCGCACATGATCCCGTACTTCCTCGCCGGGCTCGGCATGGTGCCGGCGATCATCCTCCTGGGCGCCGCACACTTCCGCTCGCGCCTGCCTATGCGGTGGGCCGGGCCGGTGCTGTGGGCATGGGTCGTCGTCGAGTTCGTCGGCACCGCGCTGTTCACTTGGGCGATGCCACTCTCGGCGATGCTGCTCCTCCTCGGCTGCGCGGGCCTCGTCGCCGGGCTCGTCCAGGCTGATAGCCCGAGTTCCCAAGACGCGGAGCTCGTGTCGGCCTGACCCGAGACGCCGTCCCCAGCGCGGCCAGACCTATAGGTGGCCGTACCAGAACCTTCCTATTGTCACGTTCTGGTACGGCCGGCGGG
>JAAYCP010000130.1 GCA_012729695.1 Actinomycetales bacterium | reverse complement strand
TCAACCCCGCCTATGTGCGGACTCCCTTGGTGGAGAAGCAGATCGCCGACCAGGCCCGGACCCACGGCATCCCCGAGTCCGAGGTCGTCGAGCGGATCATGCTCGGCGGTGTCGCGGTCAAGCGCCTCATCGAGCCGCACGAGGTCGGCTCCCTCGCCCTGTGGCTCGCGTCCGAGGACGCGGGCATGGTGACCGGCGCGAGCTACACCATGGACGGCGGCTGGACCGCCCGATGACAGCACAGGAAGCGCCCTTCACGGCGCCAGTTCCCGGCGGCGAGATCGTCGGCACCGTCTGGCGCCCAGGTGCACCCGGCATACCTCTGCTGGGGCTGCACGGCATCACCGCCAACCACCGCTCCTTCCGCGGTCTGGCGGACAGTGTCGCCAACCCGTTCATCGCGATCGACCAGCGCGGCCGCGGCGGCTCGCGGGACCTCCCGGGACCGTATGCGCTGGACCGGCTCGCGGACGACGCCCGGGACGTCCTGGACGCGGCTGGGG
Organism: Actinomycetales bacterium; assembly: GCA_012729695.1. Classification (GTDB taxonomy): domain Bacteria; phylum Actinomycetota; class Actinomycetes; order Actinomycetales; family Dermatophilaceae; genus F2B08. Next base: position 4,497 of record JAAYCP010000130.1, on the reverse strand, counting down.
TCGACAAGGCCCTCGTCGTCGGCCACTCGATGGGCGCCTTCGTCGCGACCCGCCTTGCCCGCAGCTTCCCGGACCGCGTCCACGGACTCGTCCTCGTCGACGGCGGACTGCCCCTGCGCCCGCCGCCGCCGGACGTGCAGATCACGGCCGAGCAGGCCCTCGGGCCGGCCGTCGCGCGATTGCAGATGCAGTTCGACTCGGCCGAGGCATACCGGGAGTTCTGGCGGGACCACCCCGCGGTCGGGCCGTACTGGAGCGAGCTCGTCGAGGAGTACATCGACTACGACCTGCGCAGCATCGACGGTGCGCTGCGGCCCGCGACGCGGCCAGAGGCGATGGAGACGAACTTCCTCGAGCTCGGTAGCACGGAGCAGGGCGAGGTCATCGAGGAGCTCGACCGGCGGGGCCTGCCGACCACCTTGCTCACGAGTCCGCGGGGTCTGTTCGACGAGGTCCCGCCGCTCTACGATGCCGCGTGGGTGCAGGAGTGGAGCGCACGCGTCCCGGGCTTCCTCGTCGAGGAGGTCGCGGACACGAATCACTACACGATCCTGCTCGGGCAGGGCATCCCAGCGGTGGTCGCGGCGATCGACGCCCTCACCGCGCGACTCGACGACGAGGAGACAACCGGATGACCATCTTCGACGGCATCACCGAGCGCTCGGTCCGCACCGACCGCTACACCGCGAACGTGCTCGAGCGTCCCGCGGACGATCAGGGCACTCCGGTCGTCCTCGTGCACGGGAACGTCTCGTCCTCCCTGTTCTGGCAGCCGACGATGCTCGACCTGCCGGTGCGCTCCCTCGCCATCGACCTGCGCGGCTTCGGCGGCAGTGAGACCCTCCCGGTCGACGCGACCCGCGGCGTCCGCGACTTCTCCGATGATGTCGCGAGCGTCCTTGACCAGGAAGGGATCTCGCGCGCCCACTTCGTCGGCTGGTCGATGGGTGGCGGCGTCGTCCTGCAGCTCCTGCTCGACCGCCCCGACCTCGTCGAGTCGGTCACCCTCGTCTCGCCGGTCTCGCCGTACGGCTTCGGCGGCACCGCGCGGGACGGCTCGCTCCTCACTCCCGATGCCGCAGGCACCGGCGGTGGTGGGGCGAACCCCGACTTCGTCGAGCGGCTGCGCTCGGGCGACCGCACCGACGAGTCACCGACGAGCCCGCTCAACGTCTACCGGGGCTCCTTCGTCGCACCGGGATTCACGAGCGAGCACGAGGACGTCTGGGTGACGTCGATGCTCTCGACACGCACCGGTGAGGACAACTACCCCGGTGACTCCGTGGCGTCGGAGTCCTGGCCTGGCTTCGCCGCCGGTGGTCGCGGGGTGCTCAACACGATGAGCCCCGTGCACTTCAACACCTCCGGCATCGTCCACCTCGCCGACAAGCCCCCAATCCTCTGGGTGCGCGGGGACCTCGACGCGATCGTCGGTGACGAGTCCTTCTTCGACCTCTTCACCCTCGGCAAGCACGGGATCATCCCGGGCTGGCCGGGCGAGGACGTCGCCCCGCCCCAGCCGATGGTGAGCCAGACGCGGGACGTGCTCGACGCATACCAGCAGGCGGGCGGGAGCTACCGTGAGCTCGTCCTCGAGGGCGTCGGGCACTCCGCCCACCTCGAGCGCCCGGAGGAGTTCCGCGCCGCGCTGCTCGAGCACATCGGTCGCGGCTAGGGTCCGGCCGGGCTCTCGGCCAGCGCCCGGCGGACCTCCTCATCGGTGGTCTGGTCGAAGCGGTCGTAGAAGCGACCCACGGCTCCGAACGGCTCCGGGAGGGCCAGGCAGACGAGCTCATCGGCCTCGCGCGCCAGCTGCCTCGCCACGTCCGGGGCGGCAACGGGAACGGCCACCGTGATGTGTCCGACGCCGGCCTGTCGCAGCGCAGCCACCGCCGCCCTGATGGTGGCGCCGGTGGCCACCCCGTCGTCGACCACGACGACGTCGCGTCCGCGCAGGTGGAGCGGCGGCCGGTCGCCGCGGTAGGCGCGCTCGCGCCGCGCCAGCTCGGCCTGCTCGCGCTCACGCACGGCCTGGATGGCGGCCTCCGGCACCCCGTACGAGCGCACGACGTCCTCGTTGATGACCTCCGCCCCGCCGCCGGCGATGGCGCCCATCGCCAGCTCCTCATAGCCCGGCATGCCGAGCTTGCGTACGACGAGCACGTCGAGGGGGGCATCCAGGGCCCGCGCGACCTCCAGCGCCACCGGCACCCCGCCGCGTGGCAGCGCCAGCACGAGCGGGGAGCGGCCGGCGGACACCTTGGTCACGGCCCGGGCCAGCTGGCGGCCGGCGTCGGACCTGTCGGCGAATAGCGCTCTGCTCACCGTGAATCCCTCCTGCCCCCAGCGTATTGGCTCAGACGCGAACACGATCGGCCAGCCTCGCGGTGACCGAAGCCGGCACTCCGATGCCCGGTCGCAGGTCGGGCGACGGCACCGGTTCGGCATAGGTGCGGACGACCGGGAGATTCCCCGCCCACGCGCCCCCGGCGATGTCCTCCGGCTCGTCCGTCGGCGGACCCGAGGAGATGCGCAGAGACCACGACTCCACGGGCAGCTCGAGGAGCATGGTCGCCGCCAGCTCGCGTGAGTTCGACGCGCGCACCTCGGCCACCCGGCCAGGGACGATCCGGTTCGTCACGACTGCCAGGGCCGCCTCCAGCTCCTCGCCCGCAACCCTCCGGCACCGGCCGAAGAAGACGGCACTGCGGTAGGACAGCGAGGACTCGAAGGCGGTGCGGGCGACGACGACGGCATCGATCGAGGTGACCGCGACCGACACCGGCACGCCGGAGGCCAGCCGGCGCATCCAGCGCGAGCCGGTCGATCCGTGCAGGAGGAGGCGCTCCCCGTCGAGCACGACAGCCGTGGGGAAGACGACCGGGTGGCCGTCGTCCTCGACCAGCCCGACGTGCCCGACGAGGACGTCGCTCATGAGCTCCTGCACCTGGGACCAGTCGGTGCTCATCTTCTCGGGGATGCGGGTCGCGGTGGTGCGGGGCATGGAGGATGCCTACCACGAACAGTGCCCCGGCGACGGCGTTGCCTCAGGCGGCGGGCCGACTCACCAGCTCGGTCCCCGGCTCAGCCTCCCACCAGCCCGGCCGCGGCGCGGGTGGCAGGCCGCGGCGGTGCGCCCACACCGGCAGCGGCGGTAGCGGATAGGGGTTCTCCCGCCCTGACGGTATGCGCTGGTCACCCACGAGCTCGGCGAGGTGCTCGAGCGCCTGATACCCACCGAGCACGTCCACCCCGTCCGTGACGACCGGGAGCTCGGTCCGGCCGGTGCCCTCCCAGCCGGTGCGCCACTGGCGCATGAGCCGCCAGGCCTCGGTGGTGACGGGACCACCGCCGATGGCCACCGCATACCCGTGCTCCCGGTGGACCGATGCGGTCGACCTGCCCCGGATCAGGGGAACCGCGAGCAGCCGACGCAGGAGGTCCGGGTTGCCGATGTCCTGGTGGCCGACCCAGAAGGCGGAGAAGATGCGGTGCCGCACGTGGTCGCCGACCCCGGCGACGACAGCCTCGGCGTAGCCGGACAGCGGTGGCAGCCCGTAGGGCCGGAAGCTCGGCGGAGGAGCGTCGGGCGGGTCCCCGGCGAGGCGGTGCTCCCGCCACCAGTGGCGCATCTCCTCGAGCCGCTCGAGGGCCGCTGCCCCCAGCGGCACGGACGTGGTCGTCGTGCTCTCCTCGGTCACCGCCCGCCACTCCACGGGGGTGTCCGCGAGTCGCAGGGCGTCGACGCGCAGCGAGGCGATGTAGGAGAGCAGGTCGGTGAAGTCGCCGTAGACGGTGAGTGTCATGTCGTAGCTCCGATCTGATCCAAGGGAGTGTCCGGGTCGCGTAGCTGGTCGCGGTGGACGGGCTCACCGCGCAGGATGAGCGCCTTGATGTCGTCCACGACGTCCCAGACGTTGACGTTCATCCCGGCGAGGAGCCGACCGTCCGGGGCGAGCCAGAAGGCGATGAACTCCAGGGTCGCCAGGTCGCCCCTGATGACGACGTCGTCGGGGGTTCCGGCGGGGACGTGCCCGATGTACTCCATGCCGAGGTCGTACTGGTCCGTGTAGAAGTACGGCAGCTCGGTCCAGCGGGCGTCCTCACCGAGGATCGCCGCCGCCGCGACGGCCGGCTGGTTGAGCGCGGTCGCCCAGTGCTCGACTCGGATCCGCTCGCTGAGGACAGGGTGGTCGACGTTCGCGATGTCGCCGACCGCATAGATGTCCGGGTCGCTCGTGCGCAGCGAGGCGTCGACGAGGACGCCGTTGTCGACCTCGAGGCCGGCCGCCGCCGCGAGCGAGACGTCCGGAGTCACGCCGATGCCGACGACGACCGTCTCGGCCGGGATCGTCTCGCCGCCCTCGAGCCGGACCCCGGTGACCCGCTCGCCGTCCGTCGTGATCTCGGCGAGCCGGGCGGAGAGCTGGAGGTGGACGCCGTTGCGCTCGTGCAGCTCGGTGAAGACCGTCGCGAGGATCGTCCCCAGCACGCCGT
>JAAYCP010000129.1 GCA_012729695.1 Actinomycetales bacterium | reverse complement strand
CAGCGGGTGCGGAGGAACTCCTCGTCGTGCAGCCCCTCCGTGACGGCGACGTGTGCCATCGCGTTGATGAACGCGACGTTCGTGCCGGGCCGCAGCGGCAGGTGGTAGGCCGCCTCGACGTGAGGGGAGCGGACCAGGTCGATCCGGCGTGGGTCGGCGACGATGATCTGCGCTCGGGCCGTGTGCCCGTCCTTGCGCAGGTGCTGCTTCATTCGGGATGCGAAGACCGGGTGGGCGTCGGTGGGGTTGGCCCCGATGAGGAGGATGACGTCGGCCTTCTCGACCGAGGCGAAGTCCTGGGTCCCGGCCGAGGTGCCGAAGGTCTGCCCGAGCCCGTACCCGGTGGGGGAGTGGCACACTCGTGCACAGGTGTCGATGTTGTTGTTACGGAAGGCTGCTCGCACCATTTTCTGGACGACGTACACCTCCTCGTTGGTGCACCTCGAGGACGAGATGCCACCGATGGCGCCGACGCCGTGCTCACGTTGGAGGGCACGGAAGCCTTGGGCGGCCTTCTGGATCGCCTCCTCCCAGGAGACGACGCGCCATGGGTCGTCGATCGACTCGCGGACCATCGGGTGCAGCTGCCGGTCCGGGTGGGAGGCGTATCCGAAGGCGAACCGGCCCTTGACGCAGGAGTGGCCCTCGTTGGCACCTCCGTCCTTCGACGGCATCATCCGGACGACGGTGGGCTGCTGACTCGGGTCGGGGCTGTCCTGGACCTCGGCCCGGAACGAGCACCCGACCCCGCAGTAGGCGCACGTCGTGAGGACCGAGCGGGTCGGCATGCCGAGGGAGACCACCGTCTTCTCGGTGAGGGCGTCGGTAGGGCAGGCTTGCACGCACGCCCCGCACGAGACGCACTCGGAGTCGAGGAAGCTCGTGCCTCCGGGCGTGATCCGGGAGTCGAACCCGCGGCCCTGCACCGTCAGGGCAAAGGTGCCCTGGATCTCGTCGCACGCGCGCACGCACCGGGAGCAGACGATGCAGGCCGCCGGATCGTATGCGAAGTAGGGATTGGTCGTGTCCGGCTTCTCAAAGAGGTGGCTGGCTCCGCCGAGGCCGTAGCGCACCTCCGCGACACCGACGGTGGAGGCCAGCCGCTGCATCTCGCAGTTGCCGCGTGCGCAGCCCGCGCAGTCGGCCGGATGGTCAGAGAGGTAGAGCTCCATGACGCCCCGTCGCAGCTGGCCGAGCTGCTTGGTCTGGGTGCGCACGGTCATGCCGTCCGTGCATGGTGTGGTGCACGAGGCCGGGGTGCCCTTGGCCCCGTCCACCTCGACGAGGCAGAGCCGACACGACCCGAAGGCCTTGAGGGAGTCGGTGGCGCACAGTCGGGGGATGTCGATGTCGGCCTCCGCCGCTGCGCGCATCACCGAGGTGCCGGCCGGGACGGAGACGTCCCGGCCGTCGATCGTCACGGTGACGACCTGGTCGGAGGTGGCAGGTGGGGTGCCGTAGTCGGGTTCGACGATGAGCGTCATCGGATCGCCTCCTCGGTCAGGCCGAAGTCCTGCGGCCAGTGTCTGACAGCGCTGCGCACCGGCATGGGGGTCAGCCCTCCCATGGCGCAGAGCGAGCCCTTGGTCATCGTCGTGCACAGGTCGTCGAGCAGGGTGAGCTGGGTCCGCCGGGCGCCGTCGTCGGGCGCGTGGATGATCCGGTCGATCACCTCGACGCCTCGGGTGGAGCCGATCCGGCACGGGGTGCACTTCCCGCAGGACTCGATCGCGCAGAACTCCATCGCGAAGCGCGCCATCTGCGCGGCGTCCATGGTGTCGTCGAAGACGACCACGCCGCCGTGACCGACCATGGCCTCTGCCGTGGCGAGGGCTTCGTAGTCCAGGGGCAGGGCGAACTGCTCCGGTGGGACATAGGCACCGAGTGGCCCCCCGATCTGCACCGCCTTGATCGGGCGTCCGGTGGCGGTGCCGCCGCCGAAGCCGTTGACGAGCTCATCGATGCTCAGGCCGAACTGGACCTCGACGATGCCGCCATGCTTGACGTTTCCGGCCAGCTGGAACACCGAGGTGCCGCGGGAACGCCCGAAGCCGAGCGAGGCATACCGCTCCCCGCCGTCGGCGAGGATCATCGGGACGGTGGCCAGCGAGATGACGTTGTTGACTACGGTCGGCCGCCCGAAGAGGCCGGAGAGGGCTGGGATCGGAGGCTTGGCGCGCACCTCGCCGCGGCGGCCCTCGAGACTCTCCAGCATGGAGGTCTCTTCGCCACAGATGTAGGCACCGGCGCCCACCCGCACCTCGAGGTCGAAGGACAGGTCGCTGCCCTGGATGCGCTCGCCGAGCCATCCGTGGGCGTAGGCGATGTCGATCGCACGGCGCAGGGTCGCGATCGCGTGGGGGTACTCACTGCGCAGGTAGACGTACCCCTCGGAGGCGCCCACCGCATACGCCGTGATCGCCATGCCCTCGATGAGGGTGAAGGGGTCGCCCTCGATGAGCATCCGGTCGGCAAACGTGCCGCTGTCGCCCTCGTCGGCGTTGCAGCAGACGAACTTCAGGTCGGACTCCGCGGTGCGGACGGTCTCCCACTTGATGCCGGTGGGGAACCCGGCGCCGCCGCGACCCCGCAAGCCGCTCGTCGTCACCTCGGCGACCACGGCGGCTGGGTCGAACCCCAGAGCCCGACGCAGGCCGGCGAACCCGCCGTTCTGCTCGTAGGCTGCGATGTCGGTCGGCTCGATCACCCCCACGCGGGCGAACGTGACCCGCTGCTGACGGGTCAGCCACTCGTGGTCGTCGACGACGCCCAGAGACGGGGCGGTGCCGTCGAGAACGCCGGTGACCCCGTCGACGGTGACGTTGGCATAGCCGGTCCGGCGTGGGAGGCCGTCCGGCCCGGCTTCCTCGACCTCGACGAGGGGCTCCAGCCAGAGCATGCCGCGCGAGCCGTTGCGCTTGACCGTCGCACCGGCGGCCGCGAAAGCAGTGGCAACATCGTCGGCACCGACCGAGACTGCAGCAGCGTCGCACGGCACCCAGACCGTGGGCTCACCGGTCACGGGCCGACCTCGCTCGCGCCGGCGAGAGCCTGTGACAGGCGCTCTCGGGTGAGCCGGCCCAGGAGCCGGCCGTCGACCATGCCGGCGGGGCCGAGAGCGCAGTTGCCCAGACAGAACACCTCGCTCACCTCCACCCCGGGATCGTCGGCATAGGTCTCGCGCGTGACCGCGAAGAGGTCGTGGGCGCCCACCGACTGGCAGGCCTCTGCGCGGCACAGCTGGATCCGGTGCTGCGCCGGGGGAGTGCGGCGGAAGTCGTGGTAGAAGGTCACCACTCCGAGGACCTCGGCGCGGGACAGGTTGAGGACGTGCGCGATCACCGGGATGTCGGCATCGTCGATGTACCCGTACTCGTCGGCCACCGCATGCAGGATCGGGAGGAGGGGGCCGCGGCGGTTCGCGTGCTGCTCAGCGAGAGCGCGAATGGCCTGGGTACGAGTGGTCGCACCGCCGGTGGTCCCACCGCCTCGGTTCACACCGCCTCGGTTCACACCGCCTCGATCCACACCACCTCGGAGATGCCTGGCATCCATCGAGCGAGCCTCCCGCAGCCTCGTTGTCGCGTGCTCTGTGAAGTTCCTACCCTACGCCGCACCGGTGTGGACGGAAGGGGATGAGCCGCGGGGAGGGCGCGGTTCCGAGCGAAGCACGGCAGCCGGTCGGCGGTGGCTGAGTTGCGACACCGTTGACACGTTCGAGTCAGTGAGCGATGCCTGTCGACGGGGGCCGTGAACCCTTCGACGCCCCCGACGAGCAGAAGAATGTCCTGAGCCGCGACGTCGTGTCAGCGATGTCGCGGCTCAGGACAGATGTCGGGGTGACAGGATTTGAACCTGCGGCCTCTTCGTCCCGAACGAAGCGCGCTACCAAGCTGCGCCACACCCCGTGGCAGTCGCACACCACCCATACGGGCGGCGACACCCGAGGATAACCGACGGGCCCGCACACCCAGAAATCGGTATCAGCCGTCGGCGCCCGAGGCATGCGAGCACGCTCGGCGGATGACCGGGCTCAGTCGCGCGGCACGAGCGTGAGCAGCGAGGCCTCGGGGCGGCAGGCGAAGCGGACCGGGGCGAAGCGCGACGTGCCCAGACCGGCCGAGACGTGGAGCCAGGCCGCGTCATCCGGCTGCGGCTCTCGTGACGCGCGGCTCCGCCAGGGACTGACGTGACTGACTCCGTCGCGGCCGGGAGGACGGTCCCGCTCGACCTTGTGCACACCCGCGCCCGGCCACCAGCGTGAGAGGCCCTTCGCGCGACGGCGGTCGAGGTCGCAGTTGGTGACGATGGCTCCCGCGAACGGCAGCGCGAGCTGCCCCCCGTGGGTGTGCCCTGCGATGACCAGACCGGCGCCGTCGGCCGTCATCGCGTCGAGGACCCGTTGGTAGGGCGCGTGCGTGACCCCGATCGTCAGCGCGGCGTCGGGCGACGCGGGTCCGGCCACCTGCTCATAGCGGTCCCGCTGGATGTGCGGGTCGTCGACGCCGACGAATTCCAGGGGGACACCGGCCACCTCGAGCAAGGTGCGCTTGTTGTTCAGGTCCTGCCACCCACGTCGCGCCATCCCCTCGACGAGGTCGTCGACGGGCAGCAGTGGGCGGTCGTCGCGGTTCTCGCTGTACTTCCGGGTGAGGTAACGGGCGGGGTTCTTCAGGTGCGGCGCGTAGATGTCGTTGGAGCCGAGCACGAAGAGGCCGGGGTAGTCCATGAGGGGGTCGAGGGCGCGCAGCACGGGAGGAACGGCCTCCATGTGACTGAGGTTGTCGCCGGAGTTGATGACCAGATCGGGCTCCAGGCGCGCCAGGTCGCGGACCCACTCCAGCTTGCGGCGCTGTCCCGGGACGAAGTGCAGGTCACCGACCTGGAGGATCCGTACCGGACGGGTCCCGGCAGGCAGCACCGGGATCTGGAAGGTCCGCAGGGCGAACCAGTTCCGCTCGATGACAGCCGCATAAGTCACACCGGCGCCGCCGAGCGCGGCGATCGCGGCTGCCGCCTTCGCGGCCGTGGCCAGAGTGCTCATCACTCCAGTCTCGCACCCGCTGCGAGGTGCTCAGGTCCGGTAATCCCGTTGCGTGGGATGGAAGACTGGACGCCATGAGCGACACCCTCAAGGACAAGGTCCGCAGCGACCTGCACGATGCCATCCGAGCCAAGGAGAAGGTGCGGGCGGCGACCCTGCGCATGGTGCTCACGGCGATCACGAACGAGGAGGTCGCGGGGGATGAGCACCGCGAGCTCACCGACGACGACGTCCTGCGCGTCATCACGCGGGAGGCCAAGAAGCGCCGGGAGGCGGCAGCAGCCTTCTCCGACGCGGGACGCAGAGAGCTCGCCGAGACGGAGGAGGCCGAGCTCGCCATCCTCACGGACTACCTGCCGACGCAGCTGAGCGACGACGAGCTGGGTGCCATCGTGGCCGATGCGGTCGCAGAGGTCGGCGCAACGGGTATGCAGCAGATGGGTCAGGTCATGAAGCTCGCCCAGGCGAAGGCGGCCGGGCGCGCGGAGGGTGGTCGCGTCGCAGCGCTGGTGAAGCAGGCTCTGCAGAGCTAGCCGGTCTGCGCGCGCGGTGGGGAAGGTGGCTGTCGCCATCGCGACAGCCGTCCTCCACGCGAGGGCGATGAGGGGCTACTGGTCCCCGTCGTCGCCACCGCCGCCGGGCGGGCCGCCGCCGGGCGGGCCGCCGCCGGGCGGGCCCTGACCGGGGCCACCCCGGCCGCCGCCCCCTCCGCCACCGCGACCGTCGCCATCGTCACCCGGCGGTTCCTCGGAGGTCGGGCGCGGGTTCTGCGGCGGGGGTGGCGGGGTGTAGCCGCTCGAGACGAGCAGGCTCACAGAGCTGCCCCACGGGGCGCGGCTCGAGGGCTGGGTGCCGAGGACGGCGCCCTTGCTGGCCGAGCTGCTCACCTCGACGATGTTCGCGTCGAACCCGGCCTGCGCGAGGAGCCGCCGGGCCTCCTTGAGGCTGCGCCCCGCAACGTTCGGGACCTCGACGGTGCGGCCCTTGACGACGGCGTCGCTCGGCCTGGCGAACCGGACCGGCTCGAGGCCCGCGTGCGCGTCGTCCATGATCCGCTTCCAGATGGGCAGAGCGATGGAGCCTCCGTAGACGCGCTCGTAGTACCTGCCCCCGATGCGGATGTTGCGCATCGGCCGGTTGTTGCTGTCCGGACGCCCGACGTACACGGCTACGGCGCGCTGGGGGGTGTACCCGGCGAACCAGGACTGCACGTAGCGGTCGGTGGTGCCGGTCTTGCCCGCGGACTCCCGGCCGCCGGCCAGAGGGTAGTCCGCACCGGTTCCGCCGCGCTGCATGACGCTGCGCAGGAGGTCGTTGACACCCGCTGCGATGTCCTTGTCGACGACCTGCTCACACGCCGGCTCACGGGTCATGACGACCTCACCCTCGGCGTTCGTCACCTCGGTCACCGGCAGCGGCTGGCAGTAGAGGCCGTTGGCAGCCAGGGTCGCGTAGGAGAGGGCCAGCGTCATCGGGGAGGTCTCCCCGGAGCCGAGCGTCACCTCCGAGACGAAGGGTGACATGGGGTCGCCGTTGGCCTTGTGCAGCCCCATCTTCGCCATCGTCGCCTGGGTGTCGCAGACGCCGACCTTCGAGAGGACGAGCGGCACGAAGACGGTGTTGACCGAGCGCGCGATGGCCCGACGGAAGGTCATCCCGCCGCCGACGTTCCCCTCGGAGTTGCGCACTGTGTAGGGCTCGAGTGGACCGCAGTTGTCGACGGACTCCTCGGGCTCGAAGACGGCACCGTCGTTGCCGGTGTACCTGCGGGCGTTGACGGTCGTCTCCAGACCCATGCCCTCTTCCAGCGCCCGGACGACCGAGTAGATCTTGGCCGTCGAGCCGATCTGGAACCCACCCGACTCGCCGTAGACCTGATCGACACTCCAGTTGACCTCGGTGGTCCCGAAGACGCCTTCGTTGTTGCCGTAGACGGAGGTCTGGCCGAGGGAGAGGATCTTGCCGGTGCCAGGCTCCACGACGACCGCGGCGGCACCGACACCTGTCTCGTCCCCGATGGGGACCAGGTCGGTCATGTGCTGCATGGCGCTCTGGTAGACGGCCGGGTCGAACGTGGTCTGGATGGTCAGGCCACCCGTGTAGAGGTTCTTGCGGCGCTCATCGGCTGTCTCACCGAGCTCAGGCTGTTGCAGCATCCAGTTGATGACGAACTGGCAGACGAACGGCATGGACGCACGCTGGCAGGTGTTCTGAGCCGGCTTCACCTGCAGCATCTCCGTGACCGGGATCTCCCTCCAGGCGTCGGCGTCCGTCTTCTTCACCAGGCCCAGCTCGACCATCCGGTTCAGCACGATGTTCCGGCGTCGTTCCGCCGCCTGGGGGTTGTGCACCGGGTCGGTCGTGCCCGGGTTCTGTACCAGCCCTGCGAGCAGGGCGGCCTGGCCGAGGTTGAGCTCGCTCGCGGAGATGGAGAAGTAGTGCTGGGACGCGGCCTCGACCCCGTACGCAAGATCGCCGAAGTAGGCGAGGTTGAGGTAGTTCTCGAGGATCTGCTCCTTCGAGAGCTCGTTCTCCAGGCTCATGGCGTACTTCGCCTCCTGGATCTTGCGGTGCAGGGTCTGCTCCTTGGCCGCAGCGGCGGCCTCCGTGTCCCCGGCGTTGAGGGCGGCCTCCTGCAGAGCGAGCTTCACGTACTGCTGGGTGATCGTCGATGCACCCTGGACGCTGTCCTTGGTGAGGTTGGAGACGACCGCCCGGGACAGGCCTCGCAGGTCGAGGCCGTTGTGATCGTAGAAGCGCTCGTCCTCGATCGCGACGATCGCCTGCTGCATGATGGGGGCGATCTCGTCGAGGGGGACGATGATCCGGTTCTCGTCGTAGGGAGTGGCGATCACGCCGCCGTTGGCGTCCAGGATCTTCGACTGCTGGGCCAGTGGGGACGTCGTGAACTCGCTCGGAAGCTCCTCGAACGCGGCGATGCTGGAGTTCGCGGCGACGCCCGACGCTCCGACCGCCGGCATGGCGAGGCCGGCCATGAGCAACCCCATGGCGACGGCGGTGACAACGAAGGCCCCCAGGAGCCGGAGCACCTGGGGGAGGCTCTGAGCGCGACCCTGCATGGGGGCAAGGGTAACGGGTCAACCTGAGTGGGCCGGGCAGCGTGAGAGGCCGGCTGCCGCCTCCGCAGCCACGGCCGGCCCGATCAAGGCCCCCTGAGCACGGGATCAGCCGGATAGGTCGATTGAGGGCGGGCCTCTTGCCAATCGGCGACCCCAGGACGCACACTCACTTCCGTCACCGCTCTGTGCGGTGTGCCCTCGCCACCTGGCACGAATTGAGGTCCGGTGTTGATCCGCCGTGCCGACCGGGCCCGGCGACCGAGCGAAGACCGAACGTGACGATGGAACGAGATGACCGGTCCTGACGACACAGTCAGTGGTGAGGGACGAACCGACACGAAGGGACTGTGCCATGACGCTGGTTCCACTCCGCGACGACCCGGCCGGTGAGCAGTCTGCTCGATCCCGGGCTGCCGCGGCGCCAGCATGGACGCACGACTGGGCCGGGAAGGGCCGGTGCGCCAAGGCGGATCCGGACGCCCTCTTCGTACAGGGCAAGGAGCAGCGACTCGCCAAGGTCGTCTGCCGGGGCTGCCCCGTGGTCGCCGAGTGCCTGGCCGACGCCCTCGACAACCGCACGCCGTTCGGAGTCTGGGGAGGCATGACCGAGCGGGAGCGGCGGGCGCTGCTGCGGACCCGGCCGGACGTCACGAACTGGACCGCTCTCATCCAGGCGGTGCGAGCCGGCGGAGACGGCTCGCTCGACACGATCACTCAGCGGGTGGGCTGAGGCTCCCCGAGCGCAGCACCGACCTCGCGCAGGCCGTCCAGGTCGTGGATGTCCTGGGCCGCCGCCGGGACCTCGGTGACAGGTATGCCGGGGTGACCGGCCACGAACCGCGTCGTCTGGGCGTGGTGCCGCTCCGCTGACTCGGCTACGTCGGCGTGGATCCGCAGCAGGCCCTCCGTCAGGGCGGCCGTGGGGGAGCCGGTCCCGTTCAGGCTGGCCTCGCCGAGGATCTCGGCGGCGGCGTCCGCTCGGGCGGAGGTGAGGCCTCGGGCGGCGACGGTCTGGACCCGGTTGACGATGACGCCGGCCAGCGGCATCCGCTCCTGGTCTAGACGCTGGACGAAGTAGGAGGCCTCGCGCAGGGCGTCCCGCTCGGGGGTCGCCACGACGACGAAGGCCGTCCGGTCGTCGGCGAGCAGCGCATACGTCTTCTCGGCCCGCTGCCGGAAGCCTCCGAACATCGTGTCCAGAGCCGCGACGAAGGTCTGGACGTCCTGGAGCATCTGGCCGCCGAGGAGGCGGGTCATCACGGTCGTGGCGAGGGTGATGCCGCCGGTGAGCACCTTCAGGTAGGCACGGCCACCCGCCTTGGCAGGCGCCATCAGGATCCGGATGAACCGTCCGTCGAGGAAGGAGCTCAGCCGCTTCGGGGCGTCGAGGAAGTCCAGGGCCGACCTGGAGGGCGGGGTGTCGACGACGATGAGGTCCCAGGTGCCCTTCTCCTCGGCCTCGTGGCTGAGCTGGGAGAGCTTCTCCATCGCCATGTACTCCTGCGTGCCCGCGAAGGAGCTCGAGAGTGCCTGGTAGAAGGGGTTGGCGAGGATCTGCTCGGCCTTCTCGGGCGTGGCGTGACTGAGCACGACCTCGTCGAAGGTCCGCTTCATGTCGAGCATCATCGCGTCGAGAGAGCCGCCGGCGCCGGTGTCGATGCCGACGACGGGGCGCGGGGTGTTGTCGAGCTCCGACAGGCCGAGGGACTGGGCGAGCCGACGCGCCGGGTCGATGGTGAGCACGACGACCTTGCGGCCCATCTCCGCCGCTCGCAGCCCGAGGGCGGCAGCGGTCGTCGTCTTGCCGACTCCGCCGGAGCCGCAGCACACGATGATCTGCGTGCTCGGATCCTGAAGCAGCCGGTCCATGTCGATGGGCTTCGGCTCGACCGAGTCCACGTCGATCGGTGGCACCGTCGGTAGGGTCGCGTGCGTCGTCATCAGATGATCCCCTCCTCGAGCAGGGCATCGGCCAGGATCCGGAGTCCGCCGCCGTCCTCGACGCCGCCGGGGAGAGCGGGGAGGTAGGCGAGCGGAAGGCCCTGGGCGACGAGCACGGCGTTCTCCTGCTCCTGGAGCGCGACCCGCTCGCTCAGGGCGTGCGCCTGGGCGAAGAGCCCACGCACCATGACCTTGGTCGCCTTGACCCCCGCAGTGCGCAGGTCCTGCTGGACGGCCTCGATGACCTCTTCGCGGTCGGCCGCCGTCCCTGCCGAGATCGCCGCGAGCTCCTCCTCGGTGAGCAGCGGGTCCCGGACCTGGTTGACGATGATGGCGCCGACGTTGAGGTCGGCCTCGCGCAGCTCGTGGATCGCGTCGATGGTCTCCTGGACCGGCATCTCCTCCAGGAGGGTGACCAGATGGATCCGGGTCGTGTCATGCCGGACCATCCGGTTGACGGACTCGGCCTGGGACTTGATCGGTCCGACCTTGGCCACCCCGGCGACCTCGTGGTTGACGTTGAGGAACCGCACGATCCGGCCGGTCGGCGGAGCGTCGAGGACGACCGCGTCGTACACCAGCTCGCCGCGCCCACGCCGTCCGCCCTCACGACGTCCGGCTGCCTCGTAGACCTTGCCGATGAGGAGCACGTCGCGCACGCCTGGCGCGATCGTCGTGGCGAAGTCGATGGCACCCGCCTTCTCCAGGATCGAGCCGGCCCGTCCCAGCTTGTAGAACAGCTGAAGGTATTCCATGAGGGACTCCTTGGCATCGACGGAGATGCCGTAGATCTCCCCGCCGCTGCGGTCGGCGTAGATCCGCTCCTCCTGGCCCGACAGCGGTGGCACGTTGAAGGTCTGGCTGGTGCCCTGGCGGCCCTCGACCTCGGCGATGAGGACGCGCTTCCCCTGGAGGGCCAGTGCGATCGCGAGCGCGGCCGCGACCGTGGTCTTGCCGGTTCCACCCTTGCCGGTGACGATGTGCAGACGGGTCGACGCGAAGGCGCCCCCTGATCCGTTGGTGGCCATATCGACAAATCTATGCGGTGTGCACCTTCCTCCTGGTACGCCCCGGTGCGTGCGGGCCGAGCAGGACGGTGCGACGCCTCTGCGACCCGAAGGACTGTCGTAGGGTGACACCCATGGCTGAGAGAGCGAAGTGGGAGTACGCGACGGTGCCGCTCATCGTCCACGCAACGAAGCAGATCCTCGACCAGTGGGGCGAGGACGGCTGGGAGCTGGTCCAGGTGCTGGTGAACCCCGACAGCGGGGGCCTTGTCGCATACCTGAAGCGGCCGATCTGATGGGCGCGGTCGAGGAGCGTCTCGCCGAGCTCGGACTGAGCGTCCCCGAGGTCGCGGCACCGGTGGCAGCGTATGTGCCGGCCGCCCGGGACGGGGATCTCGTCTTCACGTCGGGCCAGCTGCCCATGGTCGCCGGATCACTCGTGGCGACCGGCAAGGTCGGCGAGGGGGACGGACTGGTGTCCCCCGAACGGGCCAAGGAGCTGGCACAGACCTGCGCCCTCAACGCGATCGCCGCGGTGAAGTCGGTCGTCGGTGACCTCGACTCGGTTACCCGCGTCGTCAAGGTCGTCGGCTTCGTGGCGAGCGATCCCTCCTTCACGGGTCAGCCGGGGGTCGTCAACGGCGCCTCCGAGCTGCTCGGCGCAGCCTTCGGCGACGCCGGCGTGCACGCCCGGTCCGCGGTCGGAGTGGCCTCGCTGCCCCTGGATGCTCCGGTCGAGGTCGAGATCACGGTCTCGCTGCGCTGACGCGGCGCGTCACCGCAGAAGTCGGATGGGAAGCGCGGATCAGCCACTGAACGATCCTCGAGGGACACGTGGGACAGGCGGAGCATGAACACTGAGCCGGCATTGACGCGCGACTTCCCGATCGGCCACCGGACGCGGTTCGCCGAGACCGCGCAGCGGTGGTTGCGCGGTGAGATCGAGCCGGCCAAGGCCGAGCTCGCCGCGACGGTCATGCTCGTGCGCGACCGGGCAGATGAGGGTCTTCGAGACGCTGCCGGGTCCGCCCTTGAGGTGTTCCTCCTGCGGCGGGTCGCGTCCATGGAGTTCGCGCCCTCGGTGCTCGTCTTCCCAGGCGGTCGCGTCGACCCGCGGGACGCGCAGGCCGACCTCGAGTGGGCCGGGCGGGGTCCCGGTGGTTGGGCGGAGGTTCTCGGTACGGACGAGGCGGCTGCGCGCCTGCTCGTCACGGCTGCGATCCGCGAGCTCTTCGAGGAGTGCGGCGTCCTGCTCGCCGGCCCTGATGCCGACTCGGTTGTCGCCGATGTCAGCTCGCCGACCTGGCACGACCGGCGGATGGCCCTGACCCGTCACGAGATCTCCCTCGCCGAGGTGCTGGCCGCCGAGGGTCTGGTGCTGCGCAGCGACCTACTCTCCTACCGGGCGCACTGGGTGACACCGGGATTCGAGACGCGCCGTTATGACACGCGATTCTTCTGCGCGGCCCTTCCTGAGGGGCAGGTCCCGGATGGTCAGACCTCCGAGGCCGACCACGCGCAGTGGGCCGACCCGGCGGAGACGCTCGCAGCACTGGAGCGTGGCGAGGTGATGATGCTGCCACCGACGCAGGCATGCCTCGAGGACATCGCGGACGCTCCGTCGATCGAGGCCCTGACCAGTGACGCCCGTGACGTCCCACTCGTCATGCCAGAGCCCGTCGTCCTCGACAGCGGCGAGCTCGTGCTACGCACGCCGCTGCCTCCCCGGCCGGCAACCGGGGGCTCCCGGTGAGTGCGCAGCCCCCTCCCTCCGTGCTGGCCCCCTGGGCCGGAGGGCCGGTGACCGATCATGCCTTCTGCGTCCTCGCCCCGAACCCGGGCCCGATGACCCTCGACGGGACCAACACGTGGATCGTCATGGCCCCGGCCGGGGAGGAGGCCATCGTCATCGACCCCGGCCCCTTGGACGAGGGACACCTGGCCGAGGTGGTGCACGTGGTCGAGGACCGGGGCGCCCGCGTGCGCGAGACGATCCTCACCCACCACCATCTCGACCACAGTGAGGCCGGCCCCCGCTTCGCCGAGCTGACCGGGTCACGGGTGCGCGCGGTGGGCCGCGGACACGACGATCTCGCGGACGGCGACGTGGTGCGGGTAAGGGGGGTCGACCTGCAGGTGGTGGCCACCCCGGGACACACCGCAGACTCGATCTCGTTCGCCCTCGAGGCGGATAATGCTCTGCTCACGGGTGACACGGTCCTCGGCCGCGGGACCACGGTGGTCGCCCACCCCGATGGTGAGCTGGACGCATACCTGGACTCCCTCGAGCGGATCCGGGCCCTTACCGGCTCAGGTGCCGTGACGACGATCCTGCCCGGCCACGGCCCGGTCGTGCCCGATGCGGCCGCGATGGTCGAGTTCTACCGGGTGCACCGGCACGAGCGACTCGAGCAGGTGCGGGCCGCGCTCGCAGAAGGGCCGACTGACGCGGACGAGGTGGTCGAGACGGTGCTGCGGCGGGTGTACACCGATGCCCCCGAGGCGGTCTGGCCCGCGGCGCGGCTGTCGATCCGGGCCCAGCTCGATCACCTGGGCGTGCGCTGGCGCTGAGCCGGAGCCAGGCGTCGCGGAGGCGTGGGGCCGAGCAGGTCACCGAGCCCGGCGCTGCAACCTCTCGAGGTCGTAGAGCAGGACGGCGCGGGCCTCGAGCTTGAGCCAGCCACGCGACGCGAAGTCGGCGAGCGCCTTGTTGACCGTCTCGCGGGAGGCCCCGACCAGCTGGGCCAGCTCCTCCTGGGTGAGGTCGTGCGAGACCATCACGCCGTTCTCGACCGGGCGGCCGAACCGCCGGGAGAGGTCGAGCAGCGCCTTCGCCACGCGGCCCGGGACGTCGGTGAAGACGAGGTCCGCGAGGTTCTCGTTGGTCCGGCGGAGCCGGCGCGCCAGCGCGGCGAGCAGGGTGCCGGCGACGTAGGGGCGCCCGGCGATGAACCGCTGCAGCTGCTCGTTGGACAGACCGAGGATCTGGGTCTCCGCGACCGCCGTGGCCGTCGCAGTGCGCGGACCCGGGTCGAAGAGCGAGAGCTCACCGAACATCTCACCCGGGCCGAGGATGGCGAGCAGGTTCTCGCGGCCGTCCGTCGAGGTGCGGCCCAGCTTGATCTTGCCCTCGACGATCACGTAGAGCTTGTCGCCCGGATCCCCCTCATGGAAGAGCACGTCGCCGCGTTCCATCCGCGTCTTGACCATGTTGTCCAGCAGCGTCCGGGCGGTTTCGTCATCCAGGGCGGCGAACAGCGGCGAGCGCCTCACAACATCGAGATCCACGCGGACAGTCTGCCATGAGGGGCCCGGCGTGAGGGGGACGAGCGGGCTACTGTGTGGCACGTGCCGATGATCGAGGAGACCCCGCTTGCGCGAACCCGGCGCGCACGCCGGATGTACCGCCTGCTGCACGAGCGCTACCCCTACGCGCACTGCGAGCTGGACTTCCGCACCCCGCTCGAGCTCCTCGTCGCAACGATCCTCTCGGCCCAGACGACGGACGTCACGGTGAACCGGGTGACGCCGGTCCTGTTCGAGCGATATCGGACCGCGGCGGACTACGCGGCGGCGGACCGGGCCGAGATGGAAGCCATCATCAAGCCCACGGGCTTCTACCGCGCGAAGACGAACTCCCTCATCAACCTCGGCGCCGCCCTCGTCGAGCGCTTCAACGGCGAGGTGCCCCGGCGGATGAAGGACCTCGTCACCCTGCCGGGAGTGGGGCGCAAGACCGCGAATGTCGTGCTGGGCAACGCCTTCGGCATCCCGGGCATCACCGTCGACACGCACTTCGCCAGGCTCGTCGAGCGGTTCGGGTGGACCGATGAGACCGACCCGGTGGCGATCGAGCACGCCGTCGGCGCGCTGTTCCCGCGGCGGGACTGGACGATGCTCTCGCACGTCGTCATCTTCCACGGGCGGCGCACCTGCCACGCCCGACGCCCTGCCTGCGGCGCCTGCCCGGTCGCGAGACTCTGCCCTGCATACGGCATCGGGGAGACGGACCCGGAGAAGGCGGAGAGACTTCTCAAGTACGAGCTGGCGCCGACGGCGCAGGCCACTCCATGAGTCGGGCGCCGCACACCGGACCCGAGCGGCCGGAGTGGATGGACCGGGTCGTCAAGCGGGTCGCCGACGACCCGCCCGAGTACTTCACGACGTTCCGCCCACCGCCGGACCCGCCGCGCCGCTCGGCCGTCCTCATGCTCTTCGGGCCCGACCCCGCCGGAGGTGAGGATGTCGTCCTCACCGAGCGCGCGCATACGCTCCGGTCGCATGCCGCCCAGGTGTCCTTCCCCGGTGGGGGTCTCGAGGACGGGGACGGCGGGCCCATCGACGCGGCGCTGCGCGAGGCGGAGGAAGAGGTCGGCGTCGATCCTGCGTCGGTCGACATCGTCGGCGCACTCCCGGCGCTCTTCCTCGGCCCATCGGGCCACGCCGTCACCCCTGTCCTGGGGTGGTGGCCGAACCCGGGCGAGATCGGCGTCGTCGACGAGGTCGAGGTCGCCCGGGTCGTGCGCGTCCCCGTGGCGAGCCTTCTGGACTCGGCCAACCGCTTCAACGTCGTGGGCCCTCGCGGCTACCGCGGGCCGGGGTTCGAGGCCTGCGGCCTCTTCGTCTGGGGATTCACGGCGATGCTCCTGACCGTGCTCTTCGACCTCGCCGACCTCACCCTGCCCTGGGACGAGTCACGCGAGCGGGACCTGCCGGCGCACATCCTCGAGGCCTGGCGGCAGGGTCGCGCCTAGCCGACGTCACGCCTGGTCGGGCCCCGAGCGTGATTGCGACGAGGCCAGCCAGTCGAGGAGCGCCTGGGTGCTCACCTCGGGTGCCTCCTCGGCGACGAAGTGCCCGACCCCGGGAAGGATGTGCGCCGAGAACATCCCGGAGACGTAGTCGCTGCTGCGCTGGATGAGGGGCGCAGCCACCCACGGGTCCTCGGCACCGTGCAGCGCAAGGACGTCGAGCGGGAGGGGACGACCCATGGCGGCGGCCAGTCGCCGCCCGCTGCTCCGGAACTGGGAGCGGACCAGCCACCGGTAGTGCTCGGCGATGCACTCGGTGACGAAGGGCAGCGCGAGTGCGGCGGTGTACCGCTGCACCTCGGCCTGCGAGGGGAAGCCGACCGACGCCGAGCCCGAGCCGGCCCTCAGGTGGCGGGCGATGAAGTCCGGCCTGGCCATCTCGCGCTCCGGCACCGACAGCAGGGGCAGGCCCACCGCGGCACCGCGGCGGAGCAGGCGGCGCGCAGGGCGGCGACGGGGGTCCCGCAGCACGGCACGGAGCACGCGTGGGTGGGGCATCGAGACGGTGACGAGGGCGCGGCAGACCTGCGGATGGAGGTATGCGGTGGCCCAGGCGGTCCAGCCGCCGAGGCCGTGCCCGACGATGACTGCGCCCTCTTCGCCGAGCGACCGGATGAGAGCAGCGATGTCGGCGCTGGCGGTCCACGTGTCGTGTCCGCGGGGCGGCTTGTCCGAGGCGCCGAACCCGCGCAGGTCGACGGCGACCGCGCGGTACCCCGCTTCCGCGACGGACGGCAGGTGGTGCCGCCACATCCACCAGAACTGGTGGAATCCGTGCAGGAAGAGCACCACCGGACCGCTGCCCATCTCGGCCACGTGGAACCGGGATCCGTGAGCGGAGACGAACCGGTGCGACCACGCGCCGTCGACGAGGATCTCACCTAGCGCGTCGTTGGCCGGTGCGTTCATGACAGGGCCGGGCCGAAGGTGGGCGTGCCGGTGCGAAGCGTCCCGCTGGGCGTCAGCGTGATCTCGTCGCGTCCTTGACCGCGGCCACGGTCAGCTGGGCCTGCTCGAGGGCGCGCTCCGGCTTGGACGGACCGCCGCTGTCAAGGGCCTTCCTGCCGAGCAGCCCGAGGATGGCGGCGACGAGGAGCAGCAGCACCGTGACGATGAGATAGCCGGCCCACACCGGGAGCCAGATCGCGATGACGTGGGCGACGGTGTGGAAGAGGTAGATGAGCGCGAAGACCCCCAGGACTGCGGCGCCGATGAACATGCCGGCGCCCTTGCCCACCGCCTTCGCGCTCTGGGAGACCTCTGCCTTGGCCAGCGCGACCTCGGACCTGATGATTCCCTGGATGTCGTGCGAGGCGTCGGCGACGAGCTGACTGATGGTGCGTTCGCCCTCACGCGGGCCACCCGGTGCGCCGTTCGTGCCGACCTGGTCCTGCTGGCCGATCCATTCCTGCTGGCTCATCGATTCCTCGCTCGTGCTGCCGGTCGGGGGACGTCTTCTGCCGACCCTACCGCGGGCGAAAGGCTTCGAGAGGACGAAGTGGGAGTGCGCACGCATCGGTCCAGGCCGGCTGCCCCCGGCGTCCTACGGCACCAGGGCGGATCGGTAGACTGACGCCCTGCCCCCCGAGGGACCTGCGGTCCTGCGGGGATCTCACCTACCCCTCGACCCCCTGGAAGAGACGTGACGTGATCCTGGTCTGGCTGCTGGCCGTGCTTGCGCTCGTGCCAGTTCTCAGCCTGCCATTGACCAGGACCATCGAGCGTCGAACGGGGTACCCCTTAGGGATCCTCTACCTCGTCCTGGCCGCTGCGCTCATTCCCTCCGCCCGCCAGGTCGTCAATGGGCACCCGGTGAGCTACAAGGTCGCCTGGGTCCCGCAGCTCGGGCTCAACCTCAGCCTCCGGATGGACGGGTTGGCGCTGGTCTTCATCGCGCTGGCTCTGATCATCGGCGCGGTGGTCTTCTTCTACTCACCCACGTACTTCCGCACGGGCACCCAGCGCGGGTTCTACGTGGTGATGTCGGCATTCACCTTCGCGATGGTGGCCCTCGTCCTCAGCGACAACCTCATCCTCATGTTCCTCACCTGGGAGCTGACGTCGCTGGCGTCGTTCCTCCTCATCGCGCGCAGCGGCAAACCGGGCGAGCCGGCCTCGATGCGCACGATGCTGATGACCTTCATCGGGGGCCTGACCCTCCTGGCCGCCGGGGCGCTCATCATCGCGCGGACCGGCACCACGAACTTCTCGGAGGCGCTGGCATCCGGGGTCTGGCAGACCGACCCGGTGTTCACCGGAGTCGTTGCGGTCCTCATCGCCGCGGCAGGCTTCTCCAAGGCCGCCCAGTTCCCCTTCCACCTCTGGCTCCCGGACGCCATGGCAGCCGCGACGCCCGTGAGCGCCTACCTGCACGCGGCGGCCGTCGTCAAGGCCGGCATCTATCTCCTCATGCGGTTCACCGCCTACTTCTACGACGTGCCCATCTGGCAGATCCTGCTCATCGGGGTAGGACTCTTCACCACCCTCCTCGGCGCCTGGTTCGCACTGCAGCAGACCGACCTGAAGAAGCTCATGGCCTACTCGACGGTCAGCCAGCTGGGTCTCATCACCGCGACCATCGGAGTCGGCACAGAGTTCGCGATGACTGCGGCCGTTCTCCACACGATCGCCCACGCCGGCTTCAAGTCGGGCCTCTTCATGCTCATGGGCATCGTGGACCACCAGACCGGGACCCGGAAGATCGACCGTCTCCCGGCGCTGCGCAAAGCGATGCCGTGGACTTTCGCAGCGACGGCCCTCGGCCTGGCCTCGATGGCAGGTGTCCCTCCCCTCCTGGGCTTCATCTCCAAGGAGAAGATCCTCGCCTCCTTCCTCGAGGTGTCGGGACCGGCGGGACTGAACTGGCTGGTGCTCGGCATCGCTGCCTTCGGCTCGGTACTGACCTTCGCCTACTCCGGCAAGATCCTCACCGGCGCATTCATCGACGGGGACAAGCCCGGGCCGGACGTGCGCGAGGCGTCCTGGAAGACGCTCGCCCCGGCCGCCTTCCCCATCGTCATGGGCCTCCCGCTCGCGTTGGTCGTCGCCTGGTTCGAGGCTCCTGTCGCCGCCGTCCTGCGGTCGGTGTGGCCGGGCAGCCGCAAAGAGGTGTCCTTCTACCTCTGGCACGGCTTCACCGTCGAGCTGGCCATCACGGTGCTGATCCTCGCACTGGGGACCTGGATCGTGCTCAAGCGCGCCTCCTGGCGCCGCAAGGTCGAGAAGCCGATCTTCCGGTATGACGGCCCTGCAGTCCTGGGGATCATGCGGGAGCGGGTCGACCAGGCGGGCGTGTGGCTGGCCGGGCTGACACGCTTCGACTACCCCTCGCGTCACGTCGCGCCCATCATGGTCTCCCTGGGAGTACTGATCGGGGCAGGATCCCTGGCGCTCTGGCTCACCGGCAACGTCGCCCCGCTCCATCCGGACCTGAACCGCCCGATCGACCTCGGCATCCTGATCATGACCGCCGGAGGTGTCATCGCCCTGTGCGTGACCCGGTCCCGCCTCGGCAGCGCCGTGCTGCTCGGGGGGATCGGTATCACCCTCACCGTCCAGATCCTGCTGCTCGGCGCCGCCGACGTCGGTCTCACCCAGCTTCTCGTCGAGATGCTCACCGTCATCGTGATCATGCTCGTGCTCCGCAAGCTCCCGCTGGAGTTCAGTCACGGGAAGAACCCCAAGATCCGGCGCAATGCGATCATCTCCGCCGGCGTCGGCCTGGCCGCAGCCCTGGCCGCTTTCACCGTCATCGGTCGTCGGGACCGTTCGGCGATCGCCGACTACTACCTCGCCGAGGGGCCGGTAGTCACCGGTGGGAGCAATGTCGTCAACGTGATCCTCGTCGAGTTCCGGGCCCTCGACACCTTCGGGGAGCTCACTGTTCTCGGTCTGGCAGGCCTGGCCATCGTGGCCGTGCTCAGAACGATTCCGCGGCGTTACCTCGACCCTGAGCCGGACCCGTCGCCCGACTCACCGGTCACCTATGTCGCGCCGCCGGTCGTGGAGCTCGATGTCGAGGGCTCCAGGGCCTACGACGCGCTCGAGAACGCCGAGGCCAACACCGAGGTGCTCCGCCTCCTGCAGAAGGCGCTCCTGCCGATCCTGGCCCTGGTCTCCGCGATGCTCTTCTTCCGTGGCCACAACCAGCCGGGCGGCGGATTCATTGCAGCACTGGTGGCCGCGTGCGCCGTCGCGTACATCTACATGGCCAAGCCGAAGGACGAGCCCGTCTCACGACCCAGGACCCCGGTCCTGCTCATCGGTGGCGGCGTGCTCATCGCGGTCATCACGGGCCTGGCCGGTTTCATCGAGGGTGAGTTCCTTCAACCGATCCACCTGGATGTCCTCGGCCTCCACCTCGTGTCGTCGCTCATCTTCGACGTAGGCGTCTATGCCGCTGTCCTCGGTCTGGTCCTGGTCGCCTTCAACGCCCTGGGGATCAGCGGCGGCGGTCACCCTTCCGACCTGAAGTACGTCAAGGAACGGGCAGCCAGGGGGGTGGCGGAATGATCCTCGCCCTCACCATCGGCTTTCTCGTCGCAGGAGGCACCTACCTCCTGCTCCAGCGCAGCCTGGTGCGCATCGCCTTCGGGGTCGGCGTTCTCAGCCATGCCGTGAACCTCTTCCTCCTCACGGCCGGGATCACCGCATACCGGCAGGAGCCCCTCGCCTCCAGGATGGATCCCGCGCAGGCGGCCGACCCGCTCCCGCAGGCCTTCGTCCTCACCGCCATCGTCATCACGCTGGCCGTGACGGTGTTCCTTCTTGCGCTCGCAGTGATCGGACGCAACGACAACACCCACCGGGTCCCCGAGACGGGTGAGGAGCACGACCGATGAGCGCTCCCTACCTGGGCCTGTTCGTGGCCCTGCCGATCCTGGCTACCGGCCTGACCGCTGTGATCCCCGGTCGTTCCTTCCACCGGGTCATCGTGCTCCTCGTGCCCTTCCTGTCAGGACTGGGCGGCGCCTGGCTGCTCGCCCAGCACCTCACGGGCACCCCGGCCCTCGTCGCCCAGATCGGGGGCTTCCTCCCCGGGATCGCGATCCCCTTCGTCTCCGACACCCTCTCGGCCGTGATGCTCACGGTGACCGGCCTGACGACCGTCATCGTGCTCTGGTTCGCGATCCGCACGAAGGAGGACACGCTCGGGTTCTTCACCCCGCTCGTGCTGATGCTCGTCGCCGGTGTCAACGGAGCGCTCCTCACCGGCGATGTGTTCAACCTCTTCGTCTTCATCGAGGTCATGCTGCTGCCGTCGTATGCGCTGCTCGCCATGACCGGTACGTGGCGCCGCCTCGGTGTGGGCCGGCTCTTCCTCGTCGTGAACCTCGTGACCTCCTCGGTCCTCCTCATCGGCATCGCGCTGCTGTACGCCGCGACCGGAGCGGTGAACATGGCCTCCCTCACCGCGGTGGCCACCGAGAGTCCCGTCGCTGCCCTCGGTGTCGGCACGGTGCTGTTCGCTCTTGTGGTCAAGGCCGGAGCCGTCCCTGTGCACGGCTGGATGCCGCGCGCATACCCCGGGACCTCGGCCATGGTCATGGCGCTGTTCGCCGGACTGCACTCCAAGGTCGCGCTCTACGCGATCTACCGCATCTACTCGATGGCGTTCGAGGGCTCGTCCGCATGGATGCCTGTTCTCCTCGCCATCGTGCTGGCCAGCATCATGCTGGGCTCCTGGGCGTCCTTCGGTGGGAACACGATCCGCCGGGTCCTTGCCTTCCAGATGGTGGCCGGGGTGGGCTACATCCTGCTCGGGGTGGCGCTGGGGACACCTGCGTCCCTCGCTGCGGGACTGTTCTACATGGTCCACCACATCCTCACCGTGGGGGCGCTGGTGCTCGCCTCCGGCGCCGTGGAGAAGACCTACGGCACCGCCCACCTCGTGCGGTTGTCCAACCTCCTTCGGCGGGAGAAGGCACTGGCGTGGATCTTCGGGCTGGCGCTGATCTCGCTCGTCGGCTTCCCGCCGTCCTCCGGCTTCTGGGGCAAGATCGCCCTCGTCATGGCTGCCGCCGACGTCACTCCGCTGGCCGCCGGGGTCGTCATCACCGTCATCATCGTGGCCAGCGTCATCTCGCTGCTCGCTCTCCAGCATCTGTGGCACGAGGTGTTCTGGGGACCGAAGATGGAGCTGTACCGCCCTGCGGATCCGCTGCTGCACGAAGGAGATCCGAAGCGGCCGGTCACTCTGCCGGCGTGGGTGCGCATTCCCATCGGGGACCTTCTGCCGGCCGGAGCCATGCTGATGCTCTCCCTCGTCCTCTTCATCCTCGCCGGTCCGGCTTTCGAGATCGCCGGTGATGCCGTGGCCCTCCTGGTCGACCCTGCTCCGTACATCGAGGCGGTGCTCCCATGATCCGCATCTGGTATGCGTTCGCCTATCTCGTCTGGCTCATGTACGAGGTGGTGAAGCAGGCCTACAAGCTCGGTATCGACTACCTCACGCCCGGCCTGGACGTCTCGCCCTCGATCGTGGAGTTCCCGCTCCACGCGACGAGCAAGCTGGAGATCGCCGCGATAGAGAGCTCGATCACCGTGACGCCAGGGACTCTCACGCTGGGGATCTACGAGCCCGAGGACGGCTCCGGTAAGTCACTCTTCGTCCACTTCCTCTACGCCCACACCCACGAGCACGCCATCGCCGAGCTGGAGTCGATGGAACGCCGGTTGCTGCGGGCCACCCGAGGACCGGGGAAGGAGGGCACGTGACGATCGTCTTCGCCATCACGGTGGTGCTCGTCGGGATCTCCGCGCTGCTCGGTGTCATCGCCACCCTCCGCGCCAACTCCGACGCGAGCCGCGCGGTCATCGGTGACCTGCTCTTCTTCTCCGCGCTGGCGGCCTTCATCCCGGTGGGTCTGCTCACCGACTCGGCCGTCATCTTCGACGTGGCACTGCTCATGACCATGCTGGGCATCCTCGCCACTCTGGCCCTGGGTCAGATCCTCACCCGAGGGAGACGGTGACGATGGTCGAGACCTTCTTCATGTTCGTGTCCGGCGCTCTTTTCATCCTGGGTGGACTTGCCGTCCTCGTCAGCGCCATCGGGATGTTGCGCGTGCGCGACGCGGTGAGCCGGGTCAACTCACTCGGCCCTGCGACGGCCGTCGGGGTACCGATGATCATCCTGGGAGCGCTGATCTACGAGTACTTCCAGGACGGTGTGGGCTGGATGGACTACGTGAAGGTGGTCGTCTCGGTGATCTCAGCCCTCGTCGTCTCGTCGGTGGCCTCGAACACGCTGGGCCGTGCGGCCTACCGTTCCGGCGCGAGGTTGGACCCCAAGACCCACCCCAATGAGCTCGCGGGGCGTTGATCGGCGGACGTCGCGACGTCCAACAGCGAGACAGGACGAGAAGCTCACCCCACATAAGAAACGGTCAGCGGCACGGATCCCCGTGCCGCTGACCGTTTCCCCCCGGGGCAGTCACGTCAGTCGGCGGGCGCCGACATCCCGTCCTTGATGAGCGCCATGACGCTGCTGTCCGCCAGCGTGGTGACGTCGCCGACCTCTCGGTGTTCGGCGACGTCACGCAGGAGACGGCGCATGATCTTGCCCGACCGCGTCTTCGGCAGCTCGGGAACGATCATGATCGTGCGCGGCTTGGCGATCGGACCGATCTCCTTGGCCACCCAGTTGCGCAGCTCCTGGACCAGCTCGGCGCCCTCACCGACCTCGTCCGCCTCGGGCACGGCCTCCTGGCGCAGGATGACGAAGGCGCAGACAGCCTGTCCGGTCGTCTCGTCCGTGGCGCCCACCACGGCCGCCTCGGCAACCTTCTGGTGGGCCACGAGAGCGGACTCGATCTCGGCGGTGGAGAGCCGGTGGCCCGAGACGTTCATGACGTCGTCGACCCGACCGAGCACCCAGATGTTGCCGCGCTCGTCGTACTTCGCACCGTCGCCGGCGAAGTAGTACTCCGGGCCGAACCGGCTCCAGTACGTCTCCTTGTAGCGCTCCGGGTCACCCCAGATGCCGCGGAGCATAGCTGGCCAGGGCTTGGTCAGGACGAGGTAGCCCACCGCATCCGGGTCGTGCGTCGGGTTGCCCTCGTCGTCGAGGATCTCGGCGCTGATGCCGGGGATGGGCCGCTGCGCCGACCCCGGCTCGAGCTCGGTGACCCCCGGGAGGGGACTGATCATGATGCCGCCGGTCTCCGTCTGCCACCACGTGTCGACCACGGGCGCCGTGCCGCCACCGATGTTCTTGCGGTACCAGGACCACGCCTCCGGGTTGATGGGCTCGCCCACCGAGCCGAGGAGACGGATGGAGGACAGGTCGTACTGGGCCGGGATCGAGTCGCCCCACTTCATGAACGTGCGGATCGCCGTCGGTGCGGTGTAGAGGATCGTCACGCCGTACTTCTGGACGATCTCCCACCAGCGACCCTGGTGCGGCGTATCCGGGGTGCCCTCGTAGAGGACCTGGGTGGCCCCGATGGCGAGCGGTCCGTAGACGATGTAGGAGTGCCCGGTCACCCAGCCGACGTCGGCGGTGCACCAGTAGACGTCGCTCTCCGGGTGCACGTCGTGGACGATCGAGTTCGTGTAGGCCGCCTGCACGAGGTAACCACCGGTGGTGTGCAGGATGCCCTTGGGCTTCCCCGTGGTGCCGGAGGTGTACAGGATGAAGAGCGGGTGCTCGGCGTCGTGCGGCTGGGCCTCGTGCTCCTCGGACGCGCTCGGTACGACATCGTGCCACCAGACGTCACGCGCGGGGTCCCAGGCGACCTCTCCCTCGGTCCGCTTGACGACGAGGACCTTCTCCACGGACGTCTCGCCGGAGACAGCAGCGTCCACGGCCGGCTTGAGCGGGGAGGGCTTGCCCCGTCGGAACTGCCCGTCGGTCGTCACGACGACCTTGGCCCGTGCATCGTCGATCCGGCTGCGCAGCGCGTCGGCGGAGAACCCGCCGAAGACGACCGAGTGTGCTGCACCGATCCGCGCGCAGGCGAGCATCGCGAAGACGGTCTCGGGGATCATCGGCATGTAGATCGCGACACGGTCGCCCTTGGCCACCCCGAGGGACTCGAGTGCGTTGGCCGTCTTCTTGACCTCCCGGGCGAGGTCCGCATAGGTGATGGTGCGGGTGTCCCCGCCCTCACCCTCGAAGTAGATTGCCACGCGGTCGCCGTTGCCAGCCTCGACGTGCCGGTCGGCGCAGTTGTATGCAGCGTTGAGCTCCCCGCCGACGAACCACTTGGCGAAGGGGGCATCGCTCCAGTCCAGGGTCATGTCGAAGTCCTTGTCCCAGGAGACGTAGGACCGTGCCTGCTCGGCCCAGAAGGCCTCGTAGTCGGCGCCGGCCTGCTCATAGAGCTCGGGCTTGCCGTTGGCCTGGGCGGCGAACTCCGGCGAAGGGGCGAGACTGCTGTCGGTCATATGGTGACTCCTCACGGGTGTGACAACGTCGGCACGTTCCTGCAAGCCAACTCTAGAACCGCCGTTCGCGGCAAGGTGAGGGGAGCGCCAAGCGATCGGCGGGCCCACCGCAGCGGTCAGCGGTCGGCAGGATGCGACCGGCGTCAGGTCCGCAGCCGGTAGCCCATGCCGCGGACCGTCTCGATCGCGTCGGCGCCGATCTTCTTGCGGAGATACCGGACGTAGACGTCGACGACGTTCGAGCCCGGATCGAAGTCATAACCCCAGACGTGGCTGAGGAGCTGCTCACGGCTGAGGACGTGACCGGGGTGGCGGAGAAAGGTCTCCAGGAGCACGAACTCGCGGGCGCTGAGGTCCTTCTCCTTCCCGCCCACCGTGACCTTCCGCGAGTGCAGGTCGAGGCTGATGTCGCCGGCGGAGAGGACTGTGCTGACCGGCTCGTCATCGCGCACGCTCGCTGCGGCATCGCGGAGCCGCAGCCGGATCCGGGCGAGGAGCTCGCCGAAGCTGAACGGCTTCTGCATGTAGTCGTCAGCGCCGCCCTCGAGCCCGGCGATGGTGTCGGCCACCGAGTCCCGGGCGGTGAGGATGATGACCGGCAGGGTCGAGCCGCTCTCCCGGATCCGGCTGAGCACCTGGAACCCGTCCATGCCGGGGAGACCGATGTCGAGGACCATCAGGTCGAACTCGTCGGTCATCGCCATCGCCATGGCCGTCGGGCCGTCCTCGACAACCATGCACTGCAGGCCGCTGGCGGTCAGGCCCTTGGAGATGAACGAGGCGATCCGGGACTCGTCCTCGGCGACGAGGATGCGACTCACTGCTGACTCCTCTCGCCGTGCCGGTCGGCCCCCTCACGCGGAAGTCTCTCCACGAGAGTGCTCACCGTGTCGTCCTCGTCGGGCAGTGCTTCCCGGCGCAGTCGATCCCGGGGCCTCGAGTCGTTCGCAGGATCCGTTCCCGGGATCTTGGGGACCGGCTCAGTGATGATCGTATGCGTACCGGTCTCCTCACCGCGCCCACGGGGCAGCTCGATGACGAACTTGGCTCCTCCGTCCGAGGTGGCAGGAGTGACGTAGGCGCCGCCCTCGTGGGCCTGCGCGATCGCCGCCACGATGGCCAGGCCCAACCCGGCACCTCCCGTAGAGACACTGGTGCCCGACTGGAAGCGGCTGAAGATCCGTTGTCGGTCGGAGGCGGGAACTCCGGGACCGCTGTCGCGAACCCAGAGCTGGGCGCACTCTGAGGTGCTCGAGCACCCGAACGCGATGACGTCACCTGGCTCTGTCACCTTGTAGGCGTTGCTCGCCAGCTGCAGCATGGCCTGCGTCAGGCGGCGGGGATCGGCGAAGACCGTGATCGGCTCGCTGGGGTCCAGGAGCCACTGCCGCTCACCGAAGCCGCTCGCCTTCTCCCGCACCTCCTCGACGAGCCGGTGCAGGGCCACCTGCTCACGGGTGAGGAAGTCCGGCCGCTGGGCCTTGGCCAGCAGGGTGAGGTCCTGGACGAGCAGGTTCATCCGGTCGAGCTCGTCGATGGCCAGGTCCCGGGTGGCCTCGACGTCGGCAGGGTCATGAGGATCCATGAGCTCCAGGTGGCCGCGGACGACCGTGATCGGGGTGCGGAGCTCGTGGCCGGCGTCGTCGAGCATCCGGCGCTGGCCGGAGAGCGCGGCCTGCAGCCGGTCCAGCATCCGGTTGAACGTGGTTCCCATGGCGGCGACCTCGTCATCGCCGGCGACCTTGATCCGACGGTTCAGGTCGGTCTCGGTGATCTTCTCGGCAGTCTCACGCAGCTCCTCGATAGGAGCGGTGATCCGGCGGGCCAGCAGCCAGGCCGCGAGGGTGAGACCGAGCCAGGCGAGCAGTGCGGCGATCCCGTAGACCCGGATCGTCTGGTCCAGTCCGGTGATCTCTTCATCCAGATAGTGCGCGACGACGTAGTGCGCGAGCTCGTCGACATTCTCGATCGGGAGCACCGCATACATGATCTCGCCGTGGGCGGGCGAGTGGTACCGGCCGTAGGCCGCGCTCTGGTGACGCGTCACCTCGGCCCGGAACCCGGGTTCGTTGTGCAGCGTGCCGCTCCCCGCCGCGGCGATGTTCGCATCCGTGACGAAGCCGATATGGGCCTCGTTGTCGTCGGGGACGTTGCGCAGCATGGAGACGGTGATGAGCCGGTCCGCCGTGTCGAACGGCTCGCCGGTCTCCGGGTCCAGACCCCCGCTCGCGAGTTCCCGGAACTCACGGATCTCCTGGGCGAGGCTGTCCGAGATGCCGTCGATGATGCGACCCCGCTCGACGAGCAGCGCGGCCAGGCCGGCGGCGAGCAGACCGATGGCCGACAGCAGGGCGATGGACCCGACGATGCGGCGACGCAGAGTGAGCCGTGAGACCCGGGGTCCGGGCTGCCCATCCTCAGTCATCTCAGTCGTCATAGGTCAGTCGTCATAGGTCAGTCGTGCTCATCGTCATCGCACTCATCATCGTCGCAGACCTCACCGACGGGGACCCGGACAGGGGCGCGGCGTGGGTCCACGACTGAGTTCTTCGGCGTGTGCTGCGTGGATCGAGGGGTGCTCGTGGACCTCTCCGGTCCGGTTGGCGTGGAGGTGCTCGAGGGGGTCAGGGTGGTCGACGTGGAGGAGCTGGTGCTGCTGGTGTCGTACATGCGGATCCGCTCTCCGAGGGGCGGGCTCTGTCCAGAGCCTGCGAGGGCGGCGAACGCGGCGACCACCACCGCAGCCAGGGCGAGCCACAGCGCCCAGGTGATCCGTCTCTCCCAGCCCATATCACCATCGTGACCCCGGGCCGGGCGTGACCGGCCCCGGAGAAGATGACAGTCCTCTCATCAAGCACTCATCAGGCAGGGCCGGGGCGAGGGTGGGCCACCCCTTCCGGACAGGCCCACGCGGGTCAGTGGCCCGGACGGCGGGGGTCCGGGCCACTGACGGGAGGTGATCAGGACCAGCGGTGGGCGACATCGATGACGACCCGGGTGGTGCCGGCAGCGGTGTCGGTGAGGGTGAAGACCCGGTACGGCAGCCGGGCGCGGACGCCGAGCCCGATCGTGGTCTGACCTTCGAAGGAGCCACCCCAGGCCACCTGCCGGAACGTCGAGTAGCCGGCCACATCCACCAGCTCAAGGCGGTTCGCGGGTCGGTAGGTGGCGCGACCGGCGCCGGTGTATGCGGGGGAGTGCACGGTGATGGCGAGCCTGGCGCCGCCGCGCAGCGGGACCGGCTGCCCGGAGCCCTGTGCCTCGACTGCTGTGACATAGCGGACATCGAAGCCGGTCGGTCTCGTGCCGGCGATGTCGACGACGAGGCGGTCGTAGCAGGCGTGGCGCCCTGCGCGGATACCCGTGACGGTGTTGACGGTCGGAGCGGGTCGCGTTCTGGCCAGCGATCCCCAGGTGATACCGCAATAGGGCGTGGCGGCCGAGGCCTGCGGCGCCAGGGCGACCGCGGGCCCCGTGGCGAGGGCGGCGGCGAGCACGGCTCCGGCGAGGCCGGCACGAAGCGACCGGCTGCGGGGAGCTCGCGTGGCAAGGGTCCGGCTAGGGAGGGTCCGGGTGCGAAGAGTCCGGGTGCGAAGAGTCCGGGTGTGAAGAGTCATGGTGGGGCCTCCTGGTGCGCTGTCGCAGTGACGGCTGTCATGCAGGAGAGAGACGGCCCCGGCGGTCACCTCGTTGACGCCGTCGGCAGGCCCGTCGGCCGAACGGTCGACGTGGGATGGGTCGCTCGGAGTCCGAAGCGATTTGGCACACTGACGGCATGACCGCGACGAGATCCGAGTTCGACGCTGCCCTCGGCCACCCGGAGCTCACCGAGGGCTGGGCAATCGGCACCGCCGTCAACGGAGGAATCACGATGGCGATCATGGCCGCCGGACTTCGTCCCGTCCTCGACCAGGACGGACGCCACCCGGACTGCCTGGCCATGTCCGCATACTTCCTGTCGGCGGCCCGCCCCGGTCCGTATGGCGTCGAGGCGCACCCGGTCCGGGCTGGGCGGACCATGTCCACCGGAGAGGTCTCGCTGTGGCAGGTCGACGAGAAGGGGGAGCCGGCGGAACGAGTCCGGGCTCTGGCGACCTTCGCCGACCTCGCCGCAATGTCCGAGCCGGTGCGGCGTCAGTCCGAGGCGCCCTCGCTGCCGCCTCCGGAGAAGTGCGTCGGTACGGACGACCTGCCGGAGGGGTCCGGGGACTTCACGCTTCCGGAGATCATGAACCGGGTCGACCTGCGCCTGGAACCGGAGACTGCGATGTGGGGGATCGGGCAGCCGTCCCTGGCCGGTCGCATGCGCGGCTGGATCCGCTTCAGGGACGGTCGTGAGCCGGACGCCCTGTCGCTGCTCTACTTCCTCGATGCCCTGCCACCGGTGGCGTTCGACCTGGGCCTGCTGGGGTGGGCTCCCACTCTTGAGCTCAGCGCTCACATCCGGGCTCATCCGGCGCCGGGGTGGCTCAAGGTCGAGCTCTCGACCGAGAACTTCTCGGCCACGCTGCTGGAGGAGGACGCCAGGATCTGGGACAGCACCGGCCGACTCGTCGCTCAGTCCCGCCAGCTGGCTGCCGTGCGCGTGCCGCAGGGCTGAGCGAATCCGGCGCGCCCAAGGCGACCTGACGCCCCGCTTCGTGCCACGGTAGAGACATGACAGTCGCTGTCGCCTATGCCGGAGGGGAGTCGAGCAAGGCCGCTCTCCGCATCGCGGTGGAAGAGGCGCGACGCAGACGGATGACCCTGGTCGTCATCAACGCGACCCTGGGATCCGACTACGAGTCGCCGAGGTTCACCGGCCCGGAGAGCATCCGGGATCTCGAGAACCGACTGCGCGGTTCGGGGGTGAACTACGTCATCCGCCAGCCGGTGTCCACCGACGTCGCCGAGGGTGTCCTCGACGAGGCTGAGCGGGTGCGGGCCTCCCTTCTCGTCGTGGGACTGCGTCGCCGCTCCGCCGTCGGCAAGGCCATCCTCGGAAGCATCGCCGCCCAGATCGTGCTGGATGCGCGCGTACCGGTCCTGGCGATCCCGCCGGCGATGGTCGAGGGCGACTAGCCCCGTGCGAAAGGACCTTTCCGGTCCGATGAGCCGAGGGGAACACGCAGCACCGAACCATCGCAGCGCCGAGCACATCAGCGCACCGAGCTGAGCTCCACTCCCTCCGGCGTGTGAAGTCGCGCCATCGTTCGCGACACCCCTGATGGGATCCGGTCCGGGGTGAGCAGCGAGACGATGACCGAGGTGGCGAACGAGGCCGGGATGCACCAGGCAGCCGGCTGTGACAGGGCCGTCGCGAGCCAGCTGTTCTCCGGGCGCACGACCACCGTGACGATGGTCGCGATCGTCGCGAGGGTACCGCCGACGAGAAGCCCGGCGAAGGCGCCCGTGGTGGAGAGCCGACGCCACCACACCCCGAGCAGCAGCAGCGGTGCCAGCGTGGAGGCGGCGATGGCGAAGGCGAGGTTGACGGTGCGGGCCAGGCCGAGCGGGGCGGTGAAGACCGCGGCTGCGACGGGCACGGCCACGGCGATGACGGTGGCGAGTCGGAAGCTCTGGATCAAGCCGCTGTCACCGGCGGTCACGCGTTGCAGCGTCGGACGCAGGACGTCCTGGGCGATGACACCCGCGATCGAGATGACGAGACCGGAGGCGGTCGACAGGAAGGCTGCGAACGCGCCACCGGCGAGGATCGCGGAGAGGAGCTCGCCGGTCAGTCCCGGGAGCGCGGCCCTCGGGAGCTGGAGGACGATCTGGTCGGCAGCGACCTCGGCTCCGTCGAGGGGAAGGTAGACGCGCCCGAGGACTCCATAGATGGGCGGGAAGAGGTAGAACATGCCGATCAGCCCGATGACGACCGTCGTCGTCCGCCGAGCGGCCGGTCCGTCCGGGTTCGTGTAGAAGCGCACCAGGACATGGGGCAGCCCCATGGTGCCCAGGCACAGGGCCATCAGGGTGCTGTAGGTCGAGTACAGCGAGAGCGGTTCGTCCGTGGACCGGGTCAGCGGTTCATACCACTCGCGCAGGCTCTCCCCGGCCCCGACGACCTCCTGCGGCCCCGGAGCCCCCTGCGACTTCCACAGCCACAGGAGGACGAATGCGGGGATCGCCAGGGCGCAGAGCTTGAGCCAGTACTGCATCGCCTGGACGAGAGTGATCGAGCGCATGCCACCTGCCGCGACGCCGAGCACGACGACGAGGACGACGATCACGGTGCCGACCCAGGTGGGCCAGCCGGTCACCGACTGCAGCGACAGCCCGGCTCCCTGGAACTGCGGAAGGAGGTAGAGCCAGCCGATCGCCACGACGAGGGCGGCTGACATCCGACGGACACCCGTGGACTGCATCCTGATCTCCGCGAAGTCAGGAATGGTGTAGGCACCGCTCCGCCGCAGCGGTGCTGCCACCAGGACGAGGAGAACGACGTAGCCGGCCGTGTACCCGACCGGGAACCAGAGCGAGTCGAACCCGTTCTCGTAGATCAGTCCAGCGACACCGAGGAAGCTCGCAGCAGAGAGGTACTCACCACTGATGGCGCTCGCGTTGCGGCCCGGACCCACCTGGCGCGACGCGACGTAGAAGTCGCTCGTCGTCCGGGAGAAGCGCAGGCCGTATGCGCCGACGACGAGGGTTGCGGCGCAGACGAGGAGGATCGCGACAACGGCGAAGGCCTTGAAGTCCTGGTCACTCACGACTGTTGTTCCACCATCTCGGTGAAGTCCGCCTCGATACGGTCGGCACGCCGCACGTAGTAGGCCGCGACACCGACTGTGACGGGGTAGATCACCACACCGACGAGCAGCCACGCGATGGGCCAGTCGAGGACGCGCAGACTCCTGGTGGCCGGCACGATCCAGAACAGCAGCGGAAGGCCCCCCAGCCCGAGGACCCCGACCACGATGATCGACGCGGCAAGCCGGAACTGGGCGCCCATGAGTCCGCGGACGTAGACCTCGCCCAGCGTCGTCTGCTCGTCCAGCTCGGTCTGCAGCGGCCTGCGAGCCGGTGCTGCCGGAGCCCGCCGCGAGCTGGTGACCCGCACACGCTGTGGAGCGTCGTCGGGCGGGGGGAGGGGTCGCATACGGGGAGCGAGTGCTGTCAGCGGTCGCCGGTGCGGGGCTTGAGCAGACGCTCGCGCAGGTTGCGGGTGTGCCGCCGGCTCACCTGCAGCTCGGCTCCCTCGATGACGACGACGAACCGTCCGTGCTCGAGCCGGACCTCCTTCATGTGGTTCGTCGAGACGAGAGTGGACCGGTGAATTCTGACGAATCCTGCTGACTCCCAGCGCTCTTCGAGGGTGTTGAGCGGTATGCGGACGAGGTGTGAACCGGAGGCGGTGTGCAGCCGGGCGTAGTCCCCCTGAGCCTGTGCGTACCGGATCTCGCTGCGGTTGATGAACCGGGTGACCCCGCCCAGCTCGACGGGGATCGTCTCGTCCTCCACGGTGCTGCTCGCCGGCTCGTTGCCCCGCAGCTGGGCGACGACGCGCCGGATCGCCTCGGTCAGGCGTTCGTGCCGTACCGGCTTCATGACGTAGTCGGTCGCGTTGACCGCGAAGGCATCCACGGCGTGCTCGTCGTATGCGGTGACGAAGACGATCTGCGGCCGTTGCGCGAAGCGGGCGATCACCCGGGCGAGCGCCATGCCGTCCAGGCCGGGCATGCTGATGTCGGAGAACACGACATCGATCGGTTCGGACTCCAGAGCCTTGAGGGCCTCGGTGCTGCTGCTGGTCGTGATGATGCGTCCGATGCGGGGGTCCTGCTCGAGCAGGAAGCGCATCTCAGCGAGCGCCGGTGCCTCGTCGTCGACGACGAGAGCGGTGAGCGAGTCGTTCTGACCGCTGGGCTCAGCATCGAAACCAGGCATGCGCTTCACTGTACGACCAGTCACGCCCCCTGGTGGAGCCTCGGGACGAATTTCGGGACCCGGAACGAGACCCTGGTGCCGGCGCCGGGCGCGGTCTCCACGACCAGGCCGTAGGAGTCGCCGTAGACCTGTCGCAGTCGGGAGTCCACGTTGCCCAGGCCGACGTTGTCGCCGTCATGGGCACCGTCGAGGGCGGCGCGGATGCGCTCAGGATCGGCGCCGACGCCGTCGTCCTCGACGACGATCTCGGCCTCTGCTCCGACATCCCGTGCCTGGAGGGTGAGGGTTCCTGGCGTCGTCTTGCCTGCCAGACCATGGCGTACGGCGTTCTCGACGAGCGGCTGGACCGCGAGGTACGGCACCTGCACGGGGAGCACCTCGGGCGCGATGAGCAAGGACACGGACAGCCGGTCACCGAAGCGCGCCTGCTCCAGGACGAGATAGCGCTCGACGTTGCGCAGCTCCTCGGAGAGGGTCGTGAAGGCACCTCCTTCGCGCAGCGCATACCTGGTGAAGTCGGCGAACTCAAGGAGCAGCTCGCGTGCACGCTCGGGGTCGGTCCGCACGAAGGAGGCGATGGCCGCAAGGGAGTTGTAGACGAAGTGCGGACTGATCTGGGCACGGAGTGCCCGGAGCTCGGCCTCCATGGCACGGGTGCGTTCCCTGGCCAGCTCGGCGAGCTGCAGCTGGGAGGAGGCCCAGCCCGCGATCTCCTCGGTGGCCCGGGCCAGACCGGCGGAGCTCTCCGGCGCATAGGCAGCGAGCGCGCCCACGACGAGGTCGTCGACGACGAGTGGCGCGATCACGGCGGAGCGGATCGGACAGTCCGGGTTGGAGCACATGATGTCCCCGGTGGCGATGACGATCATCTGGCCGTCCTCGATCACCGGCCGGGTGTGCTGCTCGACCTGGCCGGCGTGGTGCTCGCCCTCGCCCACCCAGGTGAGGGTCCGTGATACTCCCTGGATGGCGACTGCCTCGGCCCCCACCATGTCGAGGAGCTGGCGCGCGGCCTTGGTGGCGCCTTCCTCGGTCAGGCCTTCGCGCAGCGGCTGGGCAGCGAGGGACACGGCGTGCAAGGTCTGGTAGGTGGCGCGGTCGACGTCGGAGATGAAGCTGTGGACGTCCCGGTCGCGGCGTCGGCGCCAGATCGCGACGGCGGCCAGCACCGCACAGAGGAGCAGCACGGTGAGGGCCGTCGGGAGGTGGAACCAGCCAACCACCGTGTCACCTCCGGACGCGTCGACACTCGGGCAGAGCGCCCGTGCGCGTCCTGCCCTGTGACGGACACCCTAGTGCCGGACGGGAAGGCGCCGGGCGCGGATCGGGCGGTGCATGTGAACGTCTAGCGTGGAGGGGTGTCATCATCTCCGACCCCTGCTGTGACAGCCGTTGCCCGGATGGCCGAGTGGCCCGAGCTGCGCCAACCGATCGACGACGTGCGAGCGGCGATGACGTCGCTGCGGTGGCACCAGGCGCTCCGTCGTCGGATCCCGGAGGCGGCTGCCGAGTCCCGGGTACGGGGTGCGCAGGCCAGTGGCGAGCTCGACGGCGCCCGGCTGCCCGTGGACCAGGTGCGCGAGTACATCGCGGGCGTCCGCGAGTGGCCGGCTGACCCGGACCCGGTCGACGAGGTCGTGCGTGGTGTCATCGCCGCGACGGCAGCGACGGAGGACGTGCGTGGCTACGTCCTGACGGCGCCGGCACAGGCGTTGGCCCGACTGCACGTGGCCGCCGTAGGGCACCTGCCGCAGGAGTCGGGCGATGCTGCCGACGGGGGACCCGGCGACGGGCTGGGACGTCCGCGCCGGGCGGGGGAGAGCTGTGGGGAGCTCATCGAGCTCGGCGAGGCCCCCGACCCCTCCGAGGTGACGGAGCGCCTGGCACTGCTCGGTGACGTGCTCCGCGGGCATGCCGGGCTGCCCGGTGTCGTCGTCGCCGCGATCGCTCATGGTGAGATCGCAGCGCTGCGTCCGTTTCGTCGCGCCAACGGGGTCGTGGCCCGCGCCCTGGAGCGCAGCCTGGTTCAGGCGACCGGGCTGGACCCCACGGGGGTAGCCGTGCCCGAGCTGGGGCACTTCCGCCAAGGGATGACCGCCTATGTCGGAGCGCTCTCGGCATACACCTCCGGTTCCCGGGACGGAGTGCGGCTGTGGCTGGAGCACTGCTGTGCCGCTCTCGTGGCTGCAGCGGATGAGGGGAGAGCGGTCGCCGACGCGGTCCTCGCGGGTCGACTGCCGAGTTGATCCCTGGCCGGGGCATGGGTGACTGCTCCGACATGCTTCGGATTCCCGATTTTCGGTGTCCTGTGGCGAGTGCATCGAGTGGCGTAATCGTTTCCAAACAGCGGAATCACGCGATCTAGGGGAAGTTGAGGCCTAAACCGGTCACGGGCTTGCAGCCGAGGCGCCCCGTGACACATGATTGAGCCACTCGCTCCCCGCAAGGGTTGTAGCGACCGACGCACCGGCCTCTCCCCCCCGGGGCTTGGCGCGTCGACGGCCCCGGTTGTCCCCCCGACCGGGGCCGTCCCCTTTCCGGCGCGAGGACATTGTCTCTGCTGAGCCTCCTCGCCGGCAGGTCCCATCTCTCCTCCGCCTCTCCTGCCTCGCCTCCCTCACCCCTGAGTCATCGCGGGTGAGCTGCGGCCTCGGCGTCCACACCGACGGGTCGGACCGGGTGTGGTGTCCACAGCGACGGCCCGGGGCTGGGCTCCGGCGACCTGCCGCCAGCAGGCTCGCTCTATGGCCACGATCGGAGTCCTCGGCGCATCGGGTGGTGTCGGTGCGTCCACCCTCACCGCTGCTCTGGCGGTCCGCTCGCGGGCTGTGCTG
The DNA here is from genome assembly GCA_012729695.1 of Actinomycetales bacterium. Taxonomy (GTDB): domain Bacteria; phylum Actinomycetota; class Actinomycetes; order Actinomycetales; family Dermatophilaceae; genus F2B08. The sequence continues at coordinate 13,577 of JAAYCP010000129.1, read as the reverse complement.
CCGGGGTGTCTTGCCGTCGTCGCCGTCGACCTCGATCCCCGGGGCGGGCTCGACGTCGTCCTCGGCATCGAGCACCTGCCCGGCCCGCGGTGGGAGGACCTGTCGGCGCCGATCTGGCCGACGGAGGATCGACACGTTCCGATCACTCTGTCCAGCCTGCCTGCGGACGACGGCGTTGCCGTGCTCGCTGCCAGATCGGTGACCGCGACGGACTGGTCAGCCGTATTCCCGACACTCGATGCCGTGGCGGCCCAGGCAGACGTGGTGACGATCGACTGCGGGCCGCGACCTCCTGCGGCAGTCGTGTCGCGAATGGATGCGCTCGTGGTGCTGGGGAGCCTGACCCCGAAGGGCCTCCACGACGTCGACGTCGTCGGGTGCACGTGCGCGCTGGCCCGCACCCACGCAGTCCTCGTGACCCGTGGTGCGAGGGACTCTCGGGGGAGCCACAGTCTGGCCCAGCAGCTCGGGGTGCCGCTGCTGGCGCACTGGGCGGACGACCCGCGCATCGCGCGGCTCGCCGCTCGCGGTGTCCTACCCGGCACCCGTACGACGTCCGTCGACGCGGTGGCCGACGAAGCACTGGCGATGCTCCAGACGCTGTGGCTGAGCGACCTCATCGATCGGGGGGCACCAGGCGACCCGTCTGCGCGTGAGACTCGGCGGACCGCGTGATGGAGCGAGCCATTTCGCACCTCATCGCCGACGAGGCGGTCACCGACGTGCTCATCAACGGGGACGGCTCGGTGTGGGTCGACCGCGGACGGCACCTGGAACGCGCCGACCTGACGCTGAATGACGCGCAGGCCGTTCGCCGGCTCGCCATCCGGTTGGCAGCGGCCGCCCAGCGCCGGCTCGATGACGCGATGCCGCACGCCGACGGGCAGCTTCCTGGTGGCGTGCGCCTGCACGCGGTGCTGGCTCCGATCGCGACGGACGGAGCGCACATCTCGCTGCGTGTGCCGCGCCGGAGGGCGTTGAGCACCGAGCAGCTCCAGGCGAGCGGGTCCCTCACGCCTGCTCAGACGGAGACCCTCCACGAGCTGGTGCACCGTCGTCGCTCCGTCCTCGTCTCCGGGGGCACGGGCACCGGCAAGACGACTCTGCTTGCGGCGCTGCTGGCGTTGGTGCCTCCGCACGAGCGGGTCGTCGTCGTCGAGGACGTGAGTGAGGTTCCCGTCACGCATCCCCACGTGGTCCGCCTTCAGGCGCGCCACCGGAACGTCGAGGGAGCAGGCGAGGTCACCATGACCGAGCTGGTGAGGCAGGCCATGCGGATGCGCCCCGACCGCCTCGTCGTGGGGGAGGTGCGCGGGGCCGAGGTCATCGACCTCTTCCGGGCGTTCAACACCGGGCACGAGGGTGGCTTCGCCACGATCCACGCCAACTCCGCTCAGGATGTCATGACCCGGCTGGCGGCCCTCGGTTCGCTTGCCGGTCTGCCTGAAGCGGCGGTCCGCAGCCAGGCCCTGGCGGCGATCGACGCGGTGGTGCACCTGGAGCGCGAGGCCGGGACGAGGCGGGTGCGCGAGATCGTCGAGTGGACGGTCGCGGCAGGAAGCCGTCCCAGCCCCGCTGTCGCGACTGCTCGTGCGGCTGCGCACCCCGAGCATGTGCCTGCCGGACCGTGAGATGTGCGGTGTGGGACGGACGGCGCATCGAGGATCCGCGATGCGCGGCGCGCCGACGCCGCGCGGCCAGCCCAGGATGCGCGGCAGGCCGAGGTCGCTCGGGGGACCACCACCGGGCTCAGATCCGCAGCGGATCGCCGACGGTCTGGAGATCGCGGCTGCCGGGCTGCGTGCCGGTCTACCTCCGGGTCCGGCCCTGCGACTCGTCATCGAGACGACCGAGTGGGGCTCTGCTGAGCGGGCGCGCCTCACGAGGGTCGCAGACCGCGTAGACCGAGGAGAGGCCACGGCAACGGCATGGCGCGCTACCGAGGGCCCGGGCCGTGCGGCAGAGGCCTATGACCTCCTCGCTGCGGTGTGGGAGCTCGCAACCGCGACGGGCTCGCCACTTGCGGACGCCCTGGACGTGCTTGCCGGCCACCTGCGGGAGGAGTCCCGCATCCATGGACAGCTGGACGCGATGGCGGCCGGCCCGCAGGCATCACGGAGACTGCTCGCGCTCCTCCCCGTTGCCGGGCCGGTCCTGGCACTCGTCGTCGGGGCGGACCCCACCGACCTGTACGGCAGCCTGCCGGCGGCGCTGAGTCTCGGACTCGGACTCGTGCTCGCGGCGGGGGGCTGGCAGTGGAGCAAGTCCCTGGTCGCCGCCGCCCTCCGTCCGCGCAGCTATGTCGACGTCGCTCAGCAGTCACGGTCGCCATGACGACCGCTCTGGCTCTGCTGGCGGTCCTCACGGGCTCCCTCCTCTGGCCATCACCCTGGGCGGATCCGCGAACCGTGCTGTGGCGCGGGAGCCGCGTCTGCTCTCACCCGACCGCCGCCTCCATGACGGCCGTCGCCGTCGCGGCCCAGCTGCTCGTCATCGCGCTGCGGGCCGGGCTCCCCCTCGGGTCGGCGGTGGCGCGGGTCGCCGGGCACCTGCCGCCTGAGCTCGCTCGGGATCTCGCGCCCGTCGTCGAGGCGTATGGCCACGGTGAGGACTCCCTCGCCGCGTGGAGCGCGGCCCCGCAGGTCTGGGCGCCTGTGGCGTCCGCGATGACCGTCGCCGACCGGGCCGGCATCGCGCCGGCGGCGCTGCTCCTCGGTGCCGCTGCAACGATCCTGCGACGGGAGAGCGTGGCCAGGGAGGCGTCGATCGGACGGGTGAGTGTCCGGCTCGTGCTTCCGCTCGGCCTCGCCCTGCTGCCGGCCTTCATGTGCACGACCGTCATCCCGCTCGTGATCGTCATGACGTCGGGCTCCCTCACTCCGTAGCACGAACACGCCGCCTGGCCATCGGGGGTGTCGTCCACAGCGTGCGACTTCCCCTGGTCGGGCAATCGTGGGCTGGCCGAGGCTCGAGGGTGACGGCTCGCACGGTGCGAGGAGGTCCGTCACTCGCGAAAGGTGAAGCATGACAACACGATTGATCCAGCTCCTGCGGCGGATCAGGCCACGCATCCGGCGTCCCGACCGGATCCACCGGACTGCTCGGGAGGCCGGGATGACCACCGCCGAGTACGCCGTGGGGACGATGGCGGCCGTCGCCTTCGCGGTCGTCCTGATGGCCGTCGTCAAGAGCGGAGCCGTCCAGTCGGCCCTGACGACGATCATCACGACCGCCCTGAGCTCGGGCAGCAGCTGATGCGTGGCGGGCGGGAGCGTGCCGACTCCGGCATGGTGAGCGCAGAGCTGGCGGTCGGGCTCGTCACGCTCCTGCTCGTCCTCTCCCTGGTCCTCGGAGTCGTGCGCACCGGGCTGGACCGCGCTGCTGCTGTCTCTGTTGCCGGAACGGTTGCCCGCGAGGCAGCCCGCGGGGGTGATGTCTCAGAGGCCTGGGCGAGGTCACGCGAGGCGCTGCCGCAGGGGGCCACGTACGCCGTGAGGGTGAGCGGTAGCTTCGTGACCGTCGCGGTGCGTGCCCCGGCCCGGGCTGGGCTGGTCGGTCTTGTTCTGCCGGACCCGGGTCCAGTCGAGGCCACCGCGCGGGTGGAGGGCGAGCCGTGAGGCAGCACTCCGTGGATCGCGGCGCAGCGACCGTGCTCGTCGTCGGCTGCTGTGGGATGAGCCTGGTGCTGGTCCTGGGACTCGCCCTGGTCCTCGGCGCCGTCAGGGGGTCGGCTCAGGCGCGTGCGGCTGCCGACCTCAGCGCGTTGGCCGCAGCGACAGTGGCTGTCGCGGGGATGCGATACGGGGATCCGGGTGAGGGGCTGTCGAGCGGGGCGTGTGCCGTGGCAGCCCACGTCGCTGCCCTCAACGGAGCCCGGCTCCGCTCCTGCGTCCTTGACGGTGGAGTCAACGTGACGGTGTCCGTGGCCGTCCCCGTGGCCCCGGGACACCTCGGCAGGCTTCCCGGGGTCAGCGGGCCCGCCACGGCCGTGGCGCGGGCCGGACCGGCTCCACCGGACCCATGACCCCGGGACTCCAGGACAGAGCGACTCCTGGAACTCCTCGAAAGGGCGACCCCGGGAACTCCGTGCGCTGGGGTAGCGTCCGAGCACCATGACGAGCACCATGACGAGCACCTCGACAAGCATCGTGAGAAGACGCCACCTCGGAGTGGTTGTCGCCCTGGTCCTGCTCCTGGCCGGCTGCGGCTCGGCCGCTCCCTCGGACGGCCCGGGCGCAGGCCCTGACCCGGACTCTCCCGTCCAGACCTCCGACGGCGACGTCGGGACCGATGACGACGGCAACGACGGGCCAGGGCCCCTGCTGAGCGACACCGTGGGGGACTCGCCTCTCTACATCGACGAGATCGACGTGCGCGTGGCCGAGTCGTACCCGGTGCAGCTCTTTCTCGACGTCGTCGGTAGTACCCCCACGCCGTGTCACAAGGTGGCCTACTCGGTTGATACCGAAGCCGACACGATCACGGTGCAGCTGACCACGGTGGCGCAGGAGGGGATGTGTGCGCAGGTGCTCCAGCCTGTGCAGTTCGCCGTTCCGCTCGGGCATGCCGAGCTGCCCGTCACGGTCTCCGTCAACGACGGGGAGTTCGTCACCACGATCGACGGGTGACAGCGCAGCCCATGCTGCGCTTCTCTGCGACTTGCCTGCCTGCTGAGAGCTACAGCCCGCTCTGCTGCGGAGGCGGGGGCGGGGCGTCGGCGCGGTGCCCGGCGCCGTCAGCGACCGGCCTCGACTCGCCGGTGACGACGCGCTGTCCGCGCTGTCGCTCCTCGCTCTCGCGCACCTGACGCTCGCGCTCACGCAGCTGGCGCTCCCACTTGGCCTGGTTCTCCTTCTCCTGGGCCGCCCGGTCCAGCTCGGCCTGACGGGCCGCCTCCTTGGCCTCGCGGCTCCTGCGGACCCGGCGACGGGTGCCCATCCGCACCAGTGCCCATCCCCACCAGAGCAGGGTCGTCGCGATGACGCCGGCCACGACGAGCGCCCAGGGAGACATCTCGTAGGTCCGGTTGAGGACGATCAGCTCGATCGGGTCCAGCGCAGAGGTCCCCAGGAAGAGGAACCCACCGGCGCCGAGGGCAAGGACGATGAGGATGAGACCCAGGAGGATCATGTGTCAGCCTTTCCCCGCGCGGTCGGCGCGGCGTTGCGGACCGGAGCCGGCTTGCTCAACAGGCTAGCCCCCTCCCATGCCCAACGCGGACCGAAGGAGGTGTTGCGCCCCCACCTTGTCGAGAGGCTCGTTGCCGTTCCCGCACTTCGGTGACTGCACACAGGACGGGCAGCCCGATGCGCAGGGGCACTCGAGGAGGCGCTGCAGCGTGGCCCTCGTCCAGTCGTCCCACTGCCCGAAGGCGCGCTCGGAGAATCCCGCCCCACCGGGGTAGCCGTCGTAGATCATGATCGTCGGCTGTCCCGTGTCCGGGTGCAGATCGGTTGACACCCCACCGATGTCCCACCGGTCGCACGTCGCCATGAGCGGCAGCATGCCGATGGCCGCGTGCTCGGCCGCGTGCGCGGCACCGGGGATGCCGGCGGGCACCAGCCCCGCCTCGAGGAGCGAGTCCTCGGTCTGTGTCCACCAGACCGCCATGGTGTTGAGGGTGCGCGTCGGAAGGTCGAGGGCGTGCTGGCCGATGATCTCCCCGCTCGGGAGCCGCCGCGTGAAGCCGGTGACCTGACCGGTGACCCGGACAGCTCCGTAGCAGACCTCGGCCCCCGCATACCGTCGACGCTGCTCGACCCCCTCGATGCGGAACTCGCTCACGGACTGGGCCGTCGTCGTCCAGCCGGGATCGCCCCTCACGACCGTGGCGACCGCGCCCTCGAGATCGAGGTCCACGACGACATACGACTGGCCCTGATGGACGTGCACCGCCCCGGTGTGCACCTGCGTATGCGCGCTCGCCTCGTCGATCGTGCCCACCACGCGTCCGGTGCCCCGCTCGACGATCGACACGACCGAGGCGGCCCCCCGCAGTGAGACGTGGTCGGTGGGTCGGTCCTCCCTCGCCCAGTACCAGCCGGTCGGCCGTCGTCGGAGGATCCCGGCGGCCACGAGCCGGTCGGTCACGTGGCGGGCGTGCGGGCCGAACAGCTCCAGGTCCGCTTCTGTGAGGGGCACCTCCGACGCGGCGGTCGCGAGGTGGGCGGCGAGGATCCGCGGGTTGCCCGGATCCATGACGGTGTGCTCGACGGGCTCGCCGAAAACCGCCTCCGGGTGCCGGACGAGGTATGCGTCGAGCGGGTCGTCCGCGGCGACGAACACCCCGAGGGCCGGCTGGCCCGCCCGTCCGGCGCGACCCCACTGCTGCCACAGCGATGCCCGCCGACCCGGCCAGCCCGCGATGAGGACGGCGTCCAGGCCGTTGATGTCCACCCCCAGCTCGAGCGCGTTCGTGGCGGCCAGCCCTCGCAGCTCGCCGCCGCGGACGTCGCGCTCCAGGTCGCGTCGTTCCGACGGCAGATACCCGCCCCGATAGGCGGCCACTGCGCGTACCAGGTCGGACTCACCACGGAAGTCGAGCCGCCGGCGGGCCGACGAGGCCAGCGCCTCGACACCGGCGCGGGAGCGGGCGAACGCCACGGTCTGGGAGCCGGCCTCGACGAGGTCGGCCAGGAGGGCGGCGGCCTCCGTCGTCGCCGACACCCGTTCACCCGTGGCCTCGTCGGTCCGGGGCTCCCAGAGGGCCGCCGTCATCGCTGCTCTCGGCGAGCCGTCCTCGGTGACGGCCGTGACGGGTCGGCCGACGAGCGCCGATCCGTGGCCCGCGGGATCGGCGACCGTGGCGGACGCCAGCACGAAGGTCGGGTCGGCGCCGTACCGGGTGCACACGCGACGCAGCCGCCGCAGCACGGCAGAGACGTGCGACCCGAACACGCCACGGTAGGTGTGGCACTCGTCGATGACGACGAACCGGAGTGCCCGCAGGAACCGGGACCACTGGCGGTGCCTCGGGAGCAGCGAGTGGTGCACGAGGTCGGGGTTGCTGAGCACGAGATGTGCGTGGTCGCGCGCCCAGCGTCGCTCCTCGGTCGGGGTGTCGCCGTCGTAGGTCACCGACCGGATCCCCGGGAGCTGCAGTGCCTGCAGACGAGCCAGCTGGTCGGCCGCGAGGGCCTTGGTCGGTGAGAGGTAGAGAGCTGTCGCCCCCCGCCCGGAAAGATCCGACAGCCCCTCGGCGACAGCCGAGAGGGAGGCGACGAGATAGATCAAGGACTTCCCCGAGGCGGTCCCGGTCGAGACGACGACGTCCTCGCCTCCCCAGGCGAGATCCATCCCCTGCCGCTGGTGCGACCACAAGGTGCGGATCCCCGCCCCGGCGAGTGCGGCATACACCTGCGGGTCGACCCATGAGGGCCACGCCGCCGGCGACCCCGCCCGCTCCGGCAGTCGCTCGACGTGCGCGATCCGCTCCGCGCCGTGCCGCTCGGCCAGGAGGCGGAGCCAGTCCTCGGGACCGCTGCTCAGGTGAACCGCCGGACGACAGGCAGCGGGAGGTGGCGCAGGGCGGTGCCCATCGGCAGCCACGGCCAGGCCGGGACCCGCGCGTGGGCGGACCGTTTCTCGATCGCGCTGACGATGGCGCGGACGCCGGTCTCGGTGTCGACCATGAAAGGCATCCGGACGCCACGGTTCATCTCCGACTCGATGTAGCCCGGGTAGATGACGGACACGTCGATGTCGAGGTCCGAACTCCCCGACACCTCGTGTCGGATGCCCTCGGCCAGCGAGGCCACCCCTGCCTTGGTCGCGGCGTAGGTGGTCATGGCGCCGGGCATCCCGCGCAGGGCGGAGATGGACGAGATCATCACGAGGTGGCCGTAGCGCTGTCGCCGGAAGATCTGCATGGCGGCCTCCGACTGGGCCAGCGCCCCGACGAAGTTCGTCATCGCCGTTGCCCGGTTGGCGTCGTAGCGGCCGGTCCCGATCGGAGCACCCTTCCCGATGCCGGCGTTGACGATGACCCGGTCGATCGTGCCGAACTGCTGGCTGAACCGCTCGAAGACGTCGAAGACGGCCTCGTCATCGGTCACATCGAGAGTGGCGATCGACACCGTCCGCTCTGGATGGGCGGCGAGGATCTCCTCGCGCAGCCGCTCGAGCTGGCCCTCCCGCCGGGCGGCGAGCGCCAGGTCGTCCCCCCGTGCAGCAAGCTGCCGGGCCGTCTCGGCTCCGAGTCCGGCACTGGCTCCGGTGATGAGCGTGGTGGTCATGGCGGACTCCTCGTGCATCGGGTGTTCGGCTGCCCGGCTTTGGGCAAGCAGGTGCTTCGTGGCTACCGTATGCGCAGGAACCGTCAGGAGGAACTCCCCGTCCCTGTCATCGGCAGCGGACCGGGCCACCTCGCACCGCCTCTCAAGGAGCCCGACCCGCAGTGCAGGTCACCGTCACGACATCGCAGCAGGACGGCGTCTTCGTCCTCGTCCTGGGCGGGGACATCGACGTCGCGACCGCGTTCACGGTTCGCGATGCGCTGGACCGTGTCCTGGCGGCCGGGCACCGCCTCATCGTCCTGGACCTGAGCGGCGTCCGGTTCATCGACTCCACCGGGCTCGGGGTCATGGTCGGCCGGCTCAAGGCGGTGCGGGACCTCGGTGGGGACCTGCACCTGGTCTGCACGTCTCCGCGGATCATCCGAGTGATGTCGATCACAGGACTCGACAGCGTCTTCGTGATCCACGACAGTGTCAACGATGCTGTGGGGGCGCTCTCCGGCCCGGAGTAGATCCAGGCCTTGGGGACGCTCGTGATGCCCAACACATGGGGTGGGTTCAGCCCGTGACGGACGCCACGGGTATGGTCAGGGCCGGCGGCGTGCCGCGTAGCCTGCCACCGTCACCCCTTCACGCACCCCATCAAGGAGGATGGAATGGTCAGCCACGTGCTGCCGGCCGCAACAGCTGATCTCGAGCTCAGCGGCCTGAACTACTCACTCGTGCTGGTCGTCGCGGTCATCGCGGCGATCGCCCTGGTCATGGGCTTCGTCTTCCGTCAGCAGGTGCTGGCGCAGGCGTCGGGGACGGACAAGATGCGGGAGATCTCCGGAGCCGTGGAGGAGGGGGCCCAGGCATACCTCGGCCGGCAGTTCAAGACACTTGGCGCCTTCGTGGTCCTTGTCTTCTTCCTGCTCCTCGTGCTCCCCGCCGACAACGCCGGTGTCCTGTGGGGACGCTCGGTGGCGTTCGTGTTCGGCGCCCTGTTCTCCGCCGCGATCGGCTACCTCGGGATGTCGCTGGCGGTCCGCGCCAACGTCCGTGTTGCTGCCGCAGCGAGGGAAGGTGACGAGCAGCTGGGCATGCGGATCGCCTTCCGCACCGGTGGCGCCGTCGGTATGACGACGGTCGGCCTCGGGCTCCTCGGTGCCGCCCTCGTCGTCCTCCTCTACAAGGGCGACGCCCCGGCCGTGCTCGAGGGCTTCGGCTTCGGCGCCGCGCTGCTCGCGATGTTCATGCGGGTCGGCGGCGGCATCTTCACCAAGGCCGCTGACGTCGGCGCCGACCTCGTCGGCAAGGTCGAGGCGGGTATCCCCGAGGACGACCCCCGCAACGCCGCCACCATCGCCGACAACGTGGGTGACAACGTCGGTGACTGCGCCGGTATGGCTGCGGACCTCTTCGAGTCCTACGCGGTCATGCTCGTGGCCGCCCTCATCCTGGGCTCGGTCGCGTTCGGCACCTACGGTCTGGTCTTCCCACTCATCGTCCCGGCGATCGGTGCGGTCACGGCGCTCATCGGTGTCTACATCACCAAGGTCCGCAAGGGCGAGAACGCCCTCAAGGCCATCAACCGTGGCTTCTACCTCTCCGCCGTCATCTCCGCCGTCCTCTGCGCCATCGCGGCGTACACCTACCTGCCCGCGAGCTTCGCCGACCTCGGCGCCTCGGCCGAGTCGGTCACCCAGCTCGACGGCGACCCCCGTCTGGCGGCTTTCGGTGCAGTGGTCATCGGCATCGTCCTTGCCGGCGTCATCCTCTGGCTGACCGGCTACTTCACCGGCACCGACAAGCGCCCGACGCTCGACGTGGCCCGGACGACCCTGACCGGCCCGGCCACGGTCGTGCTCTCGGGTATCGGTGTCGGTCTCGAGTCGGCGGTCTACACAGCGGCCATCATCGGTGGCGCCGTCTACCTCGCCTTCCTGCTCGGCGGCGGCTCCACCGCTCTCGCTCTCTTCCTCGTCGCCCTCGCCGGCTGCGGTCTCCTCACCACCGTCGGGGTCATCGTCGCCATGGACACCTTCGGTCCGGTGTCGGACAACGCCCAGGGCATCGCGGAGATGTCCGGTGACGTCGACGAGGCCGGCGCGCAGATCCTCACCGAGCTCGACGCGGTCGGCAACACGACGAAGGCCATCACCAAGGGCATCGCCATCGCCACCGCTGTCCTGGCAGCGACTGCACTCTTCGGCTCCTACACCAACGCCTGGCAGTCCGCCCTGGACGACGTGGGCGCGGCCGCAGCCGAGGTGGAGACCTTCACCCAGGACGCCATGGGCCTCGTCACGGCTCCGAACATCCTCGTCGGCCTCATCCTCGGTGCCGCCGTCGTCTTCCTCTTCTCCGGTCTCGCCATCAACGCGGTCACCCGCGCTGCGGGAGCGATCGTCTTCGAGGTGCGCCGTCAGTTCCGGGAGAAGCCGGGCATCATGGACTACACCGAGAAGCCCGAGTACGGCCGCGTCGTCGACATCTGCACCAAGGACTCGCTGCGCGAGCTCACCACGCCCGGCCTGCTGGCCGTCATGTCCCCCATCGCCGTCGGCTTCGGACTCGGCGTCGGCGCCCTGGCCGGATTCCTGGGCGGTGCGATCGGGGCCGGCGCCCTCATGGCGGTCTTCCTCGCGAACTCCGGTGGTACGTGGGACAACGCCAAGAAGATCATCGAGGACGGGCACCACGGTGGCAAGCACTCGATGGCGCACGCTGCCGCGGTCATCGGTGACACCGTGGGTGACCCCTTCAAGGACACCGCCGGCCCGGCGATCAACCCGCTGCTCAAGGTGATGAACCTCGTCTCGGTGCTCATCGCCCCGGCGGTCGTGACCCTGTCCATCGGCACCGGCGCGAACGAGGCGATCCGCATCGCCATCGCCGTCGTCGCGGCCATCATCATCGTGGGAGCCGTCACCTGGTCCAAGAGCAAGGACCTGGCGATCGGCGTCGACGAGCACCCCGACTCGGCGTCCGCGACGGCGGACTTCCCCACGAGCGTGTCCTGACCCCCCGGCCCGCCAGGGCCACGGACAGGAGGCCGCCGCGATCACCGGATCGCGGCGGCCTCCCGCGTTCGTGCCGCAGTAGGCTCGGGGCACTATGCGCACCTCACTCCCGGTCGTCGACCATGACCTGCTGGCCCTGCTCCGGACCGACCTCATCGCCGCGCGGTTCACCGTCACCGGGGTCACCGAGGTGCTCGGCCCGATGGCTTCCGCTGCCCTGGCCCGTGAGCACCGGCTGCCGGCCGAGAGGGTCACGGCCGAGTCCACCGACCCCTGCGCAGCGCTGATCAGACTCTTCGCCCTCGGCGCCCCGGTCGACGTGAGCGACGTGGTCGCGGCGCTGCCGAACACCGGGATCGACGGCCTCCTCGCACTGCGACTGGCTCGGCTGGAGGGAGACGGCCTGGTCGCCACGTGCGACCTGCGACCGTATGCGGCGGACGAGCACACCTGGTGGGTCGCCTCCGACCTCTCCGAGATCGCCACGGGGGAGCCCCTCGCCCCGGACCACGTCCTCGGCATCGGCGGCGCCTCGACGACGCTGGCGGCCTGGACGCCGCGCCGCCCCGTTCGGCGCGCGCTCGATGTGGGCACCGGCTCCGGCGTGCAGGCGTTGCACCTGTCCCTGGACGCCGACGAGGTGGTGGTGACCGACCTCTCCGAGCGGGCCCTCGCATACGCAAGCTTCAACGCGGCCCTCAACAAGGTGAGCTGGGACATCCGCCGCGGGTCGATGCTCGAGCCGGTCGCGGGCGAGACCTTCGACCTCATCGTGAGCAACCCGCCGTTCGTCATCACCCCGCGGGACGGCTCGGTGCCCCTCTTCGAGTACCGCGATGCCGGTGGCGCGGGGGACGCCGTCGTCGAGGACCTTGTCGTCGGGCTCGGCGCCCATCTCGAGCCAGGAGGGGTCGCCCAGCTGATCGGCAACTGGGAGATCCCGCGCGGCACGACCTGGCGCGACCGGGTGGGTGCCTGGGTCCAGCGCAGCGGACTCGACGCCTGGGTGGTGCAGCGGGAGGTGCAGGACCCCGCACAGTACGCCGAGACCTGGACCCGCGACGGTGGGCACCACGCGGGCACAGGTCAGTTCGAGGCGATGTATGCGGCGTGGCTCGACGACTTCGCCTCACGCGATGTCGAGGCGGTCGGCTTCGGGATCATCACCCTCCACAAGCCGCAGACGGACCGCGAGCCGTTCGTGGACCTCATGGACGTGCGGGGTCCGGTCGGCCCGGCCATGGGGGCGACGATCGCCGCCGGCCTGGACGCGCGAGTCCGGCTCGCGGAGATGACTGACGACGAGCTGCTCGAGGTGGCCTGGGCGGCGCCCACCGACGTCTTCGTCGAGCACCGCCTGAGTCCAGGGTCCTCCGAGCCGGTGGACGTCACCGTGACCCAAGGAGGTGGACTGCGACTGCGGGTGGCGCTCGACAGCTACGCCGCCGCGTATGTCGGAGTCGCGGACGGGTCGCTCACGGCCGGTCAGGCGCTGACCGCGATCGCGGCCCTGCTAGACGAGGACGAGTCAGAGGTGCGCGAGCGGGTCGTGCCCATCTTGCGCTACCTCGTCGCGAACGGATTCCTCATCGACTGATGGGAATCCGTCGGTTCCTGGCTGGTCAGTTCAGCTGCCAGGAGCGCTTCGAGAGCCCGTACCAGAACCCCTCGACCGTCACCTTGGTGTCGATCGAGCCGCTGGCGTCCGCGGCGCCGAGAGCCACATACAGCGGCGCCCAGTGCTCGGTGCGCGGGTGCGCCACCCGGGCCGCAGGTGCCCGGTGCTCGAAGTCGAGGAGGGAGTCGAGGTCGCCGGCGTCCATCGTCTCGGCGGCCCAGTGGTCGAACTCGCTGCTCGCACTCGGCGGGGCGACGTCGGGACCGGTCGCGGGGTTGAACCAGCGCAGGTTGTGGGTGGTGAAGCCGGAGCCGATGATGAGCGTGCCCTCGTCGCGCAGCGGCGCCAGCCGCCGCCCGAGATCGGTGAGGCGCTGGGGGTCGAGCGTCGGCAGGCTGAGCTGCAGGACCGGCACGTCGGCCTCCGGGAACATCTCGACGAGCGGGACATAGGCGCCGTGGTCGAGGCCCCGTGACTCGTCCCGCCGCACGGTCTCACCGTCGGCGGCGAGCAGTCGCTCCACCGAGGAGGCGAGCTCCGGGGCTCCGGGGGCGTCGTAGGTGACCTCGTAGTACTTCTGCGGGAAGCCCCAAAAGTCGTAGACGAGGGGGACGCCACCGCGCGTAGCGGAGACCGAGACCGGCTCGTCCTCCCAGTGCGCGGAGATCATCAGGACGTTCTGGGGCTTGCCGTGTGTGGCGGAGATGCGGGCGGACCAGT
>JAAYCP010000128.1 GCA_012729695.1 Actinomycetales bacterium | reverse complement strand
CGAGGTTGAAGAGCGGACCGAGGATCGTGAGGGCGAAGGTCGCGACGACGCCCATCCACCCGATGAGCCGCTTCGACGGCTTGGCGCCGACGACCGCGAGGGCGAGACCGACGAGCACCCACACGGCCGGGATGGTCGCGACCGCCTGACCCAGGACGTCGCCGAAGCCGATCGTGTCGCCGGTCGCGTCGGCCACCCAGCCCATGACCGTGCCGGCCAGGACCATCCCGAACGCTGTCGAGACGAACGCGATGACTGCGTGGCTGGCGAGGTGCGTCGCCCGGGTGATCGCCCCACCGAGCAGCGGGTCGGCCCGACCCTCTGCCTCCTCGGCATGGAGCCGCATGACGATCTGCACACCGTGAACTGCCGCATAGATCCCCAGGATTCGGATCATGGTCAGGAGGAACTCCCCGACGAGATCGTCCTCGGAGACTGCTCCCGAGGCGAGGATCATTCCGATCGTGGGGTTCTGCGCGATGACGTCGGTGAGGGTGTTGGCGAGGAACCCGAGCAGCACGCCGAGCACGACGAACCCGACCATCCACGACACCATCGTCGGCCGGTGCAGCCGCAGCGCGAGCCCCCAGACATTCCCCACGGCCCCAGCGCGGGCCGGCCCTGGACGAGGGGGCACCAGCCCCATCCCGAAGTCCCGCCGAGAGTGCAACGCCAAGCCCACAGCCACCAACACCACGGCCACCCCGACGACGAGCAGCAGCGGCCACCAGATGTTGTCCACGGCCGGTCGCGTCTCCTGCAGCCAGCCGAACGGCGTGAGCCACGTGGCCCAGTCGGGGGCGCCGGAGGAGTCGACGTAGCCGCGCACGACGAAGAACGCCCCGAGGGTCGAGACGGCCAGTGTCGAGGCCGATCGCGCGTCCGATCCCAGCTGGGCGGCGATGATCCCGACGCCCGCGAAGAACATCGCCGACGCCGTGAACGTCGCCGACAGCATCACCGAGTCCGCTACCCCGCCCCCGAACGCGATGGTCACCAGGGCGGACACCACCCCGAGCAGCACCGAGGCCATGAAGGCCACCGCGACGGCGACAAGCGGCCGCGCCTCCCGACCCACCGCCGCGGCGGCGACGAGCTCGGCCCGCCCGGAGTCCTCCTCGGCGCGCGAGTTCCGCACGACGATGAAGATCGCCATCAGCCCGGCGAAGAACGCGCCGAGCGCCCCCGCGCGCCAGGCGTTGAACCCGTCGGCTGTGGTGAGGTCGACGGGCTTGCCGAAGATGAGCGACATCGCCGGGTTCGCGGTGATGTTGAGCTGGAGGATCTGCTGGCTCTGCTGGGTGGGGAACACCCAGTCATAGACGAGCACCGAGCTCGCCGACAGCACGGAGATCAGCGCGATCCACGGCGCGATGTTCTTCCGGTCCTGCTTGAGCGCCACGTGCAGGAGGTGACGGGCCCCGGTGAGCCGGCTGCGCATACTCAGTCCTCCGGCGGGGAGTGGCGGCCGTGGTAGCCGGCGTCCGCCTCGGGCGTCTCCACCACCCCGGCTGCAGCCGGCGGCGCGGCATCGGCGCCGTTCCCCTCCCCGTAGTGCCGGAGGAAGAGGTCCTCCAGCGAGGGCGGGGAGACGGTGAGCGCCGCGATGCCGTAGCGCCCGAGCAGCGCCATCGCCTCGCCGACCCGCTCAGCCTCGATCGCGCCGCGGACGTGGAGGCCGTCGAGCTGGGCGTCCTCGAGGAGCGACAGCTCCGAGACGGTATGCGGTGGCCGCTCGAGCGTCGCCCGCACCTGGGTGCGGGTCCGGTGACGGAGCTGGTCGAGCGTGCCCGTCTCGACGACGACGCCGTCGCGGATGATGCTCACCCGGTCGGCCAGGGCCTCGGCCTCGGAGAGGATGTGGCTGGAGAGCAGGACCGAGCGGCCCCGGGCCTTTTCGGCCTCGATCTCCTCCTGGAACACGATCTCCATGAGCGGGTCGAGCCCGGACGTCGGCTCGTCGAGGATGAGCAGCTCGACGTCCGAGCAGAGCGCCGCGACGAGGGCGACCTTCTGCTTGTTGCCCTTCGAGTACTGCCGCCCACGCTTGGTCGTGTCCAGCTCGAAGCGCTCGACGAGGTACGCCCGCCGCTTCTCGTCGAGCCCGCCGCGCAGGTTGCCGAGGAGGTCGAT
>JAAYCP010000127.1 GCA_012729695.1 Actinomycetales bacterium | reverse complement strand
GCGCGGCGATCGAGGGAGTAGGTGTCGAGCGACGGAGCAAGGGGTCCCCGGCGAGCGGCGCATACCGCGACCTCTGCGGCGACTGCCCGCTGACTCGCCGTCGCGTGCTCGCGGGCTTCGGCCTCACCGAGCCGGACGCCGGCTCGGACGCCGCGGCCTCGCGCACCCGTGCAGAGCTCGTCGGCGACGAGTGGGTCGTCAACGGCGCCAAGGCCTCCATCACGAACTCCGGCACCCACATCACCTCCGTCGTCACTGTGACCGCCCGCACCGGCACCATCGGCGGCGGTGACGGGAGCTTCCCTCGGTCCTCGACGGCCTTCATCTCCCGTCGTGCCAGATTGGACGCCACCACGCCAGGCCAAAGTCACCGACTCGAGAAGCGGAACCGAACGCCGGCCTGGCTAGGTGGCGTCGTGCCCGATTGGACGCCACCACGCGAGGCCATCCTCACCACCCCCGAAAAACCTTGCGAGGCGTAGGCCTCGCTAGGTGGCGTCGTGCCCGATTGGACGCCACCACGCGAGGCCATCCTCACCACCCCCGAAAAACCTTGCGAGGCGTAGGCCTCGCTAGGTGGCGTCGGTGTCAAAGGGGGTCGGCCGACTCGGGTCATAGCTGCGGGGGTCGATCGGTTCTGGCGCGGCGGCGCTGCGCCTGGGTGGATCCGTACCGACCGCGCTCCTCGATGCGGCGGCCCCGGCAGCGGCGGCGGTCGGCGCACCCAGATCCTTGACGCCCGCAGTCGCCTCCTCGAGCGGTTCGATGAGCGCCTGCCGCACGATGCGGCGCGGGTCGTACTGACGTGGGTCGTACTGACGCCAGTTGATGTCCTGGTACTCCGGACCGAGCTGCTCCTTGAGCTGGCCCTTGGCCCCCTCGGCCATGACGCGCAGCTGACGGATCCCGCGCGCGAGCTTCGCGGCGTACTCAGGCATCCGCTGCGGCCCGAGCACGATGATCGCGATCAGGATCAGCAGGAGCACCTCGCTGCCATTGATCCCAAA
Organism: Actinomycetales bacterium; assembly: GCA_012729695.1. Taxonomy (GTDB): domain Bacteria; phylum Actinomycetota; class Actinomycetes; order Actinomycetales; family Dermatophilaceae; genus F2B08. The sequence continues at coordinate 19,540 of JAAYCP010000127.1, read as the reverse complement.
GAACACCCGCGTCGACCTCGTCTCCTACGCAGCGGCGCCTCTCGCCGCTTCGGGACCGACCCTACCGCCGTTGGCCCGGCTGCCTCGCCGTCAGCCCGCCGACTGAACGCCTCGGTGGGCCCATGGCGGCGCAGCTCATCAGTCGGCGATTCGACCTTGCAGCACCATGGTGACATTGAGGGTCGCCGAGCCCCGGCGCACCTTGAGTGTCACCTCGTCACCGACGTTCATCGCGCGGATGGCTACGACGAGCTCATCGGGGGTGGTCATGGGGCGACCCTCGAACTCGAGGATGATGTCTCCGGGCTGGAGGCCCGCCTGGTCGGCCGGGCCGCCGGGCACGATCGGCTCATCGGCTCCCTCGTCCTCACCGATGATGCGGACACCCTCGCCCTGGTACCGCTGGTCGAGGATGACCCCGATGATGGGGTGCTCGGCCTTGCCGGTGCGGATGAGCTGCTCGACGGTCTTGGCGACCTGGTTGCTCGGGATCGCGAAGCCGACCCCGATGTTGCCGGCCGTACCCGCCAGAGAGGGCATGGTCGCGATCGCGCTGTTGACCCCGATGACCTGACCGGCCATGTTGAGCAGCGGCCCACCGCTGTTGCCGGGGTTGATCGCGGCATCGGTCTGGATGGCGTTGATGTACGACTGCGAGGTCCCGCCACCGGGGCTGACAGGACGGTTCAGGGCGCTGATGATCCCGGCGGTCACGGTGGAGTCCAGACCGAGGGGCGCACCCATGGCGATCACCTCGTCGCCGACGCGGACCTCCGAGGAGTCTCCGAGGGGCAACGGCTTGAGCCGGACGCCCTCCACCTTGAGGACGGCCAGGTCGTACGACTCGTCGCGGCCGACGAGTGTGGCGTCGTGGCGCTGACCGTCCGAGGTCTGCACGACGATCTTCCCCCTGTCCACCGCAGCCTCGATGACGTGGTTGTTCGTCACGATATGGCCCTGGTCGTCGAACGCCCACCCGGACCCCGAGCCGGCCCGCTGCCCGCCGGGACCGCTGACGAGGATCGTGACCACACTCGGCAGAGCGTTGGCGGAGATGTTCGCGATCGAGCCCGCTGGACGGTCCACTGCACCTTGGGCAGGCGTCGGGGAGGGCGCGGTGTACCCGTTCGGGCCGAAGTCGAGGTAGTCGTTCGCGGCCAGCCAACCGCCGGCCACGCCGCCCAGGCTGCCGGCGAGGAGCGCCGCGAGAATGCAGGTCGTGATCAGCGCGCCCCAGCCCGGGCCCTTCTTCGTGGGACGCGACGGCGGGTTCGTCGGGCCGGCGGGCGGGTACGGCTGGGTGTAGCCGTACGCACCGCCCACGGAGTATGCGCGGCTCGGCGTCGACTCATAGCTCCAGACCGGAGCGAGCGGCTGAGGAGGGGTGCGGTTGGCATCGCCGTAGCCTTCGGCGTACCCGCCGCCCGACCCCTGTGTATCGGTGTGGGAGGGGGCGTTGTGGCTGGTCTCCATGCTCTGGGTATCGCCGTGCTGCGAACCGACGGCCCAGCGGCTACCCCAGGGGCGGCTGCCGTGCCCACCACCCGGGTGCCCTTGCTCGTCGTGCTGCTGGCCACGCGCATACCCCTGTGCGTCATCCGGAGACCCGGGCTCTGTGTGATGGCCCGCGTCCTGGTCGACGTCGTGGTGCGCGACCTCACCGGGCGGAACGTGGTCCTCGAGTGGGAGGGTCCGCTCGTTGTGCCAGGCGTCGTTGTCGTGGGTGCTCAACACCAGGTCCTGTTCTCTTCGAGGTGAGTCCTGCTCACGGACGGGTAGAGGGTGCGGGGCATCGGCTCGGGTCAGGATAGACCGGCCGCAACCTGCGGGATGGGACGCGAGTGGCGTCCGCTTCGACCTCGGGCGACATCCTGGCGCGGCGCCCGGTGCGCGAGAGCGGTCCGGAGCTGGGCGCGGCCCCGGTGGATCCGCGAGCGCACCGTGCCGAGCTTGATGTCCAGCACCTCCGCGACCTCCTCATAGGTGAGTCCCTCGATGTCGCAGAGGACCACCGCAGCGCGGAAGTGCGGGGGGAGGGAGTTCAAAGCCTCCTGGATGTCGCCGTCCAGGTGCGTATCCGAGTAGACCTGCTCCGGGCTCGGGGCCCGGCCCGGGAGCCGGGCGGCCCACTCGTCGGTGAGGGCGTCGAAGCGGATCCGCTGCTTGCGCCGCATCTTGTCGAGGAAGACGTTCGTCGTGATGCGGTGCAGCCAGCCCTCGAAGGTGCCGGGCCGGAACGTGTGCAGCGAGCGGAACACGCGGATGAAGACATCGTGGGTGAGGTCCTCGGCGTCGTGTTGGTTGCCGGTCAGCCGGTACGCAAGGCGGTACACACGGGGCGAGTGCTCCCGGACGATCTCGTCCCAGGTCGGGGGGGTCCAGGCCTCAGCACTCAAGGTCTCGGTCTTCAGAGTCTCGGCACTCCCAGTGTCGGTACTCAGAGTCTCTGAGCTCAGAGTGTCCGTCATCAGCGTCAGCATCCTTCGAGATGGAGGGCGGTTCAGTGTGCTCGTCCCTACGGGCCCTCAGTGTGCGAGGCGAACCTGGGAACCCGCTGGGAGCGAGGTTGGAGAGTGCTGGTTGAGAGTGCTGGTTGAAGAGTGCTGGTTCCGGGCGCGCCGCACGGACGCGGGACAAGCACCGAACTAGGGTGGAGTGCATGAGTTCGATCAAGCCGGCGAGCTGGTCCTATGCCGAGGAGTTCGTGCCGGAGAGCGAGAACCACGAGCACGCCAGGCTCCGGGGCGAGGAGATGGGTGCCACCCCGGTGTCCCGGGGGGTCGGACCGGTCCTGCGCATGCTTGCCGCCGCCAGCGGGGCCATGTCCGTCTGTGAGATCGGCACAGGGGCCGGCTCCTCGGGGCTGTGGTTGCTCGAGGGGATGCCCGAGGGTGGTGTCCTCACGACGATCGACATCGACGCGGACCACCAACGCGCGGCCAAGGAGGCCTTCGCAAACGCCGGGATCCCCCATCAGCGCACCCGGGTGATCACCGGGCGGGCACTGGACGTCCTGCCTCGGATGACCGACGGGGCCTACGACCTGGTGCTCATCGACGCGGACAAGGCCGAGTACCCGGCCTACACCGAGCACGCCCTGCGACTGCTGCGCTCGGGAGGCGTCCTCGTCCTGGACAACATGCTCTGGCACGACAAGGTCGCGGACCCCGCGGCCCGTGACGACAACACCGTCACCCTGCGCGACCTCGGGAAGGCGCTGCGCGACCGGGAGGACCTGCAGGTCACCCTGCTCCCGGTGGGCGACGGCCTACTCGTCGCAGTCAAGAAGTAGCCCAGTCAAGAACTGGCCCGGTCAAGAAGTAGCCCGGTCAAGAGGTAGCGCCGCCGACATGGCGCCGCCGACAAGGCGGCCAGGAGACCGGCCTCGAGAAGTAAGCCCTGGACGGTCTGCCTCAGCAGCCCCCCCGGAACGAGAACGGCCGCCGAGCACGTCCGAAGACGCTCCTCGGCGGCCGGTTCCGCCTGTCGAAAGTCTGTGACGCCTACTTGCGCAGCAGGGCCTCGGGCCCGGCTCCCCGCCGGAACCCCGCCGGACCCTCGGCGATCGCGACGACCTCGAAGTCGTCGATGGCGACCGGTCCGGCCCCGATGAGCTCGGACACCGGAGAGGTGGCAGCAGACTCCTCGAACGTCTTGCGGAACTCGTCGCGGACCAGCTCGGTGTCGAAGACGTAGGTGCCCTCGAACCACTCGCCCTCGCGCATCCGCCAGGTCTTGAAGGCCAGCCCGTCGAGGAACATGAAGTTCGCGATCGAGGTGCCCACGACATACTCGCGCAACCGGTCCGCGACCTCGGCGGGTGCGCCGGTCAGTGGCCAGCGCACCGCGAGACCGTAGCCGGCGTTCATCGAACCTACGTTCATCAAAGTCCTTCCAGCCACGCGAGGAGAGCTCGCGCGCCATATCCCGTGGCGCCCTTGGCAAGGATGCCCTTGTCGACGTCGGATCGCCCCGGCCCTGCGATGTCGAGGTGGGCCCACGGCACGTTGCCTGCGAACTCCCGCAGGAACAACGCGGCCGTGATGGCACCCCCGCCCACACCCGGAGCGATGTTGTTCAGATCAGCCGTTTCGCTGCTCAGTGCCTCACGGTAGTCATCGACAAGCGGCAATCGCCAGAACGTCTCACCGGTCGACTCCCCCGCGGTCCGCAGCCCGGCCACGAGGCCGTCGTCGGTGCCGAGGACGGCACCCATGCTGCGGGCCAGCGCCACTCTCGCCGCACCCGTGAGGGTCGCGACGTCCACGAGCAGGTCCGGGTCGAGCCGGTCCACCGCATACGCTATGGCGTCGGCCAGGACGAGCCTTCCCTCGGCGTCGGTGTTGCCCACCTCGACCGTCGTGCCTCCGTAGTGGGTGATGACGTCCGAGGGGCGGTACGAGGATCCGCTGATCTGGTTCTCCGCGAGGGCCAGCAGGCCGGTGACCCGGACCGGCACCTGCAGCGAGCGGCACGACGCGAGGACCGCAAGGACGACCGCCGCACCCAGCATGTCCGTCTTCATCGAGACCATTCCGTCGCCGGGCTTGACGTTGAGGCCGCCGGTGTCGAAGGTGATGCCCTTGCCCGCGAGGACGACATGCGCGACATCCGAGGGTGCGCCCTTCGGGGTGTAGTCGAGGCGGACCAACCGCGGCGGGGTGGCCGAGCCGCCCCCGACCGCGAGCAGTCCGCCGAATCCGTCCCGGGCCAACTCGCGCTCGGTCCACACCGTCGCCTTGAGGCCGCTACGGCGGGCCAGGGCGCGCGCCTGGGTCACCATCCAGGCGGGATTCTTGATGTTCGAGGGAGTGAGCCCGAGGCCCCGAGCGATAACCGTCGCACGGCACCGGATCGACGCGCGCCGGACCTCGTCCTTGTCGATGGGCGCATCGCTCGCCGCGAGGAGCTGCACCTGTCGCGGCGGGCCGCTGGGTCGCACCGGGCCCTCCGCCCGCCAGCGGGGGGCGGACCAGGAGCCGAGCGTCACTCCCTCGACGACGGCGGTCTCCTCGCCGGCCCCGAAGGCGACGACGAGCAGGTCGACGTCGCGGACGAGCCGCCCCACGGCCGCGCCCGCGGCGCGCACATGGTCGGTGCTCTTCGATCCGAGCCCCACGAGGAGGACGCGCCCGAAGCCGTCTGCGGCGGAGTCGGCGACTATGGGGACGGTGGTGACGTCACCCGCCGTGGCCGAGGGAGTATGCGTCGCGACCACCTCGGTCGCGTCCAGTCCGAGCCGGGCCAGGGCGGCGACGGCCCCCTCACCGACGACGCGCACCTGCGCGGCCGACGCATTCTCGCCGTCTGAGGACCCGGCGGACGTCTGATCGCCGTCCGACGCCTCTGCCTCATCGGACACGCGCTCGACACCGACGGCGAGCACGGGCGCTGTGCGTCGGGAGGTCGGAGGAGGGACATCCGTGATGTCGCCGATCACCGACCACGTGGGCAGGGTGGGCTCGATGAGGTTCTCGGATCGCTGCCCGACAGCGGGCTCCGTGGACCGACGAGGAGGGGATGGAGTCACCCGTCCGACCCTACCGGTGCGAAGACGCCCTACCCGTGCGGTGCAGCCCTACCCGTGCGGAGAAGCCGGTGGACGGCAGTGGCCCCCGGGACCGACTCGGTCCCGGGGGCCACTGATGCCTGGTTCGGCGCTGGCCGGATGACTACTTCAGGCCTTCGCAGTTCTCGATGGCGTCGCCCAGGGCGCGCACCTCGTCCGGAGTCATCTCGACAACCAGTCGCCCGCCGCCTTCGAGCGGCATGCGGAGGACGATCCCACGACCTTCCTTCACGACCTCGAGCGGGCCGTCACCGGTCCTAGGCTTCATTGCCGCCATGAGCATTCCCTTCGTCTGCCACCGGTCGGGTTGTTCGACTCACGTCGCCCACGTCGCGACGTCTTGTCCCGACCACCGTTATCCTCCATTATCCCGTACGGACCCACCCTCGCGAAATCTCATCTGCGGCGGCCGGTCCGACCTGTCGCCGCTACCGGCCAGGCAGCCCCGGAACGCATAGGTTGGTCTCCATGACCACGAGCGACTCTGCAGCGGCCCCCGACAGCCCCGTCCTCGTCGAGGACCTCGACGGCGTCCGGACCATCCGCCTCAACCGTCCGGAGGCGATGAACGCCGTCAACCTCGCCATGAAGCTGGCGCTCAAGGAGGCGGTCACCGACGCCGCCGAGGACGAGTCGGTGCGGGTCGTCGTGCTCACCGGATCGGGTCGCGCATTCTGCGTCGGGCAGGACCTGCGTGAGCACGTCCAGAACCTGGAGAAGGGCGACGAGTCCCTCGCCTCGACCGTGAGCGAGCACTACAACCCCGTCGCGATCCTCCTCGCGACGATGAACAAGCCGGTCATCACGGCGATCAACGGCGTCGCCGCGGGCGCCGGCATGAGCATGGCCCTCACCGGGGACCTGCGGATCATGGCCGACACCGCAGGCATCAACTCGGCCTTCGCCGGCATCGCGCTCTCGTGCGACACCGGCGCCTCGTTCTGGCTGCCGCGCCTCGTCGGCCACGCCCGTGCCAAGGACCTCCTCTTCAACCCGCGCACCGTCCCGGCAGCCGAGTGCCTGGAGCTCGGCCTGGTCACCCAGGTGGTGGCCGCCGAGGATCTCGACATCGTCGTCCGGCAGGCGGCCGAGCGACTCGCGGCCGGCCCGACGAAGGCCTACGGGGCGATGCGTCAGGCGGTCCTCGCCGGGTCGACGCTGCCGCTGGCCGAGGCTCTCGCCGTCGAGGAGTCCTTCATGGCCAGCACCGGCGCCACGGAGGACCACAAGGAGGCCGTCCGGGCCTTCCTCGCCAAGGAGCGGCCGACCTTCGTCGGGCGCTGAGGGGCGTCGACCTCGCGCCTGCGAGGGTGCCGACGCGACGGTCGCGGCGGTCAGGGTGACCGCTGCGCCAACGTCCTTCGGGTGGTGACGGTCGGGTGGTGACGGCCGCCGGCCAGACCAAGACCCGGGTTACGGCGGCAGGTCCGAGGGCGGCTCGAAGACGAGCAGCCCCATGGTCCAGTGCCACTGGGCCCACAGCGACAGCGCGATGAGCGCGCCCGCCAGGACCGGCCACCAGCGCGGAAGGCGACGCAGCCCTCCCCCGACGAGGATGAGCGCGATCGGGAACAGGGGAACCGCGTACCGGACGAGACTCGTCCCGACGTCGAGGACGGCGGCCAGGTATGCGGGGTAGGCCAGCATCCACACCCGCAGCTCCACCGGCAGCCGGGTCGCCCACGGCCCCACGGCTGCCGCGATGAGGAGCGCCGCCAGCGCGAGCACTGCGACGAGCGCCATCAGCCTGGGGTGACCGGAGTCGGCGAAGAGCAGGAACGCCGTGTTGTCGATCCAGGGGCGAAAGGGCACGATCTCGTGGCCCACGCGCCAGGACGCCATCGTCTGGGTGTATGCGTCGGGCACCCCGGTCATCAGCCCCGCCACTGTCGGCCAGATGAGTCCGGCGAGGCCGGTCAACGCAAGGGCACACACGGGCGCCAACAGTCGCTTGGGTGAGGTACTCGCGCGCTGCCGCCACCACCGCAGGATCTCGCCGAGCACGACGATGCCGACGACGAGCGCAACGGGCGCGGCGATCGGTCGGGTCACGCCGAGGATGAGGGCGAGAACGGCGACCTCGGCCCACCGACGCGCCACGAGCGCCGAGAACAGAGCGACGAGCACCAGCACGGCCAGCGACTCGGTGTAGGCGATCTGCATCGTCGGGGCCGCCGGCTGGACCGCCCACAGGGCGACGGCGGCCAGCGCGACCGGGGCCGGCGCATACCTGCTGAAGAGCCGCGCCATGATCACCGCAGCCCCCGCACCGGCGGCGAGCGCGACGATCGTGGCGGCGAGTCGGAAGTCGAAGCCAGTCACCGCCATGACCACGCGGCTGAGGCCGGGGAAGAGCGGGTAGAAGGCCCACGCGTTCTGGTGGACCCGACCGTCCGCGTCCAGCGGTAGCTCGGTGGGGTACCCCTCCTCGGCGATGACGCGGTACCAGCTGCCGTCCCAGAGGACCGACATGTCGAGGAAGTCCACGCCGTCGTCCCCGGTCCAGGGCGCATACGGAGCCTGCCGCGTGTGCGCCTCCAGGAGGAACGCTGCGGTGACGAGGCGGGCAGCCGCATAGACGAGCAGGGTCGCAAGCGCCAGCCGACCGGGGCTGATCCGCGAGGCGCTCGCCGCCGTCCTATCCATCCTGCGCCAGGCGCGGGCCAGGGCTCCCGCGCAGCCCGAGCATCCGACGCAGGGCTGCGCCGAAGAGGACTTTGCCGCCCGCATCGAAGGCGGGACGGAGCACGCGAGCAGTCCGCGCGTGCGCGGGGACCACCTCCTCCTGCCAGGTGACGTGTGTCCCCCCTTCCGGCAGCGGAGCAAGGGTGATGTCGGCCCAGCCGGCGAGCACCCGTCCGGTCTTCTCCACCCGCAGTCGGCGCGGTGGGTCCCACTCGGTGATGACCATCGAGTCGTCGAAGCCGACCGGCCCCACCGCGGTGCGGGCCACGAACCGCCAGCCCTTCCCGGGCGCACCGGGGTCGGTGCTGCTGGAGGTGAATGGCACCCCGTCGGCGTGTGCGCCGAGGTCACTGACCCGGCGCCAGACCTCCTCGATCGGCTCGCGGGTGCTCGCCGAGACCGTGAACATCGACGCTCAGACCTCAGGACGCGGGTCGGTGGAGCTTTGCTTGCTGAAACCCTGCTTGCTGAAACCCTGGGGGGCAGCCTGCGGCCGGCGGTCCCGCTCGGCCAGCTGACTCTCAAGCTGCTCGATGCGGGCCTGGAGGACCGCGAGCGCCTCGTCGACCTGGTCCATGCGGTACCCCCGCAGTGCGGTGTCGAAGCGGACGTTCTCGACGTCCTGCGGCGACGCATCCGCGGGCAGGCACAGCGCCGGGGTCGTGTGGGTCGGCTCGCTCATCCGGTCGAACGGTATGCGCCCGGCCAGCATGCCGAGGGTCGCCGCGATGACAAGAACGGCCACGACGACGAAGAGGACCCAGACCACGACAGGGAGCCTATGCCAGGTGCGACGGCTCAGCCGGCAGCGCGCGCATCGCGGGCCGCGACGATGTGCGCCACGGCCTCGTCGACGTCATCGGTGAGGTGCACGAGGTCGATGTCCTCCTCGTTGATCGTGCCTGCCTCGACGCACGTCGCGCGCAACCAGTCGAGGAGGCCGGCCCAGTACTCCGTGCCCATCAGCACGATGGGGAAGCGGGTCACCTTCTGGGTCTGGACGAGGGTGAGCGCCTCGAAGAGCTCGTCGAGGGTCCCCATCCCGCCCGGGAGCACGACGAAGCCCTCGGCGGACTTCACGAACATCGTCTTGCGGACGAAGAAGTAGCGGAAGTTGACCCCGAGGTCGACGTACTGGTTCAGACCGGCCTCGAAGGGCAGCTCGATCCCCAGCCCGACGGAGAGGCCTCCCGCCTCGAGCGCGCCCCGGTTCGCTGCCTCCATGGTGCCGGGTCCACCGCCGGTGACCACCGCATACCCGGCCTCGGCGAGAGCCTTGCCGACCTGGACGGCCAGCTCGTAGACGGGATCATGCGGGTGGGTGCGGGCCGAGCCGAAGACGCTCACGGCTGGACCGAGCTCGGCCAGGGCACCGAAGCCCTCGACGAACTCGCTCTGGATGCGCAGCACCCGCCAGGGGTCGGTGTGCAACCACTCGGTCCCGCCCCGGGTGTCCAGGAGGCGTTGGTCGTACGTGCTCTGGGGGATCTGGGAACGACGTTTGAGGACCGGTCCGGTCCGATACTCGCGGCGACTCACGAGAGCCACCGTAGTAGAGCGTTCTCACAGTCGACGTACTCGCGCACCGGAGCCCGCTCGTCGTCCATGTGCGCGAGGTTGGGGTCCCCGGGGCCGAAGTTGACGGCAGCCACCCCCATCGCGGCGAAGCGGGAGACATCGGTCCAGCCCTGCTTGGCGAGCACGGGGACGTCGAGGGCCTCGACGAAGGCGCGGGCCGCTGGAAGGTGCAGCCCGGGCCGGGCGCCTCGTGCGTTGTCGGTGATGCGGACGTCGAAGCCGTTGAAGACCTCACGGACATGGCGCTCGGCGTCCCCCGGCGTGAGCGACGGGGCGTAGCGGTAGTTGACCGTCACGACGCACCGGTCCGGGATGACGTTGCCGGCGATGCCACCTGCGATGCCCACGGCGTTGAGGCCCTCGCGGAACTCCAGCTCGTCGACGGTGCGGGTGGCGGGCGAGTACTCGGAGAGTCGCCGCAGGATCTCGGCGGCGTCGTGGATCGCGTTGTGCCCCTTCCACGGTCGCGCGCTGTGGGCGGCCCGACCGCGCGTCGTCACCTCGGCCCGGAGGGTTCCGTTGCAGCCGCCCTCGACCGCGCCACTCGTGGGCTCGAGGAGAACGGCGAAGTCGGCATCATCGATGAGCTCCGGTCGCTGCTGCTCGAGATGGAGCAGACCGTTGAACTCGCTCTCGATCTCCTCGCCCTCGTAGAAGACGAAGGTGATGTCACGGTTCGGCGCGGCGAGCTCGGCCGCGACCCGCAGCTGGACGGCGACCCCACCTTTCATGTCGACGGTGCCACGCCCGACGAGCAGCTCCTCGCCGTTCTCCACAACCCGCCGGGTCGGGACGTTGCTCGGAGCCCCGTCGGCATCGACGGTGATCGGCACGGTGTCGATGTGTCCGGCCAGGACCACCCGCTCGGCTCGACCGAGCTCGGTGCGCGCGACGAGCGTGTTGCCGAGCCGGCTGACGGTGAGGTGGTCGAGGGGCCGCAGCGCCTCCTCGATCGCATCCGCGAGTGCAGCCTCCTCCCGGCTCACCGAGGGGATGTCGCAGATGGCCGCGGTGAGGGCGACGACGTCGGCATGCAGATCGAGGTGCGGGGTGTCGGGCATGGCGGTGCGGGGGCGGGTGACCGGCTCCCCTGGTCCCCTTTCGGTCCGGGCACGGTGAGGGTGGTGCAGGTGCGTGGTGCGTGGTGCGTGGTGCGGCCAGCCTAACGACCCGGTCGCCACCGCATACCTGACCCGGTTGTGCCACCGTGACCCGGAACCGCACCAGCGACCCGGCAATTTCCAGGTCATCGCCCCACAAGCCGGTCACCCGGGCACAACCCGGTCACGGTCGACGTCCGTCGGGGTGGGGACGCGACGGGCGCGATTGCCCGCCCAATAGGCTGGACCAATGACTTCGCGCACCGCTTCGGGCTTCGGCCTGCTCACCATCACGACGGAGGACTCGCCCGCACCGGGCACTGTCCTGGACGCCTGGTTCCCGAGCCCTGGCCTTGGCTCCGACGGCCCGGCCGAAGGCACTGAGCCGCCGGCCGACCTGGCCACCCTCGCCGTCGTAGACGACCTGCGGCAGACCCGCCGCGAGGTGCGGCTCGTGACCATCGACCTCGATGCCCCGCCCGCCGACACGGCCGACGCATACCTGCGACTGCACCTGCTCTCCCACCGGCTCGTCCTGCCGAACTCGATCAGTCTCGAGGGCATCTTCGGTGTCCTGCCGAACGTCGTCTGGACCAGTCACGGGCCGTGCCTGCCGCAGGGGTTCGAGCTCGTCCGGGCCCGGCTGCAGCGGCGCGCACCAGTGGCGGTGTACGGCGTGGACAAGTTCCCGCGGATGCTGGACTACGTCATTCCCTCCGGTGTCCGCATCGCCGACGCCGACCGGGTCCGCCTCGGCGCATACCTGGCGTCGGGCACGACCGTGATGCACGAGGGCTTCGTGAACTTCAATGCCGGGACGCTCGGCTCCTCGATGGTCGAGGGGCGGATCTCGCAGGGGGTCGTCGTCGGGGACGGCTCGGACATCGGCGGTGGCGCCTCCACGATGGGCACCCTCTCGGGGGGAGGCACCGAGCGGGTGAGCATCGGTGAACGCTGCCTGCTCGGTGCCGAGTCGGGTCTGGGCATCGCCCTTGGTGATGACTGTGTCGTCGAGGCAGGCCTCTACCTCACAGCCGGCACGAAGGTCACCCTCCCGGACGGTCAGGTCGCCAAGGCCAGGGAACTCTCCGGGCAGTCCAACCTGTTGTTCCTGCGGAACTCGGTGACCGGCGCTGTCGAGGCCCGACCCCGGGACGGGCATGGCATCGTGCTCAACTCGGCGCTGCACGCCAACGACTGAGCCCGCCCGACCCACTCGTCACTCCTCCCCTCCTGTCCGTCCCGGCCACGTCCGCCTCGCACCCCTGGAAGCCAGCTGAGTCCCTCCGACCCCATCCCCGTCACCCTGGCGGACGAGCACGCCCCGTCGCGTCGCCGCCTCGGCTGCCTCATCAGCGCACTGGTCGTCAGTGCGCTCGTCGTCGCGCTCGCCTACATCGGCGTGCAGTGGTGGCGCGGGGGCATGGATCTCGGCGGACAGGTATGCCGGGCGACCTCGGGCGAGGACACCGTGAGCTTCACGCCGGAGCAGATGGACAACGCGGCGACCATCGTCGGTATCGCGATGGGGCGGGGGCTCCCGGCCCGGGCCGGCACGATCGCGATCGCGACCGCGATCCAGGAGAGCAAGCTGCGGAACATCAACTACGGCGACCGGGACTCACTCGGCCTGTTCCAGCAGCGGCCCTCGCAGGGGTGGGGTACCGAGGAAGAGATCCTCAACCCGGAGTACTCGACGAACACGTTCTACGACGCGCTCGTCAAGGTGCCCGACTGGGAGAACGGCGTGATCACGGAGGTAGCCCAGAAGGTCCAGCGCAGCGCCTTCCCCGACGCCTACGGTGACCACGAGACCGAGGGTCGGGTGATCGCCTCGACGCTCGCCGGTCACACGAGGAGCTCCCTCGTCTGTCGCCTCGACTCCCCCACCTGGCACAGCGAGACCGACGACCTCATCACCGACCTGGAGCGTCACCTCGGGGTCGCAGGCACGATCAGCGAGGACGCACGCACTCTCGTCGTCGACGCCGGTGACGAGCGCGAGGCGTGGTCCGTCGGGCAGTACCTCGTCGCCAAGGCGGAGCGTCACGCGATCACCGCGGTCGTCGTCGGCGACCAGCGCTGGGTCCGCTCCAGTGGGCCGTCGGCGCTGAGCTGGGAGGCTGCGGGGGACGAGGGCGCCTCGGGTCCCACTCAGGTCGTGGCGACCCTGACTCCCCCAGCCTCCGGCTGAGACCAAGAACGACGAAGCCCCGGGCCTCAGGCCCGGGGCTCCGTCACTCAGTGCTGGTGAGTCGCTCAGCGCTGGCTGATGTCGACGTAGTCGCGCTGCGTCTGGCCGGTGTAGACCTGGCGCGGACGGCCGATCTTGGTCGTCGGGTCGGCGATCATCTCGCGCCACTGGGCGATCCAGCCAGGGAGCCGACCGAGGGCGAAGAGGACGGTGAACATCCGGGTCGGGAAGCCCATCGACTTGTAGATGAGGCCGGTGTAGAAGTCGACGTTCGGGTAGAGCTTGCGCTCGACGAAGTAGTCATCGGCGAGGGCGATCTCCTCGAGCTGCATGGCGATGTCGAGCAGCTGGTCACCGCCGTTGATCTTCTCGAGGATCGAGTGGGCGGTGTCCTTGATGATGGCCGCGCGCGGGTCGTAGTTCTTGTAGACCCGGTGCCCGAAGCCCATCAGGCGTACGCCGTCCTCCTTGTCCTTCACCTTCTTCATGAAGGTGTCGACGTCGTAGTCGGCGCCCTGGATGCGCTCCAGCATCTCGAGGACCGCCTGGTTCGCGCCGCCGTGCAGCGGGCCGAAGAGGGCGTTGATGCCGGCCGAGACCGAGGCGAAGAGGTTGGCGTGCGACGAGCCGACGAGACGCACCGTCGACGTCGAGCAGTTCTGCTCGTGGTCGGCGTGCAGGATGAGCAGCAGGTCGAGGGCCTTGGCCAGCTCAGGGTCGACCTCGTAGGGCTCCGCCGGCACCCCGAAGGTCATCTTCAGGAAGCTCTCGGGGTAGGACAGGCTGTTGTCCGGGTACTGGAGGGGTTGGCCGATCGACTTCTTGTATGCGTACGCGGCGATCGTCGGCAGTTTCGCCAGGAGGCGGATGGTCGAGATCTCGACCTGCTCGCTGTCGAAGGGGTCCAGGCTGTCCTGGTAGAAGGTCGACAGGGCCGAGACCGCGGAGGAGAGCACCGGCATCGGGTGCGCATGGCGCGGGAAGCCGTTGAAGAACGCCTTGAGGTCCTCGTGGAGCATCGTGTGCATGCGGACCCGGTTGGTGAAGTCGTCGAGCTCCTGCTCGGTCGGCAGCTCGCCGTAGATGAGCAGGTAGGACACCTCGAGGAACGAGGAGGACTTCGCGAGCTGCTCGATCGGGTAGCCGCGGTAGCGCAGGATGCCCGCGTCGCCGTCGATGTAGGTGATGGCGCTCGTACAGCTGGCCGTGTTGACGAAGCCGGCGTCGAGGGTGACGTTGCCGGTCTCCTTGAGCAGGGCGGAGATGTCGTAGCCACCGTTGCCCTCGGTCGCTGTGATGAGTGGGAGGTCGAGGCTCTTCCCACCCGCTGTGAGGGTGGCGCCAGAGTTCGCGTCAGTCATACGTGGATCCTTCGCTTTTCGTCGAGGGTCCACGTGCCGCCTGGTGTCGCGCCAGTCGCCCTCGAGTCGACAGGGGTCGTCGTTTGCGATCGACCCTATCCCGTGGTCAAGGAGGCTGCGAAGTCCGGGTCCATGCAGCAGACGCCGTCCTTGGCGGAGCCGCGTGCATCAGGTTCCACCGTCGGCGACGGAGCACCGGGGATGCCGGGACTGCGCGGGACTCCCCGCCGCGCCGCACGGTAGGAGGGCTCAGCCCTCAGCGGCTCCTGACAGGCGAGCTGCGGCCGCCGCGATCCGCTCGTCGGTGCCGGTCAGAGCGATGCGCACGTGCCTCTCCCCCGCCGGTCCGTAGAAGGCTCCGGGTGCCGCGAGGATGCCGAGCTCGGCGAGGCGCCCGATCGTCACCCAGCAGTCCTCGTCGGCGCTGGCCCAGAGGTACAGCCCCGCCTCGGAGTCGTCGATCCGCAGGCCGAACCGCTCGACCGCAGGGATCAAGCGGGACCGGCGCCCCGCATACCGTGTCTTCTGCTCGGCCACGTGGTCGTGGTCGGCGAGGGCGGCGACCATCGCCCGCTGGACCGGCCAGGGCATCATCATCCCGGCGTGCTTGCGGATCTCGAGGATCTCCGTGACGAGCCGAGGATCGCCGGCGACGAACGCGGCGCGGTACCCGGCGAGGTTCGACTGCTTCGAGAGCGAGTAGACGCAGAGCAGACCCTCGTGAGAGCCGCCGGTCACCCGCGGGTCGAGGATGCTCGGCGTCGTCGGGGTGCGCCCACGCTCCTCCTTGGGACGCCAGTCGAGCTCGGCGTAGCACTCGTCGGACGCCACGACGATGCCGTGGTCGCGCGCCCACCCGACGACCTTCGCGAGGTGCTCGATGCCGAGGACCTTGCCGGTCGGGTTCGACGGGGAGTTGAGCCACAGCAGCTTCGGGGTCGTGGCGGCCGTCAGCGGACCGAAGGCGGTCGTCGCGTCGGCGGCGACCGGAGTCGCGCCGGCGAGCCGGGCGCCCACGTCATAGGTCGGGTATGCGACGCGCGGGAAGGCGACGATGTCACCCGGTCCGATGCCGAGCAAGGTGGGCAGCCAGGCGACGAGCTCCTTGGAGCCGATGGTCGGAAGCACCCCGGCAGGGTCGAGGTCCGGGACCCCTCGGCGCGCCTCGAACCAGAGGGCGACCGCCTCACGCAGGTCGGGGGTGCCGTAGGTCTGGGGGTATCCGGGGGCGTCCGCTGCGTCGATGAGGGCCCGCTGCACGACGGCAGGTGTCGGGTCCACCGGCGTGCCGACAGAGAGGTCGACGAGACCGCCGGGGTCGTCGGAGGAGATCGATGAAAAGGCACTCGCCCGCTCCCGATAGGGAACGAGCGAGTCCCAGGGGAAGTCCGGAAGGGTCCGCATCCGAGAGGCTCGTCGAGCGCTGCCGGTCCTGTCTCAGTCGTCGTGCTGCTGGGGCGGGAGGGCGGCGACGAGCGGGTGGTCCTTCGGGATCAGGCCCATCTTCGCCGCTCCGCCGGGGCTGCCGAGGTCGTCGAAGAACTCGACATTGGCCTTGTAGTAGTCGGCCCACTCCTCGGGAGTGTCGTCCTCGTAGTAGATCGCCTCGACCGGGCAGACCGGCTCGCAGGCGCCGCAGTCGACGCACTCGTCAGGGTGGATGTAGAGCATCCGCTCACCCTCGTAGATGCAGTCAACGGGACACTCGTCGACGCAGGCCTTGTCCTTGAGGTCAACACAGGGCTCGGCAATCACGTACGTCATGGCGCACATACTATGCCGTCCATGCCGCTCGATCGGGACCATGGTCATCCCGCCGACTCCCGAGTCGTCGTCCGCTACGAGCTGCCCGTCCCCGACCCCACCACGGGAGCGCGGTTCACCGACGTCATCGGCATGCTGGTCGAGGCGAGCGAGGCGCAGGTGGTGGTGGACTCGGATCGGGGCAGGGTGATCGTGCCGCGCAGCGCGGTGGTCGCCACGCGGATCATCCCCCCGCGGCCGTCGCGCCGGGGCGCGCCGCACCGCGCGCTCTCGATCGAGGACCTCGAGCGGGTCATGGTCGGGTCCTGGCCGCCCGTCGAGCGGGAGCACCTCGGCGACTGGATGCTGCGCTCCGCACACGGCTTCACGCAGCGCGCCAACTCCGCTCTCGTCGTCGGCCGGCCAGGCGTTCCCCTCGCCGAGGCGCTGGAGACGGTGAGCACCTGGTATGCGGTGCGCGGCCTGGTCCCCCGGCTCGGCCTCCCCTTCCCCTCGGGAGCAGGGCTGGAGGAGGACGACGTGGCACGTCGGGCGCTCGAGGCAGCCTGGACCCCCTCGGAGCCGGTGCTCGTCATGACGGCGGCCACCCGCACGGTTGTGGCCCAGGCTGTCGGTCCCGGTACCGACGGTTCCGCCGGCGCCGCTCACACCGCGGGTGCCTCACTGCCGACCGGGGCCGGTGTCGTCGTCGAGGTCGCCGACCGGATGAGCGACGCGTGGTTCGGGCTCCTCAGCCGCTCACGCGCGGCCGACCGGGACGCGGCGGACGCGCTCCTGCACGGCTCGCCGGCGCAACGGTTCGCGCTCGCCCGTCGGGATGGTGCCCCGATCGGCATCGCCCGGCTCGGGATCAGCGCGGGCTGGGGCGGGATCGGCGCGATGTGGGTCGACCCGGAGCACCGCGCTCGCGGCGTGGCACGGCAGCTCCTCGGCATCCTCGCGCAGGAGGCCGCCGCCCGTGGCTGCGTGTCACTCCACCTGCAGGTGGAGGCCTCCAACACGGCTGCGATCCCGCTCTACGAGACGGTGGGGTTCACGACCCACCATCGATACGCATACCTCAGCTCGGCGGCGCCGGACGATGCGGCGGGTGAAGCCGCCGCTGAGGCCGCTCCGAGCGCGTGACGGGCGACCCTGGCAGGCTCCGTGAGGAGCCGACCTGGCTAGTGCGCGTTCGGGTGCGTGCAGGTGACCTTGTTCTGCGGGTCGTAGTGCGTGTGCACGTTCTCCCGCTTGATCTCCCGGCCGTTCTGCTTGATGATCCGCGTCACCGTGACGTCGAAGCCGGGCTGGGGGATCTGCGTCACGCACCGCGGGCTGTCGTCGACGATCTCGCGGGGCTGGACGATATTGCGCCGCGGCGACTTCACGGTGCTCACGTCGAAGGTCTTGGTGCCCCAGAACTCGACGGTGATCGAGTAGTCGTCCGCCCAGGCGCGGACGAGGATGCCGCCCTTGGTGTTGTTCGTCCACCGGTTGTCGATGCTGTTCCAGTCGAGGGTCGCCTCCCGTCCCTCGGGGTAGCGGGAGATGTAGAACGAGTGGGCCCGGAACTCGTTGAACTCGACACCGGCGAAGTAGGCGGCGTTGTAGACAGTGGTCGACACCTGGGAGACACCGCCGCCGTAGTTGTCGACGATCCGGTCGTTGACGATCGTGCCGGCTTGGACGTAGCCACGCTCCGGGGTGCGCTTGCCGAGCACGCGGTTGAGGCTGAACTGGGCGCCGGGCGGGACATACGTGCCGTTGAGGGCGCGTGCCGCGGTCTGGATGTTGCGGGCGCGCGGTGCCGGCGTGTAGTTCGAGGTGAAGCTCGAGATGCGCTCCTTCGGCAGGGTCGCCTGGGCCGTCTCGGTCGTGAACTTCGGCTCCGTGATGACCGGCTCGAACGTCACTGCCCGGTCGTCGGCCGTCAGGGCCGCGAGCACGGCGTCGCCCTGGCCCTCGACCTTGATGTCCACCCCGGTGCGGGACGGCTCGACCGACGGCGTGGTACCGCTGAAGGTGACCCGGGCGTCCTTCGGCTCCTTGAGGACACCGGCGGTCTCACCGGCCTCCTCGAGCACGGGGGTGAGAGCCTCCTCGTCCACCTCCGGAGTGATCGCACCGTCCGCGACGGTGACCTTGAGGAACGAGGCGACCTGCTCCGGCGGGACCTCGAAGGACTCCTCGCCCACCTTGACGGTGAGCGGACCCGCGAGCGCCTTCTCGACGAAGTCGGTCCTGAACGCGGCGAAGGCGGCGGCCGGGGTCTCCGGCTCCACCGGGCCACCGGCGGCCTCCAGCTCACGCTCGCCCGGCCAGACCTCGAGGATCCGGTCGGTGGTCCCTGCGACGTCCACTGCAAGACCCGGCACGGGCTCGACGACGTCGACCTCGCCTTCGACGAGGTCGACCGTGCCCTCGACCGGGTCGCGATCAACCGTTGCGGCACCGGCACTGACGGCCTTGGTCAGGGCCTCCTGGTCCACGGCCAGGACGAAGTCCCGCTCCGTGGTCCCGGAGATGTGCTCGACGATTGCGCGGGGGTCGAGGGTGAACCTCGTCAGACCCTCCAGCGTTGCGTCGGCGTCGATCCGCAGACCGGCGCGGTCCGGGTCGAGCTCGAACGACTCACCCTCGAGGCTCACCGTCACCGGCTGGGCCTCCAGGGTGGCGATCTGGCTCGCCACACGTCGCTCGGCCTCGGCAGGCGAGGTCCCGCCGACGTCGACTCCCCCGACGAACGCCGAGCCCGGCACGACCGTGCTCAGGTAGTAGGCCAGACCCACGTAGGCGGCCAGCAGGACAACGAGCGTGCCGAGGAATCCGTAGAGCCAGCCCTTCCGCCGACGTCGCGGGGGCGCCGACTCGGTCGTCGTCGGCACGTCCCAGGCCAGGTCCGGTTCCGTGGAGTTCTGCTGCATATCGCTTCCGTGGCTGCTGATCTGATCGGGTGGAGGAGGGTCAGGGGATGGTCCGGTCGGTCCGGTATGGCGGGGATCCGAGGGGGCTTGGCCTGAACCTGCCGAGCGTGGTACCCACCCGGTCAGCGGGCAGACCCACGTGTCGGGCGCCCGCGCACGACCCCCTAGTATGCGCCAGGACCTGCGCAGATTCCTATTTCCAGGCGTCCGTGGGCCCGATGACCGGCCGTTCGACCGAGGTCTCCGGGTCCCCAATGCACGCTCGACCACCCACAACTTCGACGCTCTACCAACGGGAGTGTCAGCGCGCACTCCAACGCACGCTCGACCACCCACAACTTCGGCGCTCCACCAACGGGAGCATTCCCGCGCGTCCCTACGTC
>JAAYCP010000126.1 GCA_012729695.1 Actinomycetales bacterium | reverse complement strand
CGTTGAGCGAGTTCCTCGGAACCAGCCACGGCCTGTCGCCGGCGACCATCACCCGGCTGACCAAGGACTGGCAAGACGAGGCGACCGCGTTCAACAAGCGGTCTCTGGCCGAGACCGACTACGTGTACGTGTGGGTCGACGGCATCCACCTCAAGGTCCGCCTCGAGCAGGACAAGGTGTGCCTGCTGGCGATGATCGGCGTCCGTGCCGACGGCAGCAAGGAGCTGATCGCGCTCGAGGACGGGCACCGCGAGTCCACCGAGTCCTGGGCCGACCTGCTCCGCTCGGCCAAGCGCCGCGGGATGCGCGCCCCGGTACTCGCAGTCGGTGACGGGGCGCTCGGGTTCTGGGCCGCGGTCCGCACCGTGTTCCCCGAGACCCGGGAGCAGCGGTGCTGGTTCCACAAGATCGCCAACGTCCTGAACGCGTTGCCGAAGTCGGCTCAGCCGGGCGCGAAGACGGCGCTCGCGGAGATCTGGAACGCCGAGGACAAGGACCACGCCAAGAAAGCTGCCAAGGCGTTCGCCGCCGACTACGGCGCGAAGTGGCCCAAGGCGGTCGCGAAGATCACCGACGACCTCGACGTGCTCCTGGCGTTCTACGACTACCCGGCCGAGCACTGGGTCCACCTGCGCACCACCAACCCGATCGAGTCGACGTTCGCGACCGTACGGCTGCGTCAGCGCGTCACCAAGGGACCCGGCTCGAGAGCGGCTGGGATCGCGATGGCGTTCAAGCTCATCGAGTCCGCCCAAGCCAGGTGGCGTGCCGTCAATGCACCACACCTCGTCGCGCTCGTCCGCGCCGGCGCGACGTTCAAGAACGGCGTCCTCGTCGAACGCGACGACGAACAACCCGGCGAGCACGACCACGAATCAGGAGGTGAGCAGCAAGTCGCGTGACACGCCGATCCACAGGTCTTGACTATTGCTCTGGCCGTTGTAGGGGTGACCTGTGGACAGTTGTTGTTTCACATGCCTTAGTGGACGATCTCGTGCCCACGCCCTTCTTCGCGCTCACCCCGCTCGCGATGCACGGGCGTGCGACGGTCGTAGTACCGACCGGACTGCGTGATCTGCCCGCACAAGGGGCTGCACGTGGGACAGTCGCGCGTGAGGAACAACGTGGGTCAGGCCGATGAGCCAATATCCTGCTACCCCCAGAGTCGAGCCTCTGTTGACTACTGACGTCCACGGTCAGGAGCACTATCGTAGGCGGACCTTGGCGTTTGGGATGTCTGAGTCTGCCGCATCGTCGGGCGCCGCGACCCAAGGACAGCCGAACGCTCCCTGCTCTATCAGCTGCTGGCCAACCCTCAATCGATTGATGTGACCGTTCCCGACCTATTGCTTCCGGAGCACCCCGCCAGGATTTCCGACAGCCACCGTCGGCTCTGTAGCGTGCCTGGCGTTCCGACCGTCGCCCCCGTGGGGAGAGTGAATCCGTCGCGGACCCCTGCTCGCGCCGCGACTCGGTGCCTTCATCCTCGGAGAGGCTGTTCCGATGGCCATGCGCCGTAGGGAACCGTCGCACGCTCCAGTCGCTCTTCGGCGTGACCGGCAGGGCGAGTGACTGCATTCGTCGTTGGCCGCCGACGTGCTGAGTCCGACTCCCCAGGAGTAGCGTGGCTGGAGCCGTGTTAGCAGAGTGTTAGCAAGCGCGTACTCCGAGGAGGTGCCCAACACCATGCTGGAACGCTGTGACCTGCGGCTTGGCTGGTGGCCAGGGGCGGGGTCGAACCGCCGACCTTCCGATTTTCAGTCGGACGCTCGTACCAACTGAGCTACCTGGCCGAAACCAT
>JAAYCP010000125.1 GCA_012729695.1 Actinomycetales bacterium | reverse complement strand
GGGACCACGCTGGTGGAGGCGGTGAGCGACGTCGAGGGCAAGGCGGCCTACATCGTGCGCAAGGGTGCCGACGGCCGGGCGCACGAGGAGCGGATCGAGCCTCGGATGCTGCCGGCGCACCTCGGCTAGCCTGGGTGGATGCGCATCGTCCACCTCGGGTTCGCCCCTGACTTCGTCGACTACGAGCAGGCCTGGGAGCGCCAGCGCGAGGTGCACGCCGAGGTCGTCGCGGGTACCGCCCCCGACACCGTTCTCCTTCTCGAGCACGCAGCCGTGTACACGGCGGGCAAGCGGACCGAGGCGCACGAGCGCCCGCTCGACGGCACGCCGGTCATCGACGTGGACCGCGGCGGGAAGATCACCTGGCACGGTCCGGGACAGATCGTCGGGTATCCCATCGTCGCGCTCCCCGAGGTGCCGATCGATGTGGTGGCCCACGTCCGTCGCCTCGAGGAGGTCATGATCCGCACGTGCGCGGAGTTCGACGTCGCGGTGGAACGTGTCGATGGCCGCACCGGGGTCTGGGTCCGGGAGGACGAGCGCGGTCCGGACCGCAAGCTGGGGGCCATCGGGGTGCGGGTCAGCCGCCGGGTGACGATGCACGGCTTCGCCCTGAACTGCGACAACGATCTCGGCTGGGCCGATGTCATCGTGCCGTGCGGCATCTCCGATGCCGGCGTCTCCTCACTCACGCTCGAGGCGGGGCGCCCGGTCTCGGTGCAGGACGTGCTGCCCTACGCCGAGAAGCACCTCATCGAGGTTCTCGGCCGGCAGGGGTCCTGAGCACCTCACCTAGACTGAACCGGTGACTGTCGCACCCGAAGGCCGCAAGCTCCTCCGCGTGGAGGCGCGCAATGCCGAGACCCCTATCGAGCGCAAGCCGTCGTGGATCCGAACGACGGCGAAGATGGGGCCCGAGTACTCGGCGATGAAGGGTCGGGTGTCATCCGGGGGTCTGCACACTGTCTGCCAGGAGGCGGGCTGCCCCAACATCTTCGAGTGCTGGGAGGACCGCGAGGCGACGTTCCTCATCGGTGGCGACATCTGCACACGTCGTTGCGATTTCTGTGACATCGCCACGGGTCGTCCCCGCCCCCTCGACCTGGACGAGCCGCGGCGTGTGGCGGAGTCGGTGCGTGAGATGGGACTGCGCTACTCGACCGTCACCGGCGTCGCACGCGACGACCAGCCCGACGGCGCCGCCTGGCTCTATGCCGAGACCATCCGCAAGATCCACGAGCTGAACCCGAACACCGGGGTGGAGATCCTGCCCCCTGACTTCGGTGCCGAGCCGGCTCTCGTGGGCCAGGTCTTCGACGCCCGCCCCGAGGTGTTCGCGCACAACCTGGAGACCGTTCCGCGGATCTTCCGCCGGATCCGTCCGGCGTTCACGTACGACAAGTCCCTGCGGGTGCTGACGATGGCCCGGGAGGCCGGGCTCGTCACGAAGTCGAACCTCATCCTTGGCATGGGCGAGATGGACAACGAGATCGAGCAGGCGATCGTGGACCTCCACGACGCCGGCTGTGACATCCTCACCATCACCCAGTACCTGCGACCCTCCAAGCTGCACCACCCGATCGACCGGTGGGTGAAGCCGGAGGAGTTCGTCCACTGGAGCGAGTTCGCGACCGGCGTCGGCTTCAAGGGCGTCATGGCCGGACCGCTCGTGCGATCGTCCTACCGTGCCGGCCGACTGTGGGCCCAGGCCATGCGGACCTGGGGTCGTCCCATCCCGGAGCACCTGTCCCACCTCGGTGAGAACCTCGACCAGCCGGCCCGCCAAGAGGCGGCCACATTGGTCGCCCGCGCCCAGCAGAACGTATCCTGACCGCTATGGCCTTCCGCAAGAAGTCGTCCTCTACCGACGGCGCCACACCGAAGCAGCCCGGCCGCATCGCTCAGATCCGGCAGGGCTACAAGGCGATCCGCAGCCTGGACCCGAACGTCGGCTGGTGGATGCTCGCCGCCGCCCTGGGCGCACTTGTGGTCTCGCTGCTCGTCGGCGGTCTCTGGCTCGGGCGACCCATCTGGGCCGTCTTCTTCGCGCTGCCGCTCATGATGCTGGCCGCGATGATCGTGCTCAACGTCCGCGCCAACAAGGCGATGTACGGAGCTATCGAGGGCAGAACGGGCGCGGCAGGCCAGGCGCTCTCCACGATCCGACGCGGGTGGTACTACTCCCAGGAGCCCGTCGCCGCCGATGTGCAGAACCGGCAGATGGACCTCTCGAACGCCGCCGTGGTGTTCCGCGCGCTCGGCCGCCCGGGTGTGGTCCTCATCGGTGAAGGCCCGAAGCCCCGGGTCACCAGGCTCCTCGAGGCCGAGCGCAAGAAGGTCTCGCGCGTGGCCCCCGGCGTGCCCGTCCACCTCATCACCATCGGTGAGGGCGAGGGCGATATCCGGGTCCGCAAGCTGGTCCGGGCGATGCAGCGGCTCAAGCCCGTGTTGACCAAGGAGGAGACCTCCGTGGTCAACAAGCGACTCAAGTCGCTTCCCGGTATGCGCGACGCCCTCCCCGCCGGCGTCGACCCGACCAAGGTGCGGATGAGCCGCAAGGCGCTGCGCGGACGGTAGTCAGCGCCGTCAGCGCACGCGGATGGTCATCGCGGCGGCGGCGCGGTCGTGCCATGCCCGTCCGTCCGCCGACGAGAGGACTGCGGGGAGGAACAGCGCCACCATGAGCGTGCGGATCGCAGTCTGCGTGGGTGTCACCGCACCTCCGTTCTGGGACCGCACCTCGATACCCATCACCCGGTGACCGATCGTCGTGCCGAGGGTTCCGACGAGCAGCAGGTGCATGAGGAGGAACACGCCGAGCGGGACCAGTGAGTCGATCCCGCCGGCGCTCGGTGACACGTCGAAGAGGCCGACCACGATGAGCAGGGAGAGAAGCCAGTCGATCACGGCCGCCAATGCTCTCCGCGGGAAGGAAGCGAGTGAGCCAGGGCCGGTGGGCCGAAGGCCGAGTGCGGCACCGGGGTAGTCGCCCGCTGGGGCGGCAGGGGAAGACGACACGAGAGCCAGCCTATGGGTGCCTTGCAGGGACCTTTCACACGGCCCAGGGCTTAACACGCGCGAAACACGCGAGTCACGGTCGCGATACCGACGCTCACTACTGTGGAGACCACCGCACCGGTTCGAGGGCGTCCTCTCCATGGCTCGCCAAGGTCCGTGCGCAATGCCCCACGTTTGGAAGGAACACCAGTGTTCAGCAGCCCAGAAGAGGTCCTGCAGTTCATCAAGGACGAGGACGTGCAGTTCGTCGACATTCGATTCTGCGACCTCCCCGGCATCATGCAGCATTTCAATGTCCCGGCACACTCACTCGACGAGGACTTCTTCACCGTCGGTCAGGCCTTCGACGGATCCTCGATCCGCGGCTTCCAGGCCATCCACGAGTCGGACATGAAGCTGCTGCCCGACGTGGCCACCGCATACATCGACCCCTTCCGCGCGCAGAAGACGCTCGTGATGAACTTCTCGATCGTCGACCCGTTCACCGACGAGCCCTACTCCCGCGACCCGCGCAACATCGCCGCGAAGGCCGAGGCCTACCTGAAGTCGACCGGGATCGCCGACACCGCCTACTTCGGCGCCGAGGCGGAGTTCTTCATCTTCGACGACGTCCGGTTCAAGACCGAGGCCAACGCCGGCTACTACTTCATCGACACCAAGGCCGCCGTGTGGAACAGCGGCGCGGTCGAGGAGGGTGGCAACAAGGGCTATAAGCCGCGGATGAAGGGTGGGTACTTCCCCGTCTCCCCCACCGACCACTTCGCTGACCTGCGCGACAAGATCTGTCTCAACCTCGCCGAGGTCGGCCTGACCGTCGAGCGCTCGCACCACGAGGTGGCCTCCGGTGGTCAGCAGGAGATCAACTACCGGTTCAACACCCTGCTGCACTCCGGCGACGACATGATGAAGTTCAAGTACATCGTCAAGAACACCGCCTGGGAGGCGAGCAAGTCCGCCACCTTCATGCCGAAGCCGATCTTCGGTGACAACGGCTCGGGTATGCACACCCACCAGTCGCTCTGGAAGGACGGCGAGCCGCTGTTCTACGACGAGCGCGGCTACGGCGGCCTCTCCGACATCGCCCGCTGGTACATCGGCGGTCTCATCAAGCACGCTCCCGCGGTGCTCGCCTTCACCAACCCGACGGTGAACTCCTACCACCGCCTGGTCCCCGGCTATGAGGCACCGGTCAACCTGGTCTACTCGGCCCGCAACCGCTCGGCCTGCATCCGCATCCCGATCGCGGGAACCTCCCCGAAGGCCAAGCGCATCGAGTTCCGCGTCCCGGACCCGTCGTGCAACCCGTACCTCGCCTTCGCCGCGCAGCTCATGGCCGGCCTCGACGGGATCCGCAACCGGATCGAGCCGCCGGAGCCGATCGACAAGGACCTCTACGAGCTGCCCCCGGAGGAGCACGCTGAGATCGAGCAGGTCCCCGGCTCGCTGCCGGCTGTCCTCGACGCGCTCGAGGCCGACCACGAGTTCCTCCTCGAGGGCGACGTGTTCACCAAGGACGTCATCGAGACCTGGATCGAGTACAAGCGCAAGAACGAGATCGACCCGATCCGTTTCCGGCCGCACCCGCACGAGTTCGAGATGTACTACGACATCTGAGCAGCGAGCGCGAAGGTAGGGGCCGAGGTACGAGGCACCTGCCGGAGCGTGAGGTGCCAGATGGCGTAGCAAGGAAACACGACATCTGAGCAGGGAGCGCGAAGGTAGGGGCCGAG
>JAAYCP010000015.1 GCA_012729695.1 Actinomycetales bacterium | reverse complement strand
GCCAGGCGCTACGGGTGTACCGGACCGAGGCGTGGCAGGAGCTGCTCAAGCTGCTGCGGATCCCGATCTTCGCCGCCAGCACCATCGCTCTTCCGCTGATGTTCTACGTCATCTTCGGGATCGCGTTCGGGGGGGAGAGCTCGCGTGGGGTCGGGGCCACCACCTACATGCTCGTCACCTATGGAGCGTTCGGTGTCATCGGAGCCGCACTCTTCGGATTCGGGGTGTCGGTCGCCGTCGAGCGTGGACAGGGCTGGATGCGGCTCAAGCGCGTCGTGCCCATGCCCCCGCTGGCGTACTTCGTCGCCAAGGTGCTGATGAGCCTGGCCATCGCGACGATCATCGTCATAGCCATGTCCGCCCTCGGCGCCATCGTCGGTGGAGTGCGACTGAGTGCCGGCCAGTGGATCGCCGTCTCCTTCGCCCTCATTGCCGGTGCGCTGCCGTTCTCGGCCATGGGCCTGGCGTTCGGCTACCTGGTCGGCCCGAACTCCGCACCGGCTGTGCTCAACCTCGCATGGCTGCCCATGGCGTTCGCGTCGGGTCTCTGGATCCCGATCAGCGAGCTTCCCGAGGTGGTGCAGTCGGTGGCCCCGTTCCTTCCGCCCTACCACTTCGTCCAGCTCGCCCTGGGGACGATCGGAGCATCGGAGGGAGGCTCACCAGTCGTGCACGCAGCGGCGGTGCTGGCCTTCACGGTGCTGTTCCTCCTTGTGGCATCCTGGGGCTACCGGCGCGATGAGGGACGCACCTACGGATGAGATGAGAAGCTCCGGTGAACCAGCGCATCACCCGCTACGCCCCGTACCTGTGGTTGGTGTACCTCTTCGCCCTGCTGTTCCAGCCCACCCTGGACCCGGACGCGACCCTCGTGAACTGGGTGGCGACAGCAGCGATGGTCGCAGTGTTCCTCCCGCTGTATCGGATCGGGCTCGCGGAACGGGACCAACGACGGCTGACCATCCTCCTCGCCGCCATGGCGGCGCTGGGAGTCGTGGGGACACCGATGAATTCTGCTGCAGGTGTCTTCATCGTCTATGCCGCCGCCCTGGCGGGTCGTATCGCACCGGTGCGGCGTGCGGTCCTGACGATCGGCGTCCTCGCCGGGCTCGCGGGCGCAACCTTCCTCCTCTCCCGTGCGCCGATGCCATGGCGGTTCCTCGCGGTCGTGCCGGTCATCATGCTCGTCCTGGTGATCGGCGCGACCTCGATCTTCGACAGCGAACGCAGCCGAACCCAGGCCCAGCTGCGCCGTGCGGACGAGGAGATCGAGCGGCTGGCCGCGATCGCTGAACGCGAGCGCATCGCCCGTGACCTGCACGACCTCCTCGGGCACACGCTGTCCGTCATCGTCCTCAAGGCAGAGCTCGCCTCCCGGCTCCTGCCGGCCGACCACGACCGGGCTGCTCAGGAGATGCGGGAGGTCGAGCAGACCGCCCGGACTGCACTGGGCGAGGTGCGCACCGCCGTCGCGGGCTACCGGGCGAAGGGCCTCGGTGCCGAGCTGGTCAGCTCGCAGCGGGCGTTGACGGCCGCCGGAGTAGCCGTCGACGCCAACGTCAACCTCCCCGCCCTCCCGGCTGATCATGAAGCAGCTCTCGCACTCGCCCTACGGGAGGCCGTCACCAACGTCCTGCGCCACGCCGACGCCCACCGGATCAGGGTCCGCGCGCACGCGACCCGCGCCGATGTCGAGCTCGAGGTCACCGATGACGGCCGCGGCACGAGCGGACCGCCGGGAAGTGGCCTGACCGGCATGCGCGAACGGATCAGCGCGCTAGGTGGCAGTGTCGATCTGCGCACCGGATCAGCCGGTGTTGCCGGAGCCGGTACGTCGCTCCTCGTGCGGTTGCCGCGCGACACCTCAGAGCGACCGGCCCAGACAGCGGGAGCCGGTCAGTGACGATCTCTGTCCTGCTCGCCGAGGACCAGCGCATGGTCCTCGGCGCGTTGGGCACCCTGCTTGCCCTGGAGACGGATCTCGAGGTCCTCGGAACGGTCGACAACGGTGACGACGCGCTCCGGCTCGCCGACTCCCTCCGCCCGGACATCCTCGTCACCGACATCGAGATGCCCGGCCGCACCGGCCTGGACGTGGCAGCGGAGATCCAACGCCGTCGGCGGCCGACGAAGGTCGTCATCGTCACCACTTTCGCGCGCGCCGGCTACCTGCGCCGTGCTCTTGAGGCCGGGGTCGGCGGCTACCTGCTCAAGGACGCCCCCTCGCGCGTCCTGGCCGAGGCCATCCGCACGGTTCACGGTGGTGGCCGGGTCATCGACCCGGCACTCGCCGTCGACGCATGGGCCGAGCAGGATCCCCTCACGGACCGGGAGCGCCAAGCGCTTCGCCTCGTCGAGGACGGCCTGACCAATGCCGAGATCTCGGCCCACCTGCATCTGTCCGAGGGCACGGTCCGCAACTACCTCTCCGAGGCCCTGCACAAGCTCGGCGCGTCCAACCGCACGGCGGCGGCCCGGCTGGCCCGGGAGCGCGGGTGGCTCTGAGCGTCTTCCGAGGGCCCGACTCCCGAGCCCACGACGCCCTTCGGCTCGTGCTGCCTTCCCCCAGGCTGTCGTCTCAGGCATCCTCCGCCCACAGGGCCCGCGGGCACTCGAGCCAGGGCTCAGAGGCCGAGCTCGTGCAGGAAGTCCCGGGTCCGGGTGGCGATCACATCGGGGTCCTCGCCGTGCACGTAGTGCCCGACGTCGAGCCGCTCGTACCGTCCACCCGCCGCTTCGGCGTACTCCATGAGGACCTCGACCCACCCCACCGGGAGACCCTCACCGGTGGAGATGAAGAGGTACATCGGCACGTCCGGAATGCCCTCGGCGGCAACGGCATCGGCGTTGGCCTGAGTGATGTCGATCTCGGCGCGCATGTCGTCCGTGAGCGTGCGCCGATACACCAACGAGCAGTATGCGTCGGCCTCCTCCGCATCCAGGTGACGGATCGCAGGAGTCTCGCGGCAGAGCGACGGAGCCAGCCGGATCAGCCCCGTCCTTCCGGCAAGGCTGATCATGGAGAGCATCAGGCCTGATGGCGGCGGCTCCTCGTAGATGCGCGGGGTGGAGGGGTCCAGGCCCACGATGGCGACCACCTCATCGGGATGACGACTGGCCCAGTGCAGCGCCTCCAGACCGCTCATCGAGTGCGGCAGCAGGACGTACGGCGGGCTCTCACCGGCCGAGCGCAACGCAGACCGACTCTCCTCCACGACCGTCTCGATGTCCCGTGCGACACCACCGCTGTCATCGCTCCAGCCGTACCCAGCGCGTTCGACCACGACCGTGCGGTACTCGTCCGAGAGGCGGCTGTACAGGCCCTTGAAGTCGAGCACCGGTGCGGCGGTTGCGCTGCCGGACAGGAAGACGAGAGTCGACTGCCCCTGCCCCTCCGCGTAGACGTGGAGACGATGACCATTGACCGCTACGAGCTGTCCCGGCGGGGGATGAGCAGCCTCTTCACGCGGCGTCTGGACCCGGTGGTTGACGTAGCTGCCCGCAATCACCAGCGCCACGACCACGACCATGGCCAGCGCCAGCCACATGAGGACCTTCAGGAGTCTCTTCATGTTCCTCGCCGCACCTCGGCGCTGCTACTCCGCCACCGGCCCACCGCATACTCCTCCGTCATCAGCCCCTCGCGGGCGGCAGGGCCGCTGGGGGAGTGGCTCATTCATGGCTGGGGGGCTCGTCGACCTCTCCGGCGGCATGGCGGGCGAGGACGAACAGCAGGTCGCTGAGCCGATTGAGGTAGACGACGACCTGGTCGGAGACGTCGGCTCCGGCTCGCGCGGCGCGAATGGTGTGCCGCTCGGCCCGCCGCACGACGGCGCGGGCTACGTCGATGGCGGCCGAGGCGCGCGTAGCGCCCGGAACGATGAAGACCGGCTTCAGCGGGCGGCGGGCCACGAGATCGTCGATGGCACGTTCGAGGGCGTCGACCATGTCCGGGGTGACCCGGGACAGCCCTGGGGCGGCCCGGTCCCGGGCGCGTGGGTTGGTCATCAGGTCAGCGCCAACGACGAACAGCTCGCGTTGCAGCCGCTGGACCAGCTGGGACAGCTCGAGCTGGCCATCCTCGTGGAGGGCCCGTCGCGCGCTGCCAAGGACGGCGACCGCCTCGTCGGTGTCTCCGCACGCCTCGACCAGGGCGTCGTCCTTGCCGACGCGACCCCCGAAGAGCCGCCCGGTCGTGCCGTCGTCGCCGGTCTTGGTGTAGATCGTCGAAGCCGCGCCGCTCACGTCATACCTCCTCATCCGCCAGTCTTCCCCAGGGCTGAGGTTCTGCATAGAACTCCTCGGTGTGCAACGCCCCGGGCGGGCAACCGAGGTCGCGCACGACCGCAACGCAGGCTGCGACGAATCCTGGTGAGCCTGCGATGAAGACGTCGTGCCGGGACAGGTCGGGCAGAAGCGCGGGCAGGACGTCGGGGACGTGGCCGGTCGGCGGCGGACCGGAGGCACGGGTGAGCGTGCGGACGTATTGGAACCTGTCGTGGTCCTGGTCCCAGGCGGTCAGGCGTGCGTGGTGGATCAGGTGCTCCTCGGTGCGCGCGGAGAACAGCAGCGTGAAAGGCTCCGGCAGCCCGCGACGAATCGCATCCTCCGCCAGCGCCAGGATCGGGGCCAGCCCCGAGCCGCCGGCCAGTCCGAGAACGGGGCGACCGGAGTCCGGATCGGCCAGGAAGGTGCCGTAGGGGCCGGAGACGACGAGCGCTACGCCGAGAGGTGCGTCCCGAGTCAGCCACCTGCTCGTCACTCCCTCAGCCACGTCGGTGACCAACAGGGTGAGCGCCCCGGAAGGGTCCGGTGCGTTCGCGACCGAGTACGACCGCGGGGGGATGCGGTAGTCGTCGTCGCAGACCAGGACGTACTGCCCGGGCAGGAACTCCAGCGGGCGGCCGGCCGGCTCGAGGCTCAACTCAGCCACGACCGGAGTCACCCACGCCCGGCCGACGAGGACGTACCTCAGTTCCTCAGGCACCGGAGCCAGTGGCATCAGATACCCCTATCCCTTCGGATCGGTGGCTGTGAGAAGGATAGAGGCTTTGGCTTCGCGGGGTTACGCCCGAACCGACTCCGGGGCCAGCCGCGTCCGCGACAGGACGGCGTCATCGAGTGCACTGTCCACGGGCTTGGCGGGGAGCGGCTCGAACCGAGCAGTGAAGAACCTCAACGACGGCGGCTCGTAGACGAACCGCAGGCCGCCGATCTCGTCCCGGCGCTCATAGAGAGCGATGACTGCATCGGCAACGACGTCGAGGTGCCGGTCGGTGTAGACCCGGCGGGGGATGGTGAGGCGTACCAGCTCCAGACGCGGATAGCGGTGCTGACCGTTCTCATCCCGACCGGCGGAGACGATGCCACGCTCCATCGAGCGCACGCCCGACTCCACATAGAGCTCCGCCGCGAGGGCCTGAGCAGGGAACTCGTCCTGAGCGAGGTGGGGGAGGAACGCCCTGGCGTCGAGGAACACGGCGTGGCCACCGACCGGGGTCACGATCGGGACCCCGGCCTCCTGGAGCCGACGGCCGAGGTAGGTGACCTGCCCGACCCGGTGGGCGAGGTAGTCGTCGTCGAGGGCCTCCACCAGCCCCTGCGCCAGGGCCTCCATGTCGCGGCCCGCCATGCCGCCGTAGGACGGCATGCCCTCGTAGACGACGACGAGCTCGCGGGCCTTGACGAGGATCGACTCATCGCGCATCGCGAGGAAGCCGCCGATGTTGACCAGACCGTCCTTCTTGCCGGACATGGTGAGGCCGTCGAAGTAGCTCATCATCTCCTTGGCGATCTCCCGGGTGCTCTTGTCCCGGTACCCGTCCTCGCGCTGCTGGATGAAGTACGCGTTCTCGGCCAGCCGGGTCGCGTCGGACCAGTGGACGATGCCGTGGGCCTGGCAGAACTCGTGCACCTCGCGGATGTTCTGCATCGAGACCGGCTGTCCGCCGGCGAGATTCACGGTGACTGCCTGGTTGACGTAGGCGATCTTCTCGGCGCCGTGCTCGGCCACGAGCGCCTCGAGCTTGGCGAGGTCGATGTTGCCCTTGAACGGGTGGTCCGCCGTGGGGTCATGTGCCTCGTCCATGACGACATCGACGAAGATCCCGCCGGCCGCCTCCTGGTGGTAGCGGGTGGTCGTGAAGTACATGTTGCCCGGTACGTACTGTCCGGGCGTGATGAGGATCTTGCTGATGAGGTGCTCGGCTCCACGTCCCTGGTGGGTCGGCACGGTGAAGGGGAAGCCGTAGTTCTGCTCCACCGCCGAGCGGAGCCGTTCGAACGAGACGGACCCCGCATACGCCTCGTCGCCCAGCATCATCATCGACCACTGCCGGTCACTCATCGCGTTCGTGCCGGAGTCGGTCAGCAGATCGATGTAGACCTTCTGCGACGGCAGGAGGAAGGTGTTGTACCCCGCCTGCTCGATCGCTTCCTCCCGCTCCTCGCGGGTCGTCACGACCAGCGGTTCCACCATCTTGATCCGGTACGGCTCGGCCAGGTGCGACATCGCGGACTCCTCTCGGGATAGGTCTTTGCCCAAGTCTTACGCCTAGGATTACTAGTCGCAACGTGACTAGTCATGACAAGACAATCTGTACGAACTGCCAGCCCGGAGCGGGCATTGACTGGTCAAGATGATCAGATACAGGTGTATGCGACCCGCAGTGGGCTGATCGCGAACCGAGGGCGTGGGCCGGGTTGGCCCACGCCCTCGGCGCGGTGGAGCGTGCGGATCAGCTACTTCAGCCTGACCGTGACGCCGCCGGAGAACATCGAGTCGTGGAGCTCGATCTCGACCGGGGTCGAACCCTCTGGCATGTCGAAGACGAGCGTCCCGCTGAGCGTGTTACCCGGGTTGATGTCCTTGAGCCACATGTCGTTGTCCTCGAGGTAGATCCCGGCTGTCGTGCTCGCCTCGAAGGTGCGACCCTGCTCGTCCTTCACCCGCTGGTTGCTGTCGGACATCATCTGCGGTTCGTCGCCGATGTTCGTCACCGTGAGGTGGATGAGATGGAAGCGGCCCTGGGCCTTCTCACTGAGGAACTCGCTGCCGATCTCGGTCCCGCCGTCCTCGACTCCGGTGACGACGAACTCGAACTTGCCGTCCCGCACAGCGTCGCCGATGCCGGGCTGCTCGGGCGCGGCCGGCTCCTCGGTTGCGGACGCCTCGACCGTCCCCTCCTCCGTCGAGGCGTCCGCGGCTTCGTCGGTCGCGTCGTCGGCGACTGCTGCTGCACTGGTCTCGGTCGGAGCAGCGGCCGGCTCTCCCTCGTCCCCTCCGCCGCCGAGGTTGGCGGCAATGGCGAAGAACACGATGAGCGCGAGGATCGCGGTGAGCACCTTGTGCCGGGCGAACCAGCTCTTCTGCTTCTCCGGTGGTGCCGGCGCTGGCGGGTTCGTGGGCTGCCACTCGGTGCTCGGTGGCTGGGGAGTGACTGGATTCTGTGTCATGGCGGATCTCCTTGTCCTCGTGGTCGGTTCGTGACGTCCTCAGTCCATCCCGGAGTGCACCGACGTGTCCTCGGGCCACTGGTCAGACCTGTCAAGCCGATCGGGGGAGGGACACGACACGACAGCGAGCCGATAGGGGGAGAAGCTCTGTCGGCGCAGCGTCCTAGAGTCAGGGATATGACGACAACTGCACCAAGGCCGGCGACAGGCGCCGCCGGACGCTGGAAGGAGGTCCTGCGCAGCCCGACGCTGCGCACCTGGGTCTTCTACGTCCCCGTTGCCGTCTTCAGCTCGACCCTGGCCGCCGCCAACTGGGATGCCCGCCGGTCCGGACCCGGAGGGGTCGAGCAGGCGGGCGGACTGTCCATCTTCCTCTGGCTCGCGGGCATCCTGATCGCTGTCTCGCTGGCCTGGCGACGTCGCTACCCGGTGCACGTCGCCCTCCTCACAGCAGCCGTCACCCTGCTCCTACCGCTCGACCCGGTGGCTGCGCTCATCGCATTCGGGTCCCTCGCGGTGCGACGGCTCGACCGCGTGGTCGCCGGGGTCGCCGGCCTGACTTTCCTCGCGACCCTGGCGTCGACCTGGCGGGACGGGCGTGCCACCAGCACGGAGGGCTCCTTCTGGCAGCTCCTCCTGGCCCCACCGGGGGAGGGCGCAGTCCTCGAGCCGTTGTCCTGGTGGACGACGCTGGCGATCGCGCTCGCCCTGACTGCAACCTCGTTCGGAATCGCGATGCTCGTCCGGGACCGTCAGCGCACCCTGGCCACCCGCGAGGAGGACCAGGTGCATCAGCAGGTGGTCGCAGGCCTCAACGACGAGCTGGCCCGCCAGGCGGAGCGGGAACGACTGGCGCAGGAGGTCCACGACGCTCTGGGCCACCGGCTCTCGCTGCTCTCACTCCACGCCGGCGCCTTACAGATGCGGGCTGGAGATGATCCCGCTCTGCGGGAGTCCGCCGGTCTGGTCCGGTGGGGTGCCGAGCAGGCGATGACTGATCTGCGCAGCCTGTTGACGATGCTCAGGAAGCCCGGCGGCCCGGACGTCGCGGACTCGATCCCGAGCCTGCGCGACATGGCGCTCCTCATCGACGAGACCTCCCGCACGGGTGTGACCCTCGTGTCGACGGTCCAGCTCGAGTCCATCGACGAGCTCGACGATCTCACCAGCCGCAGTGCGTTCCGCATCGTGCAGGAGCTCCTGACCAATGCTCGACGGCACGCGCCCGGTATGGGCGTGCGGATCCTCGTGCGTGCTACACCGGCGGGCGGGGTGGAGATCGAGGCAGCGAATCACCTCCTGCCCACAGCAGCGGCAGAGGTCGTCGCCGGCGGCGGCTTGTCCGGCATCGCCACCCGTGTCGAACAGCTGGACGGTCAGTGGCGCTGCTGGGTCGATGAGGAGCGGGTGTTCCGAGCGGCCGCCCACCTGCCCTGGGTGCCCCGCCGTCCCGACACTCCGGCGCCGGCGACCTGGCAGATGGAGGAGGCGCAGTGAGCGTGCGAGTGCTCCTCGTCGACGACGACCCTCTGGTGTGCCGAGGCCTGGAGCTTCTTCTCGATGCCGACCCCGAGATCACTGTCGTCGGCTCGGTGCACGACGGTGACGCAGTGATCGATGCCGTCCACCGCCACTTCCCGGACGTCATCCTCATGGACGTCCGCATGGGCCGGCAGGACGGGATCACCACGACGGCTGCGCTGGCCCGACTGAACCAGCCGCCGAAGGTCATCGTCCTCACCACCTTCGACCACGACGACATCCTGCTGCGCGCGCTGGATGCCGGAGCCGCCGGCTTTCTCCTGAAGACAGCGGCGCCGCAAGAGATCATCTCGGCCGTGCGCAACGTCGCGGCCGGGGAGGGAGCCCTGTCGCCGCGTAGTGCGAGGCAGGTGGTCGAGCACCTCCAGCATGACGAGCAGGCGTCGGCTCGACGAGCCGCTGCCGAGCTGGTCAGCGCGCTGACCGCTCGTGAGCTCGACATCGTCCGCCGTGTGGCTGCGGGACGGACCAACTCCGAGATAGCGGCCGAGCTCTACATCGGCGAGGCGACGGTGAAGACCCACCTGGCCAGCGCACAGACCAAGCTCGGCGCGCGCAACCGGGTCCAGGTCGGGGTCGTCGTCGCTCAGGCGGGCCTGCTCGATGCCGACCTCACTGGCGACGGCTCGACCGGGGGTCGCTGATGCAGACCTCAGCCGCGCTGCGCATGGCGCGTGCACTGATGGACGAGCACGGCCTGCAAGGCTGGACCGTC
The DNA here is from genome assembly GCA_012729695.1 of Actinomycetales bacterium. Classification (GTDB taxonomy): domain Bacteria; phylum Actinomycetota; class Actinomycetes; order Actinomycetales; family Dermatophilaceae; genus F2B08. Next base: position 712 of record JAAYCP010000015.1, on the reverse strand, counting down.
AGCCTCGACCGCGCCAAGACGCGGGCAGGGGCGATGTTTCCCAAGCAGCGGCGGATCTCCCTGAGCGGGCCGCTGACCCGTGTGCACGACGAGGATCAGGTGCGCGACACGATCCTGCACGAGATCGCCCACGCGCTCGTCGGCCACGAGCACGGGCATGACGCGATGTGGAGGGCGAAGGCCCGAGAGCTGGGAGCGTCGGACCAGCGGTGCTTCAGCTCGGAGGCGGCCCGTGAGCTTGCGCCGTTCATCGGCACCTGCCCGGTCGGCCACGAGGTGCGACGGCACAAACGCCCCACCCGGCTGGTCTCGTGCTCGCAGTGCTCGAGTCGCTTCGACCCGCGGTACCTCTTCGAATGGACCTATCGAGGTCACTCCTTCTCTCATGCGCCGTCGTACGCCACTGCACTGGCGGAGCTGAGGTCGAAGGGTGATCTTCCCGCACCCACGAGCCCGACGCTGCGGCTCGGCGCTCTGGCACGGATCGTTGCCCAGGGTCGCTACCACGGCAGGACGGGGGAGGTGGAGGCCGTGGGTCGGACGCGGTACCAGGTGCGTATCGACGACCTCGTTCTCACCGTGCCTTTCGACCTCGTCGAACCGGCCTGAGCGGGCAGGTGCGCAGCCTTGTCCGAGGTCGTCGGAGAGAAAGTCGGAGAGAACCTGCTCCGTGCGTCTCCTCGCCGAGAATGGTCGCGCGTCCGTCAGGATG
>JAAYCP010000124.1 GCA_012729695.1 Actinomycetales bacterium | reverse complement strand
GCGGGCGTGCACCTGGGCGAGGTGTCCGCGGCCCGCCTCGTCGAGCGGGGCGTTGCGCACCTCCTCGAGGAGCGACTTGACCATCGACCCGATCCGCATCACCTTGGCGGGCTGCTCGACGAGGTCGGTCGGCCTGCGGGGGCCGTCCTCGTCGTCCTTCTCAGCCTCACCCTCCTGGCCCGGGTGGCCCCCCGGAGCGGGGACGTCCGCGATGCCCATCCCGGTCGGGGTGACGACGGCGATGCGGTCGCCGTTGCCGGACGTCACGTGGGACTGCCCCTGCTCTTGGTCGCTCGTGCGCTCGGTGTCAGGTGTCTCGGTCATTCTCCAACCCTACGTCGTGGGGGGGTAGGCGCCCGGGAACGGGCAGTCCCCTGGCGCACACGTACCTAGACTCGGGACCGTGAGGCAGAGTGGCCCGTGTCAACCCGCGATCCGTCCACCGGCGACCGCGATGATGACGACCGTCAGGGCCATGATCGCCGGTAGCGCCCGCCCGGGGGTCCCCAGGAGGAGCATCGCGACGCATCCCGCGGCGGCGAGGAGGACCACGGTGACGACCACCGCCGGCAACCCCGATCCCAGGAGCACCACGACCACGGCGCAGGCGAGCACCGCGGCAGCGACCCGGCGCGAGGCCGGCTCCCCGATGCGGTGCGGCAGACCGCGCACCCCGGTCCTGGCGTCGTCGGCGAGATCCGGCAGCACGTTCGCGAGGTGCGCCGCGATACCCAGCGCCGCTCCAGCGACGGTGAGCCAGAGCGGCGCCCACTCGTCGCTCGCGTGCAGGGCAGGGACGCTCGGCAGGAGCCCGAACGCGACCGCATACGGGATCGGGGAGGCGGGAGTCGACTTCAGGCCGAGGTTGTACGCCCACCCCATGGCGACCATGCCGAGCAGGTGCACGAGTCCTGGCACGAGACCGAGCAGGAAGGAGGCGACGATGGTGAGCAGGAGTGCCGTCCCCGCTGCGACCCGGAGGGTCTGCACCGACAGGGACCCCGAGACGGCCGGCTTGTCCGTCCGTCCCACCGAGCGGTCCCGGTCGGCGTCGATCGCGTCGTTGCTCCAGCCGATGGAGAGCTGGCCGGTGAGCACGGCGGCCCCGACGGCCACGAGCTCGCTCGGGCTGCCCCCGAACCCGCGCGTCATGAGCACCGCCGCGGCAGTGACCACGATGGTGGGTCCGGCGTGAGCGGCGCGAGCCAGATCCAGGGCCCGGGACATGGAGCGAGGCTAGCGTCCCGTCCCAGCTCGATCGCGTCAGTCGCCACCGCCCTGCCGCCGCACCGCTACGAGCAGCGGGAGCTCACCGACGCCTTCGCCGCAGTCGTCGGGCTCAACGGCAGTGGAGAGGGCAACCTCCTGCGCCGGCTGCACGACAACGCGGGAGTGGCGAGCAGGCACCTCGCCCTGCCGCTGGAGCGCTATCCCCTCGACGGGTTCACGGAGTCCAACGACGAGTTCCTCCGCGTCGCCGTCGACCTCGCCCACGAGGCGCTGGAGACGGCCCTGACCCAGGCTGGGCGCGCGGCCTCGGAGATCGACCTCATCGTCACGGCCACGGTCACCGGGCTGGCGGTGCCCTCACTCGACGCCCGGCTCGTCCGCCGCGCCGGTCTGCGGCGGGACGTCAAGCGGATGCCCCTCGTGGGTCTGGGTTGCGTCGCCGGAGCCGCGGGACTGGCGCGTGCGCACGACTACCTCGTGGGACATCCGGACGCGCTCGTCGCCCTCGTCTGCGTCGAGCTGTGCAGCCTCACCGTGCAGTGTGACGACCGCTCGACGGCGAACCTCGTGGCCTCGGGACTGTTCGGTGACGGCGCCGCGTGTGTGCTGCTCGCTGGGCCCGACCACGAGCTCGCCCGACGGGCCGTACCAGAACGTGACAATAGGAACGTTCTGGTACGCCGCCTGGCCGAGGCCGAGGCCGGGGCCGGGGCCGGGGCCGGGACCGGGGCCGGTGGCCGCGGGAGGCGAGGGCCCCGGCTCTCGGTGCTCGCCTCGCGGAGTCGGTTCTACGACGACACCGAGCGGGCGATGGGCTTCGACGTCGGAGAGCACGGACTGCGCATCGTCCTCGACGCGGTCGTGCCGGACCTCGTGCGCGCGAACCTCCGGGCTGACCTCGACGGTTTCCTCGGCGACCACGGGCTCACGCGGGAGGATGTGGACTTCTGGGTCGCCCACCCGGGCGGGCCGAAGATCCTCGACTCCCTCGCCGAGGCACTCGAGGTCCCGCCCGAGGCGCTCGCCGTGACGTGGCGCTCGCTGGAGCAGGTCGGGAACATGTCGTCGGTGTCGGTGCTCCACGTCCTCCACGACACCCTCCGCGACGTCCCGCCGGCACCGGGCAGCACCGGGGTGCTCCTCGCGATGGGGCCCGGGTTCTGTAGCGAGCTCGTCCTGCTCGAGGCGTCATGAGGCGGGGCCTGGCGCTGGCCGTCGTCGCGGCGGTGGGTCTCGAGCGCGTCGCCGAGCTCGTCGTCGCCCGACGCAACGAGCGCTGGGCGCGGGAGCAGGGTGGCGTCGAGTACGGCGCCGGGCACTATCCCGTCATGGTCGCCCTGCACACCGGCCTGCTCACGGCGATTCCGCTCGAGGTAGTCCTCCGGGACCGGCAACCGCCCCGGACCTGGCCACTGCTGCTCGGGACCTGCCTCGCCGCGCAGGGACTGCGGTGGTGGTGCATCGGGACCCTGGGACGCCGGTGGAACACGCGCGTCATCGTCCTCCCGGAGAAGCCGCCGATCGTCGCCGGTCCGTACCGTGTCCTCGACCACCCGAACTATGTCGCCGTCGTCGCGGAGGGACTGGCTCTCCCGCTCCTCGCCGGCGCGACGCGCACGGCCGTCGGCTTCTCCCTCGCCAACGCCCTGCTGCTGCGACACCGGATCCGGGTGGAGGATCAGGCACTGGGGCGGCTCGGGCCCGGGTCGTGACCACCGACCTGCTCGTCGTCGGCGGCGGACCGGTCGGACTCGTCACCGCGCTCGAGGGTCGGCGGGCCGGACTCGAGGTCACGGTCATCGAGCCTCGACCGGCGCCGATCGACAAGGCATGCGGGCAGGGGATCATGCCCGCGGGGGTGGGCCGCTTGTGCGAGCTCGGCGTCGAGCCGCATGGTGCCGAGCTGACCGGCATCACCTATGTCTGCGGTGACCGGCGCGTCACCGCAACCTTCCGACAGGGCACGGGTCTGGGAGTGCGCCGCACGGAACTGCACGCCGCGCTCGTCGCTGCGGCTGACCGTGCCGGGGTGCAGATCGTCCGGGACACGGTCGGCTCACTGACGTCGCACGGGTCGCGGGTCGTCGTCACCACCCGCTCGGGTCGCGAGCTCACGGCCTCGTATGCGGTGGGCGCCGACGGCCTGCACTCCCGGGTGCGACGATTCGTCAGCTCGCGGGTCATGGCGCCGAAGCGCATGCGACGGTTCGGGTTCGTCACGCACCTCTCCGGGCCCACGCATACCGGGCCCCCGCATACAGAGTGCGTCCAGGTGCACTGGGGCGGGACGGGAGAGGTCTATCTGACGCCACTTCCGGAGGGTCGGACCGGTGTCGCGATCCTCGCCCGGGCCGGGGCCGACCCGTTCGAGGTCCTCGCCGTGTGCCCGGAGATCGCGAAGCAGGTCCGAGCTGGTGGGGCGGATCCGCTGCGGGGGGCCGGGCCGTTCCTGCAGGTGCCCACCCGGCGGGTGCGTGACCGCGTCCTCCTCGTGGGGGATGCCGCGGGGTACGTCGACGCGCTGACCGGCGAGGGTCTCTCCGTCGGCTTCGCCCAGGCCGGGGCGGCCGTGCGGGCGATCGTGACCGGGGACCTGAGGTCCTACGAGAGGGCCTGGTGGCGAGCCAGTGCTCTTCCCCTCGGGCTGGCCGCGGGTCTGGTGACGGTGACCGCCGCGCCTGCCGTGCGGCGTCGGATCGTGCCGGCCGCTGCGGCCCTGCCGTCGGTGTTCGGGTCGATCGTCGGTGTGGTGGCCGGAGTGGCAGATGCACCGGCGCCGCTTGTGGCGCGGTGATGCGTCAGCCCGACTGCTCGGCGAGCCAGAGCTCCTCACGGCCGACGAAGACCGCCACGTCGACCTCGTTGCCCTCCGGGTCGGCGATGGTCCAGCCCTCCGGTGAGGCGTCACGGACGACCGTCCCACCGGCCGCGACCGCGGCGGCGATCCGCGCCTGGGCCTGGTCGTCGGGGACGAAGACGTCGACGTGGATGCGGTTGCGTTGCGCGCGGCGCTCGGTGTCCGACGGGTCGAGGTTCTGGAAGAACAGCGTCATGTTCAGCTGGCGCGGGTCGACGATGTCGGTGACGCCGTTGCGGGGGTCCTCGTCGTAGCCGAGGACGGCCCGCCAGAAGGCCCGCGCCCCCGGGATGTCGACCGCGTCGATGCCGACCTGGACGAAGCGCGCCCGGGTGGGATCAGCGGTGAGCCCGAGACCGCGCACCGCCTCCTGGATGCGGGCGGCGAGCGGCTGGTACCCCTCGTCCATCTCCCAGCGGTCCTTGCCCGAGTCGATCATCACGAGGCCGGGCCGCAGGTCGACCCCGAGTGGCAGACCCGCCTCGTCGGCGAGCCCGGCCACGATCTCGGCGACCTCGACCGCCTGCGCCGAGGAGTGTGTCGGATAGGCGGCGACAGCGGCGAAGACCAGCCGCCAGTCCTCGGTCTCCGGTTCCGGCCAGCGGTCGGCTCCCTCCGGAAGGGGCAGGATGTCCACCTCGTTCCCCTCGGCGTCGGCGACCGTCGCGTAGTAGCCGTGCTCGGCCACCGACGCCGCACCGAGGGACCGGGCGGCCTCCAGGGACGCGACGGCGGCCGGCTGCGTGGTGACGGAGTCGAGGTGGAGCCGGTTGCGCAGCGGGCGCGGCACGTCCTGCTCCTGGAACCAGATGGCCGGGTGCCGGCGCGCGGGATCGACGAGGTCGTCCTCACCCACGCGCTCGTAGCCCAGCACGCTCGCCCAGAACGGCAGCACCGCGTCACGTTCCAAGGCGTCGAACGCGAGCTGGACGTCCTGGACGGCGGCCGGGTCGGCGGTGAGCCCCAGCTCGGCTGCGGCTGCGGAGATCGCGCGCGCGAAGGTGACGGTCCCGGCCTCGTAGCCCTCCTCGGTCCGCAGCAGCCGGACCTGCAGCCCGCTTGCGCGCAGGTCGAGGTCCGGGAGCGGGACCCCTGCCTCCTCGGCGAGCTCGGCGACCTTGCGCACCAGGGCCGCGCCGGCGCGGTGCGATGGCGCCTCGAACCAGGCCGCGGCGCCCCATCCGAGGGCCCGCCAGTCGCGCATACCCTCGCTCTGCTGGAGCTGGAGGGAGGTCAGGTGCGGCTGCGTCGCGGGCATCTGTCCAGCGTGTCACCGGACCGGTTCGTTGTCATCAGATCGGAGCGCCACAGCGCTCCGACCTGGGGAGGAACGAACCAAACACGGGTGGTGTGGATCAGTCGGCGCGGCGCGTCACCGTGGGGGCCCGGCGGACGGCAAGGGCCGAGATGAGGGCGGCCAGGAGTGGCACCCCGACGACGACGACCGCGAGGAAGCCGTAGGGGATCTCGATGAACGGGCCGATTGTCTCGTTGCTCCCGTCGATCGAGAAGCTCGTGGTCAGGGAGCGGGCGAAGGCGATGCCGGGCACGATTCCGACGGCGAGACCGAGCACCGCACCGATGGCGGCACCGGTGAAACCTTGCGCCGCGGCCATCGCGCGACGAGTGCCGCGGGTGGCGCCGACTGCGGCCAGGGTCGAGTCGTCCCTGCGCTGCTCGGCCATCGACAAGGCGGTCGAGGTCAGGATGATGACGAGGAGGATGAAAGCCGCGGCGGCGACGAGGATCGTGAAGAACTTCGTCATCTCGTCGACGAAGCCGCGCTCGACGAAGAACCCGGCACTGTCGAGCCGCTCGACGATGAGCTCCTCGTCCTCCGCGCTGATCTGTGAGTTTGGCGCCGCGGTGACGAGGTACATCAGGTCTCCCTCGGAGTCCAGCGACCACGCGGAGTCCACGGCGAGCTCGAGGGGGACCAGAGCGGCGACGCCGATCGGCAGCGCTCCGGTCCGGCGGGCCTCGTTGGACACCGTGAGGAGCGGGAGCGGGCGCTCCTGCGTGACCACGATGTCCCGAGGCTGACCGGTCGACTCCTCGAACACATACGTGCCGGACCAGGCCGTCACGGTGCCCCCGCTCAGTCTGGTCGACTCAAGAGCGACGACGGCGCCCTCCCGCACCTGCTCGGCCGCTGTGCCCGAGAGCCCCAGTCGCCTGATGATCTCTGCGGCTGGAAGCGCGACGAGGTCGCCGTCCGTGGACGTCGGCCCGCCCACCACCGGACATGGTGGCTCGCCGAACTCGAAGCTGTCCTTGTCCGTCGACGCCTCGAAGGCGGCCTGACGCGAGGTCCACCACTCCTCGTCGGCGATCGACTGCTCGGCGCTGCAGCCGGGCGCGGTGACGACGGTGAACGGCTGCTCGCCGTCTACCGGACCGAGCGGCCGGGCCACGGGCACCATGGGAACGATCTCGGCCTGGGGCACGATCTCGCGAATCAGGGCTTGAGCGGGCTCGATGTCCAGCTCGTCATAGACGTAGAGCCGCCCCTGCCCGATCACCGTGCTGGGCTGATACGTCGCGAGGTTCTCCTTGTTGTCGCTCGCGCCTCCGATGAGCCCCATCGTCAACGCGGCCACGCCACCCATGACGGCGGCCACCGTCGGCACGGACCGGGTCCGTTGCCGTGTGGCGTCGCGGGTGGCCATCCGCAGTGACACCGGCAGCCGGGCCGAGAGCCGCCCGGCGAGGACCAGCGTCATCGGAACGAGCAGCAGGGCACCGACGACCAGGAGGACCGCCCCGCCGGCGACGACCAGCTCGCGCTGGCCATAGCCCTGCCCGCTGAAGAGCACGGCGGCGCCCCCGGCGACCATGAGGATCAGGCCGATGACCGGGAGGACCCGTGACGGTGCCGGCGACACGCTCTGTCCCTTGATGACGCCCATGATGTCGAGCCGACCCAGTCGCCGCGCCGGCAGGAGGGCGGCGGCGACGGAGGCGATCGAGGCGATGGCGACGAACCCGGCGATGGCCGGCCAGGGGACGTCGAGGAGGGGCAGGTAGAGATCGGTCGCTGTGGCAGCCCGACGCCAGGCCAGGACGGCTGCACCCGCCACACCGAGCAGTGCTCCGATGACCGCGGCGAGCACGCCGAGGAGGAGGGCCTGCGCAAGCACGGTGCGACGGAGCTGTCGGGTCGTGGCGCCGTTGCTCGCGGCGAGCGCGAGCGTGTGTCGTTGACGACTCGCACTGACCGCGAAGGCCGGTGCGACCATGAGCCCGATGACGAGCGCGAGGACCACCGCTGCGAGGATGACCACCACCGCGGGTCCGACCGAGGGCGTGCTGTCGATGACCTGTTGCACGTCGGGGGGCAGCTGGTCGCGCGGGACCGGATCGAGCATGAGCTCGGCTGATAGGACCTGCAGGCCGTACCGACCGAGCTCGTGGACCTTCTCGAAGGGCATGTCCGTACCGGTGATGAGCCACTGCGGGGTGAACCAGGAATCGTCCATGTCTACGAGCGGCTCGGCCGAGATCAGGTGCGGCACCAGACCCCACCCCAGCACTCCCGTCCCGGTGCCGACGACGGTGATCGTTCTGGTGCCCTGCTCCGTGACGATGTCGAAGGTGCCGGAGGCGGGCAGACCCTTGCGGATGCCGGGCTCGCTCACGAGTGCCTCATCCGGTCCGACCGGCCAGCGTCCGGTGAGCAGCTCGACCTTGTCCCCGAAGTCGACGCTGCTGCCGTCCAGGGTCAGCGTGTGCATGAGGACCTTGCGGTCTCCGAGCGGGACCCGGACAGTCGTGTTCGCGATCGGGGTGGCGGTGCCGCCGACGAGCGCGCCGATGGCACCCGCGTTCTGGCGCGCCGTGCCCTCGGGGTCGTGCCCCGGGATCGGCGTCGGATCCAGCTCTCGGAGCTCACCAGGGCGGTCCGGGTCCTCCTCGGTGCGCGTTGCGTAGTTCCATCCCGATCCCGTCTGGAACAGCTGGCGGGACTCCGGGCCGCTGACGAGAGCAGAGGCTGTGCCCATCACGCGCGACGGGTCCTCCGAGGAGGTGACGAGCAGGCCGCTGCCGAAGGTCGCGATCCAGGACAGGGTGAGGATCGGGATACCGACCATGAGGGCCACGAGTGCCGCCCGGCCCTTGTGCAGACGCAGGTCCCGTCGCGCCATCCGCAGGGCGATCCGCCAGCTGCTGCGCCAGTCCCCGAACCGGGAGTCGGGAGAGCCCTCGCTGCGGGCTGGAGGCCCTGTGCGCGATCCCTTCGCGGGTCTCGCGTCGTGCGCCTCGGTCAGGATCGTGGTGTCGGTGCCCATCGCATACCCTGCTTGTCCAGTGCTCTTCTGAGGGTCCGGTCTCAGCGCGCCGGCTCGAGCAGGCGCTCGACCGGGTCCGAGCCGGTGGCGTCGACGACGACCCCGTCGCGGAGGAAGACGACCCGGTCGGCCCAGCCGGCGTAGCGGGACTCGTGCGTGACGAGCAGGCCGGACGCGCCCTCGTCACACCGCTGGCGGAGGACCCGGAGCACCTCCTCGCCGGTGTGCGAGTCCAGCGCTCCCGTCGGCTCGTCGGCCATGACGAGACGACGCGTTCCGACGAGGGCGCGCGCGATGGCGACCCGCTGCTGCTGACCGCCGGACATCGCGTCCGGGTAGCGGTCGGCCAGGTCCATCAGCCCCATCAGACCGAGGGCCTCGCGCGCCCGGCGGCGAGCGGTCCGGGCGCGCTCACCGTCGAGCTCGAGAGGGAGGCTGACGTTCTCGGCCGCGGTGAGGGAGGGGATGAGGTTGTAGTCCTGGAAGACGAAGCCGACCCGACGCCGGCGCAGCTTCGCGAGTCCTCTGGCATCGAGCTCGCTGAGGTCGGTGTCGCCGATGATGACCCTGCCCTGGGTCGGGCGGTCCAGTCCGCCGGCGACGTTGAGGAGGGTCGACTTGCCCGAGCCGCTCGGGCCCATGACGGCGACGAGCTCGCCAGGGTGGACCTCGAGGCTGACGCCGCGCAGTGCATGGACCGCGGCCTCGCCGGTCCCGTGGGTGCGGTGGACGTCGATGAGTCGGAGCGTGGGCTGGGTCGTCGTCATGGCGTCCTCGTTCCGGGGATGGCTGGCTCTGTGGCGTGGGTCGGTGGTGTTGCGGTAAGCGTCGGTTCGGTATGCGTCGGCTGGGCGGTCGTCTTCGCTCGTCGGGCCTCCCGGGCCAGGTCGGCCTCGACGTGGTCGAGCCAGCGGACCTCGGCCTCGGCGGCGAAGATGAGGTTGTCGAGCACGAGGCGCCACGCGTGCTCGTTCGCTCCGGCGCTCTGGGTCTGGTCGCTGTCGCCGGCCCGGTCGGTGACCGCCTGGTGCTTGAGGCGGGTGAGGTCCTGCAGGTGCCGCACGGTCGCAGCCCGCTGGGTCTGGACGACGCGCTCGACGTCGATCCCGGGGACGGTGACGGCGAGGGCGAGCTTGATGACGAGCTCGTCGCGAGGGGTGCTCGAGCGGTCGACCGGCGCCTCCCACCACTGCGCGATCTCACGACGACCCTGCTCGGTGAGCCGGTACGAGATCCGGCCCTCCTCGTCCGCCTCACCGACCGACTCGACCAGTCCGTCGCGCTCGAGCCGGCCAAGAGTCGTGTAGACCTGACCGACGTTGAGCGGCCAGGTGCCGCCGGTGCGGGCCTCGAACTCGGCGCGCAGCCGGGCGCCGTACATCGGCCCGGTGGCGAGGAGGGCGAGGAGGCCGTACTTCACGGACATG
>JAAYCP010000123.1 GCA_012729695.1 Actinomycetales bacterium | reverse complement strand
TTCGGGTGTGCTCGCGCGCAGTCCAGCGCCCGCATCGACACCCACACACGCCGGCGCCCGATTGAGGGCGCTACCGCGCGCGGTGCAACGCGCGATGCGTCTCCCACACGATGGGCACCCACGCGCCGGGTGCTCCAGCGCGCAACCCTCAGTGCGCGCACCGACACCCACACGTGGTGCGCGCCACCCCTGGGAGGTCAGGCGCGCGCCACGTCAGGCTCAGGCAGGCTGCTCCACGAGCGGCGCGAGACCGCGGGAGTCACGGATGATCTCGACGAAGCGGCCCATGATCTCGTTGAGCCCGAAGTCCTTCGGTGTGAACACGGCCGCGACGCCCATCTCGATGAGGTGGGCTGCATCGGACTCGGGGATGATCCCACCGACAATGACGGGTACGTCACCGGCGCCCGCCGCGCGCAGACCGTCCAGCACCTCCGGCACCAGCTCCATGTGGGAGCCGGAGAGAATCGAGATTCCTACGAGGTGGACGTCCTCGGCGACGGCCGCCGCCACGATCTGCTCAGGGGTGAGGCGGATGCCCTGGTAGATCACCTCGAAGCCGGCGTCCCGGGCGCGAACGGCCACCTGCTCGGCGCCGTTGCTGTGCCCGTCCAGACCCGGCTTGCCGACGAGCACCCGCAGCCGCTCCCCGAGCTCCTCGGAGGTCCGGCTCACGGCTGCCCGGACCGAGCCGAGGGCACCCCCGGACGCGTCGGCGGTGCCGACCGAGCCACTGACACCCGTGGGGGCACGGTACTCACCGAACACCTCGCGCAGGGCACCGGCCCACTCCCCCACGGTGACTCCGGCGCGGGCGCAGTCCAACGATGCCGGCATGAGACTGCCGTCGCCCTTCGCCGCCTCGCGAAGGGCGTCCAAGGCGGCCGCTGCGCGAGGCCCGCGCTCGGGGTCCTCGTCCCGCTCCCGGCGCCACCGTCGGATGGCCTCGACTGCGCGGGCCTCGACATCGGCATCGACGGTCTGGATCGCGGCGTCGAGATCCGCAGTGAGCGGGTTGGGCTCGGTGGTCTCGAAGCGGTTGACCCCGACGACGATGTCCTCGCCGGCCTCGATCCGCTGGCGACGGATCGCGTGCGAGGCCACGAGCGCCGACTTCATGTAGCCGCTCTCGACGGCAGCGACGGCGCCACCCATCTCCTCGATGCGGGCCATCTCCTCCTTCGCCCCGGCGACGAGCTCGGCCACCTTGTTGGCGATGACCGGGGAGCCGGTGAAGATGTCGTCGTACTCGAGCAGGTCGGTCTCGAACGCGAGCACCTGCTGCATGCGCAGTGACCACTGCTGGTCCCACGGGCGGGGCAGACCCAGGGCCTCGTTCCAGGCCGGTAGCTGCACTGCACGGGCCCGCGCGTCCTTGGAGAGCGTGACGGCGAGCATCTCCAGCAGGATGCGCTGGACGTTGTTCTCCGGCTGGGCCTCGGTCAGACCGAGCGAGTTGACCTGCACGCCGTAGCGGAAGCGCCGCTGCCTGGGGTCGGTGACGCCGTACCGGTCGCGGGTGAGCTCGTCCCAGAGCTCGACGAAGGCCCGCATCTTGCACATCTCCTCGATGAAGCGGACGCCGGCGTTGACGAAGAAGGAGATCCGCGCGACGACCGTGCCGAAGTCCTCGGGGGCGACCTGTCCGGAGTCGCGGACCGCGTCCAGGACAGCGATCGCGGTGCTCATCGCATACGCGATCTCCTGCACGGGCGTCGCGCCGGCCTCCTGCAGGTGATAGCTGCAGATGTTCGTCGGGTTCCACTTCGGGATCTGCGAGACCGTGTAGTTCACCATGTCGGTGATGAGCCGCATCGACGGGCCGGGCGGGAAGACGTAGGTGCCCCGCGAGAGGTACTCCTTGATGATGTCGTTCTGTGTCGTTCCGGCGAGGCGGGCGACCACCGCAGCCGGGTCCTCCCCCGCTGCCTCGGCCTGCTCCTCGGCGGCGACCTGGTACATGGCCAGGAGGTACATCGCGGTGGCGTTGATCGTCATCGACGTGTTCATCTCCGACAGCGGGATCCCCTCGAAGAGGGCACGCATGTCGCCGATGTGCGAGATCGGGACGCCGACCTTGCCGACCTCACCGCGGGAGAGCGGGTGGTCGGGGTCGTACCCGGTCTGGGTGGGCAGGTCGAAGGCGACCGAGAGGCCCGTCTGGCCCTTGTCCAGATTGCGGCGGTAGAGCGCGTTGCTCGCGGCAGCACTCGAGTGTCCGGCGTAGGTTCGCATGACCCACGGCCGGTCTCGCTCGCGGCGTTCAGGCAGGGGCGAGATGGGGGTCGAGGAGACAGTCATGCCCTCGAACATACAAGCGGATCAGCTGGCTCGACCCTTGCCTGTGACCAGCGCAACCAGTCGCTCCAGCGGTCCCGGCCCGAGGACGCGCCGCCACCCCACCATGGCTGCTGAGGGGATGAGGACGAGGGCCGCCATGCTGAGCCAGCCCAGTGCCGAGGACTCCCGCCAGGCGCCCCACTCCATGAGTGGCCGGAGGACGACGAGCTGCAAGGCATAGACGCTCAGGGCGATCGCGCCCAGGTCGGCGACCGCCCGTGACGTGGACCTCAGCGCCCCAGCGCCGAAGCCCACGATGCCACTCACTCCGGCGGTGGCCGCGGTGACGAGGGTGAGATCCCACCACTGGTCCAGGTAGCCACCCGAGAGCTCCGCCGGCCCGAGCACGCCCACCAGCCGCAGTCCCGCCAGGACCAGAGGAGCCGGCAACGCCCACTGGAAGAGGGTGCGTGGCCGCTGGAGCAGCCTCGTGGCAGCAAGGACGGCTCCGAGGGCGAAGAAGGGCAGCAGCGAGACGGCCCGGTAGCTCCAGCCGGCGATGAAGGCCGCCCAGATCTCGGCCAGTCCACCGGTCGTCCCGTTGGCGAGGCGCTCCTCAGCCGGGGCGACCGTGCCCGTCACCCACGGTGCGAGGACGAACAGAGTCACGGTGACCGCGAGCAGCAGCCACTGCACCCGGCTCGCGTCAGGATCCGGCCGCAGGGCGACCCCGGCGAGGGCGGCGACCGGGAGACCGATGATCATCAGCACGCCGAGTACCTGCAGGACGATGGCGACCCAGGTGTCGAGCTCGACGAGGAGCATGCCGATCGCGAAGATCACGACCCCACGCGCGACATCGGTGAGCACCCGGCGCGGCCAGGTCCGAACCGTCGTCGGCCGTGCCCACACCAGTGCCGCGGCAGCGCCCATCGCGAGACCGAAGAGCGGAGAGGCGACCGCGTTGATGGCGCCCAGGGTCATCTCAACAGGTCGGGAGACGCCGGTCGGCCACAGGAACGGCACGCCGTGGGCGATGAGCATCGCGAGGATGGCGACGCCACGCAGCACGTCCAGCACCTCGAGGCGCTGCACCGTCCGGGCACCGGGCCGCGCCGAGGAAACCGTCACAGTCTGACAGGCTAGCCCTCATGGTCAATCTCACGAAGATCTACACGCGCACCGGCGACCAGGGCACGACCGCGCTCGGGGACTTCTCGCGGGTCTCCAAGACCGACCCCCGGCTGGCGGCCTATGCCGACGCCAACGAGGCCAACGCGGCCATCGGGGTGGCGCTGGCCGCCGGGGACCTGGCCGACGACATCCGCGGCGTGCTCACCCGGGTGCAGAACGACCTGTTCGACGTGGGCGCCGACCTGTCCCAGCCCCTCCACGACGACTACGCCTACGAGCCGCTGCGGGTCAAGCAGGAGTGGATCGAGGAGCTGGAGCGGGACTGCGACACCTTCCTGGAGCGGCTCGAACCGCTGCGCTCCTTCATCCTCCCCGGCGGGACCCTGGGCGCTGCCTACCTCCACCTCGCCCTCACGATCGTGCGGCGGGCCGAGCGGTCGGCCTGGGCCGCCGCGGAGGTGCACGGGACCGAGCCCGGAACCGCGAAGGGCGAGGGTGGGATCAACACCCTGGCCGCCACCTACCTCAACCGCCTCTCCGACCTGTTGTTCATCCTCGCCAGGGTGGCCAACATCGGCCGACTGGGTGCGGGCGTCAGTGGTGACGTGCTCTGGAAGCCGGGCGGAGGCCGGGAAGCGGCCCCCGAGAAGCGCACCCGCGCCTCCCGCTCGGGCAGCGCGGGATCGGAGTCGCCAAAGGACTCGGCCTCGGAGGGCTGAGCGTCTGCGGAGCGCTGCGCTGAGCGCTGAGCGCTGAGCAGAGGCTCCCTGAGGCGCAGAACCGACCCGGGGCGTCTCCTGGCTAGACCACCGAGTTCGGGCGCGGTGGCGCCGACTCCGCCCATGAGCGCAGGGCCGGGTATGCGCCGCGCTCGATCGCGAGCTCGAACACCTCAGCGGTGGACGGGCTGGACACCTCGAGGACGACCGGGTCCGACAGACCCGGGATGAAGGTGACGGGCTCGATCGGGGTGCTCACCTCCATCTTGCCGCGGGACCAGCTGCGCAGTGGCCGCACGCCGAGCCGAAAGACCGCGAAGCAGTCCAGCGAGTGGGTGCCGAGGCGCACGAACGATGAACGCCAACGCCCCTTGCCCCGCTCGCGGAGTGCGCAGGACAGGCTGGGCGCACTCGCCGCGAGACGCCGGCGGCGCAGCAGCAGGTAGAGCAGCACCGCGCAGCCGATGAGCAGGAGAACGAGGAGTACCCCTCCCACCACCTCGGCGGCGAAGAGGGGTACTTCCTCGATCGAGTCGGGCAGGTCGTCGACCCCGGTGATCCGGATCATCGGCAGCCCTGCACGACCGTCATTGCGTCGTCCTCAGGCACCCATTCCGGACGCGTCGACCTCGTCGGCGACGATCGTCACGCGATCATGGTCGACCGAGAGGAAGCCGGAGTCGATGACGGCGGTCTTGACCCCCTCGTCGTCGTTGATCCGTACCTCACCCTCGACGAGGATGCCGAGGAGCGGCTGGTGACCCGGCATGATGCCGAGCTCGCCCCCGAGCGTCCGGGCGCGCACCAGCTTGGCCGGACCCTCGTAGACGAGCCGGTCGGCAGCGACGAGCTGGACCTCGAGAGTGGCCATCAGAGGTTCTTCTGGATCTCGGCCCACTGACGCTCGACGTCGTCGAGGCCACCGCACATGAAGAAGGCCTGCTCACCGATGTGGTCGTACTCGCCGTCGGCGATCTTCGCGAAGGCCTCGATGGTGTCCGCGAGCGGAACGGTCGAGCCCTCGATGCCGGTGAACTGCTTGGCCACGTAGGTGTTCTGGGACAGGAACCGCTGGATGCGACGGGCGCGGTTGACGAGGATCTTGTCCTCTTCGGAGAGCTCGTCGATACCCAGGATGGCGATGATGTCCTGGAGCTCCTTGTTGCGCTGGAGGATCTGCTTGATCCGCACCGCGGTGTTGTAGTGGTCCGCGCTGATGTAGCGGGGGTCCAGGATGCGGCTCGTCGACGTCAGCGGATCCACCGCGGGGTAGATACCGAGCGAGGCGATCTCACGCGAGAGCTCGGTGGTGGCGTCGAGGTGGGCGAAGGTGGTCGCCGGAGCCGGGTCGGTGTAGTCGTCGGCGGGGACGTAGATCGCCTGCATCGAGGTGATCGAGTGACCACGCGTCGAGGTGATGCGCTCCTGGAGCACACCCATCTCGTCGGCGAGGGTCGGCTGGTACCCAACCGCGGACGGCATACGGCCGAGCAGGGTCGAGACCTCGGATCCGGCCTGGGTGAAGCGGAAGATGTTGTCGATGAAGAGCAGCACGTCCTGCTTCTGCACGTCGCGGAAGTACTCCGCCATCGTCAGTGCCGACAGCGCAACACGCAGACGCGTGCCCGGCGGCTCGTCCATCTGACCGAAGACCAGTGCGGTCTGGCCGAGGACGCCGGCCTCCTCCATCTCCACCATGAGGTCGTTGCCCTCACGGGTGCGCTCACCGACGCCGGCGAACACCGAGACACCACCGTGGTCCCGGGCGACCCGGGCGATCATCTCCTGGATGAGAACGGTCTTGCCGACACCGGCGCCACCGAACAGGCCGATCTTGCCACCCTGGACGTAGGGGGTGAGCAGGTCGATGACCTTGATGCCGGTCTCGAACATCTGGGTCTTGGACTCCAGCTGGTCGAAGGCCGGGGCCGGACGGTGGATACCCCACCGCTCCTTGATGTCGAGGGTCTCGCCCTCCTCGAGGTTGAGGCACACCCCCGTCGTGTTGAACACCCGGCCCAGGGTGACGTCACCGACGGGGACGGTGATGGGACCGCCGGTGTCCTGCACCTGGGTGCCGCGGACGAGGCCGTCGGTGGGCTGCAGGGAGATGGCGCGCACCATGTTGTCGCCGATGTGCTGGGCGACCTCGAGGTTGATCAGCTTGCTCTCGCCGGCGAGCTCGACCTCAGTGGTGAGGAGGTTGTACTGCTGGGGCATCGCGTCGACGGGGAACTCGACGTCGACGACCGGGCCGATGATCCGGGAGACGCGACCGACGCCGCCAGGGCGAACATCCTGGCCGGTCTCGGTGACGTGGTCGATAGATGCAGTCATGGGTCCTGTTTCCTATTTGCTCTCAGCCAGGGCGCTGGCGCCGCCGACGATTTCGCTGATCTCTTGGGTGATCTCCGCCTGGCGGGCCTGGTTGGCCAGCCGGGTGTACTTCTTGATGAGCTCCTCGGCGTTGTCCGTCGCCGACTTCATCGCCCGCTGCCGCGCAGCGAGCTCGGAGGCGGCTGCCTGGAGCATGCAGTTGAACAGCCGCGCGTTGACGTAGCGCGGAAGGAGCTGGTCGAGCACCTCTTCGGGGTTCGGCTCGAACTCGTAGAGCGGGAGCAGGTCCTCCGGTGCCGGTGGCTCCGCGCCCTCCACGACCTCGAGGGGCAGGAGTCGGATGACCTCCGGCTCCTGGGTCACCATCGACACGAAACGGGTGAACACCACGTGGATCTCATCGATAGCTCCCTCGGTCCCGGGCTCCTTGAGGAAGTCGGCGGTGATGCGGTTGCCGACCTCCCGGGCGATCTCGAAGCGAGGCTTTTCGGAGAAACCGGTCCATTCCGCCGCATAGGGACGGTGGCGGAACTTGAAGTAGCCGACCGCCTTGCGTCCGAGAAGGTAGGGAACGACCTCCTTGCCCTCCTCCTCCTGGAGCCGGGCGATGAGTCGCTCGCTCTCCTTGATCAGGGATGAGGAGTATGCGCCGGCCAGACCGCGGTCGGAGGTCATGATGACGACTCCCGCGCGCTTGACCTCATTCTTCTCCCCGATGAGGGGGTGGTCCTCGCTGGCGAAGGTCGCCACAGCGGACACCGCCCGGGTGATCGCCCGAGCATACGGGGTGGACTCGCGGACCGCCTGCTGGGCCTTGATGACCCTGCTGGCAGCCATGAGCTCCATGGCGCGCGTGATCTTCTTCGTCGCGCTGACAGAGCGGATGCGCTGCCGGTACTCCCGGATCTGCGCTCCCATACCCTTCCGCCTTCCTTAGCGTTTGTCGTTGAGCGGTGCTCTAAGTGGATGTCATCCGGCTGCGGGCCGGGCCGACGAGCGGCCCGGCCGCGAGATCAGCGCTTCTGGATGACGATCTGCTCCTGGTCGGACTCCATCGCCTTCTCGGCGGCGTCCTCCTCGAGCTCGTTGCCCACGACGACACCGTCGTGTCCGCGGCGCTCAAAGCCCTTCTTGAACTCGTCGATCTCGGCCTTGACGGCCTGCTCGGTCGACTCCGCGAAGGTGCCGCTCTCCCGGATGCCCGCGAGCAGCTCGCTCTTGGAGCGACGGAGGTGGTCGAGGAACTCGGCCTCGAAGCGGCGCACGTCCTCGACGGGGATCGAGTCGAGCTCGCCGGTGGTGCCCATCCAGATCGAGATGACCTGCTCCTCGACCGGGAACGGCGCCGACTGGGGCTGCTTGAGCAGCTCGACGAGTCGCGCACCACGGGCCAGCTGGGCACGGGACGCGGGGTCGAGGTCGGAGGCGAACATCGCGAAGGCCTCGAGCGCACGGTACTGGGCCAGGTCGAGCTTGAGTCGACCGGAGACCGACTTCATGGCCTTGATCTGGGCAGCGCCACCGACTCGGGAGACCGAGACACCCACGTCGATCGCGGGACGGACGTTGGCGTTGAACAGGTCCGCCTGGAGGTAGATCTGGCCGTCCGTGATCGAGATGACGTTGGTCGGGATGTACGCCGAGACGTCACCGGCCTTGGTCTCGATGATCGGCAGACCCGTCATCGAGCCCGCGCCGAGGTCGTCGGAGAGCTTGGCACAACGCTCGAGGAGCCGGCTGTGCAGGTAGAAGACATCACCGGGGTAGGCCTCGCGGCCCGGGGGACGACGCAGCAGGAGGGAGACGGCGCGGTAGGCCTCGGCCTGCTTGGACAGGTCGTCGAAGACGATGAGGACGTGCTTGCCCTGGTACATCCAGTGCTGGCCGATGGCCGACCCGGTGTAGGGAGCGAGGTACTTGAAGCCGGCGGCGTCGGAGGCCGGGGCCGCGACGATGGTGGTGTACTCCATCGCGCCGGCCTCCTCGAGGGTGCCGCGCACCGAGGCGATGGTGGAACCCTTCTGACCGATCGCGACGTAGATGCAGCGGACCTGCTTGCTGGGGTCGCCCGTCGCCCAGAACTCCTTCTGGTTGATGATCGTGTCGACCGCGACGGTGGTCTTGCCCGTCTGCCGGTCACCGATGATGAGCTGGCGCTGGCCACGACCGATCGGGGTCATCGCGTCGACGGCCTTCAGGCCGGTCTGCAGGGGCTCGTGGACCGACTTGCGCTGCACGACCGTCGGCGCCTGGAGCTCGAGGGCGCGGCGGGTCTCGGACTCGATGTCCCCCAGGCCGTCGATCGGGTTGCCGAGCGGGTCGACGACGCGGCCGAGGAAGGCGTCGCCGACAGGCACGGAGAGCACCTCGCCGGTGCGCTTGACCGCCTGGCCCTCCTCGATCCCCGAGAAGTCACCGAGGACGACGACACCGATCTCGTGGACGTCGAGGTTGAGCGCGATGCCGAGGGTGCCGTCCTCGAACTCGAGCAGCTCGTTGGTCATGGCCGAGGGCAGACCCTCGACGTGGGCGATTCCGTCGCCGGCGTCGATGACGCGGCCGACCTCTTCTCGGGAGGCCGCACCGGGCTGGTAGGACTGGACATAGCTGTCCAGAGCGTCCCGGATCTCCTCCGGACGGATCGAGAGCTCCGTCATGTGTGATCTTCTCCTCGGTTGCCGGTCAAAGGTGGACCGGAGCGGTTGGTTCTTGGGGGCGTGTGCTGGTGGTGCGCGGTGGCGGCGGACTAGCTGCCGGTGATGTGTCGTCGGGCCTCTTCGAGGCGGCGCAGCACGGTTCCGTCGACGACCTCGTCGCCGACCTGGACCCGGATACCGCCCATGACGGTGGGGTCGAGGACGGTCTGCAGGGTGACCGCCTTGCCGTAGATGTTCTCGAGCGCACTGCGCAGGCGGGCAGCCTGCTGCTCGGTGAGAGGCGCCGCGACAGTGACCAGGGCGGTCAGCTCGTCACGACGCTGGGCGGCGAGCTTGAGGAAGCCCTCCATGACCCGGTCCAGGCGACGGCCCCGGGGGTAGGTGACAGCCTGCTCCGCGAGCCGGATCGTCTCGGGCTGCGCCTTGCCCTCGAGCAGGCGGCGGACCAGGGCCGCCTTGCCCTCGGCGTCGGGGTTGCGGCTGGACAGCGTGTCCCGCAACCCGGCGTCGCCGGCGATGATGCGCTCGAAGCGGAAGAGCTCCTCCTCGACCGCGTCGATCCGGCCCTCCGACTCGGCCTGGGAGAGGAACGCCTGTACCGCGAGTGACTCGAGCATGTCGGAGAGGTCGCCCTCCTCCGACCACCGACCGGCGGCCACGGCGCTGACGATCACGGTGGCAGCCGGGCTGATCTTGCCCCCGAACAGGCGCTCCGCGAGCAGCTGCTTCGCCGACGCCTCACGGGAGGGGTCGGCCAGCGCCCGACGCAGCGAGGGGTTGGCGTCGACGAGGGCGGCGACGGAGAACAGCTGCTCGCCCAGGGCGGACCGGTCACCCGCTCCGCCGAGGACGCCGTCGAAGGCCTCCTGGGCGGCGGCAGCCGCTGCTCGACTGGAACCACGCATCAGGAGTCCGCTCCCGTGCCTTCGCTCGAGGAGCCGATCTTCTCCGGCGTCACGGCACCGGACTCCAGCTCGGCGAGGAAGCGGTCGACGATGCCCTTCTGGCGGACCTCGTCCTCCAGGGACTCCCCGACGATCTTGCTGGCGAGCGCGGTCGACATGGAGCCGACTTCCTGGCGGAGCGAGACGATCGCCTGCTGGCGCTCGGCCTCGATCTGACGCTTGGCGGACTCGGTGATCCGAGCCGCCTCGGCGTTGGCCTGGTTACGCAGGTCGGCGATGATCGAGGCGCCCTCCTCGCGAGCCTGCTCGCGAATGGCGTTGGCCTCGGCACGGGCCTCGGCCAGCTGCGCCTCATAGCTCTGCAGCGCCGCCTCGGCCTGGGCCTGGGCCTCCTCGGCCTGCTTCATGCCGCCTTCGATGGCAGCCCGACGCTCCTCATAGGCGCGCTCGATGTTCGGCACGACCATCTTGGAGACGACCAGGTAGACGATGCCGACCATGACGAAGCCGAAGATCAGCTCGGGAATGTGCGGGATGAGCGGCGGCTTGTCTGCGCCCGAGGCCGTCACGACGGCTGGCACAGTGGCGACGAGATTGAGCACGTGATTCTCCTAGTGCACGGACCGGATAGGTGGGTGGGTGCCGATCCGGCTTACAGGAAGAAGAGCACCAGACCGAAGATCGCGAGCGCCTCGGCGAGCGCGAAGCCGAGGATGGCGATCGGCTGCAGCAACGGACGGGCCTCGGGCTGGCGGGCAACGCCGTTGATGTAGGCGGCGAAGATCAGACCGACGGCGATGGCCGGGCCGATGGTGGCGAGGCCGTAGCCGACCAGGGAGAGGTTGCCGGTGATGTCCACAGTGATTCCTCTTTCGTGGGTTTCTTTGTGTGCTCCGGCCTCAGGGGCCGGACGTTAAGTGGGTATTCAGTTGTGTTGTGCAGATGAAGCAGTGGTATGCGCTGCTCGCCGAGGCGGGCGCCGCACCCGTCAGTGGTCCTCGGCCAGCGCCCCAGCGATGTAGCTCGCGGCGAGGAGGGTGAAGACGTAGGCCTGAAGAGCTTGGATCAGGGCCTCGAACATCCACATGACCGCAGCCATGAGGAAGGTCGGGACCGCGAGGACCTTGAAGACCACGCCCTGGGTGAGGAAGTAGGCGGCAGCGCTCACGAAGAGCACGATGAGGATGTGCCCGGCGAACATGTTGCCGAAGAGTCGCAGTGCGAGAGTCAGCGGCCGGGTGATGAAGTACGTGATCAGCTCGAGCGGGAAGATGATCGGCTTGATCCAGCCCGGTAGGCCCTCGGGGATCATGTGCCCGAAGTAGCCGGAGAAGCCGTAGCGCTTGAAGCCGACCCAGTGGTAGACGACGTAGACCACGAGCGTGGCGGCGATGGGGAAGCCGATCCGGCCGAAGGTCGGGTTCATCACCGGGGGCAGGACGCCGAACCAGTTGTTGACGAGGATGAGGGTGAAGAGGGAGAAAAGCAGCGGCACGAAGCGGAGGAAGTGCTTGCTGCCGATCATGTCCCGCGCGATGCTGTTGCGCGCGAAGTTGTAGAAGCCCTCGAAGAGGAACTGGCTCTTGCTCGGCACGATGGAGACGTTGCGGGTGAGCATGACCAGCGCGATCGAGATGAGGATGACGGAGATCCCACCCCAGACCATCTGCTCGGTGATGGCCCAGTCGCCCTCGCCGATCAGGGGTGCCCAGAAGATCTCGGCGCCCGGGGCGGTGAACTCTTCGCCGCTGGACATTGGCAGCTGCGCTGCAGGAGCCAGGATCACGAATGTCTCCTCGAAAGGGTGTGTGAGGGCGGGCACGTGCCGACCACGGAGAAACCGGCGGCCACGGACTAGGTCCTACCGTACCGGAGCCAGACGGTGTACAAGGACAGGGCCATCCCGATGAGCACGCCCAGCGGGATGAGGAGTCGGAGCTCGAGCCACTGCGCGAGCAGCCACCCGAGAGCCCCGAAGACGGCAGGCCCGGTGATGAGGGAGGCGATGATGGTCGCCCCCATCGCATCGGCCTGGGAGGACGGGCTCGGACCGCTGCGGTCGCCCGGTCCGTAGGGCTCGTACGGCGAAGGCTTCTTCCCCTGGTCGGTCACCGGGGCTCCTCCCCCGGAGCGCCCGAAGGCAGGTCCGCATCGACGATGTGACGGCCCCGGTTGTAGCCGATCACCTGGGCCACCTGCATCACGAGAACCTGTGCCACCGCAGCAATCGCGAAGGCCCGACCGTCCATCCAGGCACGGTCCCGAAGGGCCAGGAGAGCAGCCACGATGAGGACGATCTGACCGATGTAGACGACGGCGGCGCCGGCCATCGAGAGGTTCGAGTCCCCCGCCACGACGGCACTGATCCCGACGACCCCGACGAGCAGGACGACGTAGACGACGAGGGTGCCGGTGAGGGCTGACAGGGCGGTGTTCTCGCTCCCGATCGGCCAGGCGACGGCTGTGATGACGAGGGCACTCAGCAGACCGACGACGGCTGCGACGCCGAGGATTGAGCTCCCCGCTTTCCAGCCCGCCAGTGGTTGCCGTCGCATAGTTTGTGAAAACTATCACAAGCGTTCCGGGCACGCCACTCGAACGCCGCCCCAGCCCGACGGCGGCACCGGGCAGCGGCCAATGCTCCACCGGCAGCGGCGTTTTCACGACGCACGTCTCGGCCGGCCTCGACCCGAGCTGGGCGCAGACCTACCTGCGCTGTGGCGCTTCCAGGGCGTCAGTCCCGCCCGGGGATCTCCTGGGGCCGGCGGCCGGCGACGACGACCCGCGGCAGCAGGACGGTCAGGGCCGCCGCCGTACCGAGCATGACGACGAGGATGCCGGCGGCGAGCTCCGCGCGGAAGAAGACGAACGAGACGCTGCCCAGCGAGATGGCGGCCGCCCACCCCCACAGGAGCAGCACGGCCCGCCGGTGACCGTGACCGAACGCCAGCATCCTGTGGTGCAGGTGGCCGGCGTCCGGCTGCCAGGGCCGGCGTCCGGCCCTGGTGCGCCTGATGACGGCCCAGATGACGTCGATGAGAGGGAGGAGGAAGATCGCGAGCGGCACGGTGAGCGGCAGGACCGTCGCGGCGATGGGGTTGGCGCTGACATCGGCACCCGCCACCGAGCCCGTGATGAGGATGGTGGACGCCGCGAGGAGCAGCCCGAAGAGCAGCGCACCGGAGTCGCCCATGAAGATCCGCGCCGGGAAGAAGTTGTGCGGCAGGAAGCCGATCGCGCACCCCACGACGGCCGCGGAGATCAGGGCTGCGGCCGTGAAGACGTTGGGCGGGTTGTAGGTCCGTGCGACGAGGTAGGCGTAAGCAAAGAAGGACAGCGCCGCGATGCCGACGACGCCGCTGGCCAGGCCGTCCAGGCCGTCGATGAAGTTCACGGCATTCGTCGAGACGAGGACGACGAGGATCGTCAGCGTCACGAGGATGAAGGGCGGCAGGACGACCTGCCCGCCGACCGGCAACGAGTAGAGCTGCACACCGTGGAAGGCGAGGACGCCCGCAGCGATGAGCTGGCCTCCGAGCTTGGCGAACCAGTCGAGCTCCTTCAGGTCATCGAGAGCGCCGACGACGCAGATAATGGCGGCGCCGATGAGGACGCCGCGGATCTCAGGATTGTCGAAGAGCTGGCGTAGTCGGGGCAGTCGCGCCGCCGCCAGGCAGGCGGCGGCGAAGCCTATGAGGATCGCCACGCCGCCGAGCCTCGGGATCGGGATGCTGTGGACGTCGCGGTCGCGCACCTGGGTGTAGGCACCGGTGCGGACGGCGAGGGTTCGCATCAGGGGCGTCGCCGCATACGTCATCAGCGCCGCGACGATGATGACGAACAGGTACTCGCGCACGCGGCGGCCTTCTCGCCCGGCTCCCGATCAGCGAGGGTATGCGGGGAAGCGGCCGACCAGGTCGTTCACCTGCTCCCGGATCTCGACGGAGACTGGGTGCTGCGCGTCGGCGTCGCCCTCGGTGACCGCCCGAGCGATGAGCTCGGCGATCGTGCGCATCTCGTCCGTGCCCATCCCCTGGGTCGTGACGCACGGCGTCCCGACCCGGATGCCGGAGGCGATGTTGGGCTTCTGCGGGTCGAAGGGGATGGCGTTCTTGTTGAGGGTGATCCCGGCCGCGTCGCAGCGGGCCTCTGCGTCGGCTCCGGTGACGAGCACGCCCTGCAGGTCGTGCAGGGAGAGGTGGGTGTCCGTGCCGCCGGTGGTCGGTCGGATGCCGTGCTCGCCGAGGGCTGTCGCGAGCACCTTGGAGTTCTCGATCACCTGGGCCGCGTAGGCGGCGTACTCCGGCGTCGCGCACTCCTTGAAGTTGACCGCCTTCGCGGCGATCGTGTGCATCTGCGGGCCGCCCTGCATCATGGGGAACACGGCCCGGTCGATCGCTGCGCGGTGCTCCTCCTTGCAGACGATGGCGCCGGAGCGTGGGCCGCGCAGCACCTTGTGGGTCGTGAACGAGACGACGTCGGCATGCGGAACGGGGCTGGGGATGGCCTTGCCTGCCACGAGGCCGATGAAGTGGGCCGCGTCCACCCAGAAGATGGCCCCGAACTCGTCGGCGACCCGGCGGAAGAACTCGAAGTCGATCAGTCGCGGGATGGCCGAGCCGCCGGCGAGGATCACCTTGGGCCGGTGCTCCTTCGCGAGCCGCTCGACCTCTTCGTAGTCGATGTCCTCGGTGTCCTTGTCGACGCCGTAGTGGACGGCGTTGAACCACTTGCCGGAGAAGGACATCTTGGTGCCGTGGGTGAGGTGCCCGCCGTGCGGCAGGCTCATCGCAAGAATGGTGTCGCCCGGCTGCATGAAGGCGCCGTAGACGGCCTGGTTGGCGCTCGCACCCGAGTGCGGCTGGACGTTGGCGTGGTCGGCGCCGAAGAGCGCCTTGCACCGCTCGATCGCGAGCTCCTCCGCCTTGTCGACCTCGCTGCAGCCGCCGTAGTACCGACGCCCCGGGTAGCCCTCCGCGTACTTGTTCGACAGCGTCGAACCCAGCGCGGTGAGCACCTCGGGGCTCGAGAAGTTCTCGCTCGCGATGAGCTGCAGCCCTCCCCGCAGTCGCTCCAGCTCGCTGACCAGGACGCCGGCGATCTCCGGGTCGAAGGCCTGCAGGGCTGCGTAGTCGGAGCCGTAGAACGTGGTGTCACTCATCGGGGTCGGTCTCTTTCGCGGGGCGGTCGGCTGGGGAGCTCGGGTCGTCGGGTTCGTCAACAGGTTCGTGGGTAGGTTCGTCGGCGGCTTGGTCGAGGACCTCCGCCGGCTCGGCACTGGGGAAGAAGGGCCTCAGCTGCTCTTCGCTGATGGCTCCGTCGCGGAGGATCGCGGGGGTGTCCGTCGTGCAGTCGACGATGGTCGAGGGCAGGCCGTCGCCGACCGGTCCCCCGTCGAGATAGATGAAGACGGCAGAGCCGAGCTGGGTGGCCGCTTCGACCATGGTCCGCGAGGCCGGCCATCCGGTGAGGTTGGCGCTCGAGACGGCCAGCGGTCCGACCTCGCGCAACAGCTCCAGGGCGAGCTCGTGGTCCGGCATGCGCAGGGCCACCGTGCCGTTGGTGTCCCCGAGGTCCCACCGCAGGGACGGCTGGGCCTTGAGGATGACCGTCAGTGGACCCGGCCAGAATTCCTCGAGCATGCGGCGCACGTAGTCCGGGACGTCGATCGCCAACCCGTCCACGGTGCTCACGTCACCGACGAGGACCGGCGGTGGCATGTGGCGGCCGCGGCCCTTCGCCGCGAGCAACGCCTGGACAGCGTCGGGATCGAAGGCGTCGGCGGCAATCCCGTAGAGAGTGTCTGTCGGGAGGACGACGAGTCGGCCCTCGCGTAACGCCGCAGCGGCCTTCGTCAGCCCCTCGCGACGCCTCTCCTCGCTGGAGCAGTCGAAGACCGGACTCATAGCGCCCCAGCCTACGACCCGTGACCGGACGACGCGCACACGCCACAGCCCTCGGACACCGAAGCACCGCTCCTCCCGCCGAAAAGGCCCCCCACAACAGCGTTGGACGACTCGTACGCTGCACCTATCTGGGCACCCCTACGACCCAGCAGCGAAAGGAAGACATCATGCGCGGTGGCGGTCTCATCTGGACGATCGTCGGCATCCTGCTCATCATCGTTCTCATCGTCTGGCTCATGGGAGCCCTCTGAGACGTCGGTGACGTACCGAGGAGGGCCGGCCCTGCGCATCAGCGCAGCGGGTCGGCCTTCCTCACGTCCAACGTCCTTGCTCAGCGCCGCCGCGCGGTGACGAAACGGGGCCGGCCGGTGAGGTCCCTGTGGCCGACGACGTCGGTCCACTCCCCCGCCCGTTCCAAGCGACGCGGCAACTGCTCACCGTGCGTGTCGGCGTGCTCCATGACCAGGACCCCTCCCGGATGCAGCAGGGCCGCGGCTCGGGCCGCCACCTGCTCGGGGATCCGCAGCCCGTCCTCCGACCCGCCGTAGAGCGCGAGCTCGGGGTCGTGATCACGGACCTCCGGGTCGACCGGCACCATGCCCGTGGGTATGTAGGGCGGGTTGCTCACGACGACGTCGACCAGGCCGTCGAGGTCGCGGAGTGCCGTCTTCGCGTCGCCGAGGACGAGCTCGACGTCCAGACCGGTCGCATCCCGGTTGGCCCGGGCCCACTCGAACGCCAACCCGTCCAGCTCGACGCCCACGACGCGCGCCTGGGGCACCTCGTCCTTGACGGCGAGAGCGATCGCCCCCGAGCCGGTGCATAGATCGGCGACGAGGGGTGACTGCCACTGCGCGGCTGCATCGATCGCGGCTCCTGCGACGACCTCGGTCTCCGGGCGCGGGACGAAGACGCCGGGGCCGACCCGGAGGGTGAGCCGGCGGAAGTGCGCCTGCCCGGTGAGGTGCTGCAGCGGCACCCGGTTCGCCCGCTCCTGCACGAGCTCTCGGAAGCGTTCACAGATCGCGTCCTCGACCGCCGCCTGCAGGATCATGCGGCGCCGGATCTCTTCCGGCCGGCACCCCAGCACGTGGGCGGCCAGGGCCACGGCGTCGATCTCGGGCGACGCGATGCCGACCTGCGCGAGCGTGTCGGTGGCCCGGCGAACCTCGGCGGCGAGGGGTACCGTCCGGGTCACCGACGGCCCCGCTGCGCCCCGACCTTCTCGCTCTCGCCCTGCTCACCGAGCGCCGCTAGCGTCGCTGCCTCATCGGCATCGACGGCAGACTGCACGATAGGGTCGAGGTCCCCGTCCAGGACGGCATCGAGGTTGTAGGCCTTGTACCCCGTGCGGTGGTCACTGATCCGGTTCTCGGGGAAGTTGTAGGTGCGGATCCGCTCGCTGCGGTCAACGGTGCGGACCTGACTGCGACGGGCTGCACTGGCCTCGGCGTCGGCCGCCTCCTTGGCCATCTGGTGCAGGCGGGCCCGCAGGACCCGGAGAGCGGACTCCTTGTTCTGGAGCTGGCTCTTCTCGTTCTGGCAGGAGACGACGACACCCGTGGGCAGGTGCGTGATGCGCACGGCGGAGTCCGTCGTGTTGACGCTCTGACCTCCCGGGCCGGAGCTGCGGTAGACGTCGATCTTCAGGTCGTTGGGGTTGATCTCGATCTCGACGTCCTCGGCCTCGGGCATGACCAGGACCCCTGCCGCACTCGTGTGGATCCTGCCCTGGCTCTCCGTCACCGGCACCCGCTGGACCCGGTGCACCCCGCCCTCGTACTTCAGCCGTGCCCAGGGAGCCTGTCCAGGCTCGGGGATCCCCTTGGCCTTGACCGCCACCCTGACGTCCTTGTACCCACCCAGGTCGGACTCCGTGGCGTCGAGGAGCTCGGTGCTCCATCCCCGACGCTCGGCATACCGCAGGTACATCCTCAGCAGGTCGGCGGCGAACAGAGCGGACTCCTCGCCGCCCTCCCCCGCCTTGACCTCGAGGATGACGTCGCGGTCATCGTCGGGGTCGCGCGGGATGAGCAGCCGGCGCAGCTTCGCCTCGGCCGCGACCCGCACTTCCTCCAGCGCGGGGACCTCCTCCGCGAAGGCCGGCTCCTCGGCTGCCAGCTCACGCGCCGCCTGCAGGTCCTCCTCCGCCGCGACCCAGGCGTGGTACGCCGACACGACCGGGGCGAGCGCCGCATACCGGGTGTTGATCTTGCGCAGCGCAGCGACGTCGGCGGCGATAGCCGGGTCGGCCATCTGCTGCTCGAGGGCGGCATGCTCCTCGACGAGGGCCTTGGCTGAGTCGAGCATCGGGTGGCTCCTCGGGTGACGGACGTGGGCTGAACAGGTGAGAGTGGTGCGTGAGTAAAGCGAAGCGCCGGTCCACCGCACTCGACTCGGGACGAGGGTGCGGCGGACCGGCGCTGCGGGAAAGCTAGCTGGCGTCGGCCTTCTTGCCGTAGCGGGCCTGGAAGCGCGCGACGCGACCACCGGTGTCGAGGATCTTCTGCTTGCCGGTGTAGAACGGGTGGCACTGGCTGCAGACATCGGCGTGGATGACGCCGTTGGGCGCAGTGCTACGCGTGGTGAACGTGTTCCCACAGGTGCAGGTGACCGTGGTCTCCGCGTAGTTCGGGTGAATGTCCTTCTTCACGAGGTTCTCCTTGGGAGGTCTCCGGGTCGGCGGGCTCAGCACCATGCTGCAAACCCTCGCTCATCGCTCTTCGGCGATGGTGCGCCCCGCCTGTGATCCTCACTCGTCGAGATCACTCAGGTACGCGTCGCGTGCCGTGAACCGGTCCAACCGTCAAGTGTGCCAGAGCACGCAGTTATTCCCACAATCGACGACGTCGCCGGGGTGGATGTCCGTCTCGATCGGTCGCCCCTCGGGTGCCACGTGCCCAGCGACGACAGCGGGGCGGACTTCATCGCTGAAGCCCGCCCCGCTGGGTGCACCTGGGTGCCGCGTCGGGCGGTCAGGCGTCCTCGTCGTCGAGCTTGATGTTCGAGGTCTGCTGGACCTGGAGGAGGAACTCGGCGTTGCTCCGGGTCTTGCGGAGGCGGTCCAGGAGCAGCTCGATACCGGCCTGGGGGTCCAGGGCGGCAAGCACTCGCCGGAGCTTCCACATGATCTTGAGCTCGTCGGCACCGAGGAGGATCTCCTCCTTGCGGGTGCCGGAGTTGTTGACGTCGACGGCCGGGAAGATCCGACGGTTCGCCAGCTGCCGGTCGAGCTTGAGCTCCATGTTGCCGGTGCCCTTGAACTCCTCGAAGATCACCTCGTCCATGCGCGAGCCGGTCTCCACGAGCGCAGTGGCCAGGATCGTCAGCGATCCGCCGTGCTCGATGTTGCGGGCGGCACCGAAGAACTTCTTCGGCGGGTAGAGCGCGGCGCTGTCGACACCACCGGAGAGGATCCGGCCACTCGCCGGGGCCGCGAGGTTGTAGGCACGGCCCAGCTTGGTGATCGAGTCGAGCAGGACGACGACATCGTGGCCCATCTCGACGAGGCGCTTGGCCCGCTCGATCGCCAGCTCCGCGACGGTCGTGTGGTCGTCGGCCGGGCGGTCGAAGGTCGAGGCGATGACCTCACCGCGCACCGCGCGCTGCATGTCCGTGACCTCCTCCGGACGCTCGTCGACCAGGACCACCATGAGGTGGACCTCGGGGTTGTTTGTCGTGATCGCGTTCGCGATGGCCTGCATGACCATCGTCTTGCCGGCCTTCGCCGGGGCGACGATGAGACCACGCTGGCCCTTCCCGATGGGCGCGACGAGGTCGATGACCCGGGTGGTCAGCTGGTTGGGCTCGGTCTCGAGCCGCAGCCGGTGCTGCGGATAGAGCGGGGTCAGCTTGCTGAACTCGGGGCGCTGACGCGCCTCGTCGGGACTCAGCCCGTTGACGGAGTCGAGCCGCACGAGCGGGTTGTACTTCTGCCGGTTGTTCTTGCTCCCGACCGCGACCTGATCACGGGACTGGCCGTCCTCGCTGGGCGCCCGCACCTGACCGGTGACGGCGTCACCCTTGCGCAGGCCGTAGCGCTTGACCATGCTCATCGGCACGTACACGTCGTTCGGGCCCGGGAGGTAACCGGAGGTCCGCACGAAGGCGTAGTTGTCGAGCACCTCGAGCAGGCCGGCGACGGGGACGAGCACGTCGTCCTCGTTGACCTGCGGCAGCGCCTCGTTCTCGGGCTGCTGCTGACCACCGGTCACCCGGCGCTTGTCGCGGTTCCGGTTGCGGTTGCGGTTGCGACGACGCCGGCCCGTGCCGTCACCGTCGTCCATCCCGTTGCCCTGCCGGGCCTGCTGGCCGCCCTGGGACTGGCCACTCTGCTGACCGTTCTGCTGGCTTCCGCCCTGCTGGTTACCGCCCTGGTGGTTACCGCCCTGCAGCTGGCCGTTCTGGCCACGCTGGCGGTCCTGGCGCCCTTCTTGGCGGTTGTCATCGGACCGGTCCTGGCGCGCAGCTGTGCGCTCCTGACGGTCCGTGCGCTCCTGGCGCTCCGACCGGGCCTCACGCTGCGGCTCGCCCTGGCGGCGCTCGTCGGTACGGTCCCTCGCACCGCTGTCGCGCGACTCGGCGCGGGACTCGGCGCGGGACTCGGTGCGCTCCTGGGGCGCGTCGGAGCGCTCCTGACGATTGCTGCGGGCAGACTCGCCGGTGGCGCCGCCGCGGGAGGTGCCCGACTGGCGGGCCTTGATGGCATCGATGAGGTCGGACTTGCGCATCCGACCGGTTCCGGTGATGCCGAGACTCGAGGCCAGACCTTGCAGTTCCGCGACCTTCATCGCGCTGAGCGCGCCGGATCGACGGGCTGGGGCGGACGATTGAGCCGCACCGCTGGTCGCCTCGAGAGTGGGTGTGTCTGTCACTTAGGGACCCTTTCCCCGTGTGTAGGGCTCTGTCTCGCACGAGTGCGGTGCAGAGCCAGGGTTTGACGTATCGGTCACAGACGTGACCGTGACCATGAGATGTGAGCCCAAGGGGGTGAGGGCACCACTACCGCGTCAGCATCCAGCCGCTTCCAGACTGACGGAGTGACCCGAGGACCACGCTGGACCAAGGACCGGCGTGACCGATGAACTCATGGTGATCGCGCGATCAGAAGGGGCGATCACTCGCCGTCTCGCGCACTCCCAAGACTATCACTCTTCCCCGCTGGTGCCGGACGAAGCCTTCGCGGCACGAACCGCGTGTCCGAATCGAGACCCTGCCTCATCCGTGCCGGTCACGTTGGATCTCGAGCGCGGCTGCGTGAGCTGTTACGCGTGCCGGGTCGCGACGGCACCCATATCGGGGATCCCCGGGGTGAGCACCTGCCAGGTGTCGTCGGCCAGACCCGCCACCTCGGCGATCTCGGAGCGCGTCGTCAGGACCAGGACCGAGGGCCCCGCTCCACTGATCACCGCGGCGTGGCCCCGGTCCCGGATCCGGTCGACCAGGGCCATCGACGCCGGATACGCCGGGCGACGCGGTTCCTGGTGCAGCCACTCCCTGGTGGCCGGCAGCAGCAGGGACGGGTCGTGGCCGAGGGAGTGGATGAGGAGCGCTGCCCGCGCCGAGTTCCGGGCGGCATCGCCGAGCCGGACCTGGGTGGGGAGGACCGAACGTGCCTTGGCGGTCGAGAGCTGCACCGCGGGGACGAAGACTGCGACGTCGACGTCCTCGTGCAGCGGTGCCTGAACGGTGCGAGTGCGCTCCTCATCCGCGTCGTCGGTCCAGGACAGGGTCAGCCCACCGAACACCGAGGCCGAGGAGTTGTCCGGGTGACCCTCGAGGGTGGCGGCGATGTCATTGGTGACGCAGCGGTCGATGTCACCGGTGAAGCCGCGACGCATGTCCCAGATGGCCTGGGCCGCCACGATCCCGGTGACGATCGCCGTCGCGGACGAGCCCATCCCCCGCCCGTGCGGGACGCTGTTGCGGCAGGTGAGGGTGACGCCCGCCGGAACCTCGGCCCCGAGCACGGACCAGGTGTGCTGCATGACGCGGTACACGAGGTGTGTCTCGTCGAGCGGAACCTCTCCGGCTCCCGACCCCTCCACGGTGATCCGCACGCCGGTGCGCTCCTCGACCGTGACGGTGCACTCGTCCCAGACGCCAAGAGCGATCCCGATCGAGTCGAAGCCGGGTCCCAGGTTGGCGCTGCTCGCGGGCACCCTGACGGTGACGGCCGGGACCGTCCATCCGGGTGCCGCGCTCATCATCCGATTCCTTGGTGTCGTTCCTGTGTGCGTCTTCGGGTGCTCAGAGACCGACCTCGTCACCGGACGGTGAGCCGAGCCGTGTCGTGAGCCGCCCCAGACCTCAGTCGTCCAGACCAAGCGCGACGGCGGCGGAGTAGGCGTCGACGGATACCCGGGTCGGAGTCACCTCGGAACCGTCCGCACCCTTGAGGGCCCAATCCGGGTCCTTGAGCCCGTGACCAGTCACGGTACACACGATCGTCGCCCCGGACGGCACCCGACCGGCCTCGTGGTGCTTGAGCAGCCCCGCGATGCTCGCCGCGGACGCGGGCTCGACGAAGATGCCCTCGGTCGAGGAGAGCAGCCGGTGCGCCTGGAGGATCTCGGCGTCGGTGACCGAGTCGATGAGGCCCCCGGAGTCGTCCCTGGCCTCCTCCGCCTGACGCCACGAGGCGGGGTTCCCGATCCGAATGGCGGTCGCGATCGTGTCCGGGGTGTCGACGGGGTGCCCGAGGACGATGGGCGCCGCGCCCGCAGCCTGGAACCCCCACATCGCGGGACGGCGGGTGGCGGCGGCCGGCAAGGAGCTGCCCCCCGTGCCCGTGACCGACTCGGCGGCCTCGGTATAGCCCTTCCAGTAGGCCGTGATGTTGCCGGCGTTCCCGACCGGCAGGCAGTGGATGTCAGGGGCGTCCCCGAGAGCGTCGATGACCTCGAAGGAGGCCGTCTTCTGACCCTCGATGCGGGCCGGGTTGACCGAGTTCACCAGCTCCACCGGATACGCCTCAGCGAGCTTGCGGGCCAGGGTGAGGCAGTCGTCGAAGTTGCCGTCGACCTGGAGCAGAGCCGCGCCGTGGGCGATGGCCTGGCTCAGCTTGCCCATCGAGATCTTGCCCTCGGGAACGAGGACCGCACACGTCATGCCTGCCTTCGTCGCGTACGCCGCAGCGCTCGCGCTCGTGTTGCCGGTGGACGCGCAGATGACGGCCTTCGCCCCGTGCTTGGCGGCCATCGAGATCGCGGTCGTCATACCGCGGTCCTTGAACGAACCGGTGGGGTTGAGGCCCTCGTACTTCACGAAGACCTGTGCCCCGACGCGCTCGGAGAGACGCTCTGCGGGGATGAGTGGCGTCCCACCCTCGAGCAGCGTCACGACAGGTGCGCCGTCGAGCGTGGGCAGCCGCTCGGCATACTCGCGGATCACTCCGCGCCACTGGTGAGCCATCAGGAGCCTTCCACGCGCATGACGGAGGTGACCTCGTTGACCGTGTCGAGTCCGTCGAGCTGCTCGACGGTCGCCCGGAGTGCGGCATCCGTGGCCGTGTGGGTCACGACGATGAGGCTCGCCCGCTGCTGCTGCAGGCCGCTCTCGTCGTCGATGACGTGCTGACGGACCGCCTCGATCGAGACACCATGCTCGGCGAAAACCGTTGCCACCTGGGCGAGTACACCGGGACGGTCCTCGACGTCGAGGGCGATGTGGTAGCGGGTGCGAGCGGCACCCATCGGCAGCGTCGGCAGGTCGGCGTAGGAGCTCTCCCCCGGCCCGCGACCACCACCGACCCGGTGCCGGGCGACAGCGACGACGTCACCGAGGACGGCCGACGCAGTCGGGTCGCCGCCGGCGCCCTTGCCGTAGAACATCAGCTCACCGGCCGCGTCGGCCTCGACGAACACCGCGTTGTATGCCTCACGCACCGAGGCCAGGGGATGCGTCCTTGGGATCATGGCCGGGTGGACCCGCACCGACAGACCGGTCACGCCGTTCTCGTCGGTCGTGCGCTCACAGATCGCGAGCAGCTTGACGACGTGGTTCATCGCCGCCGCAGCCGCGATGTCGCCGGCGGTGACGTGCGTGATCCCCTCCCGGTAGACGTCCGCGATGCTCACGCGGGAGTGGAAGGCAAGGGAGGCGAGGATGGCAGCCTTGGCCGCCGCGTCGAATCCCTCCACGTCCGCGGTCGGGTCGGCCTCCGCATACCCGAGAGCCTGCGCCTGCTCGACCGCCTCGTGCAGGCTCATGCCGGTGCTGTCCATCTTGTCCAGGACGTAGTTCGTCGTCCCGTTGACGATGCCGAGGACCTTCGATACCTCGTCACCGGCGAGGGACTCGCGGATGGGTCGCAGGATCGGGATGGCGCCCGCGACCGCGGCCTCGAAGTAGATGTCCACACCGTTCTTGTGGGCGGCGTCGTAGAGGGCAGGACCGTCCTCGGCCAGCAGGGCCTTGTTCGCCGTCACGACCGATGCGCCGTGCTCCATGGCCGACAGGAGCAGGCTGCGCGCCGGCTCGATCCCACCGATCACCTCGACGACGATGTCGGCGCGGGTGACCAGCTCGGCCGCGTCGGTCGTGATCAGCTCCGGATCCACCCGCAGGTCCGAACGGTCCCGTCCGGCCCGGCGCACTGCGATCCCGACCAGCTCGAGGGGGACGCCCACGCGGGCGGCGAGGTCGTCGGCACCCTCGACGAGCATCCGGGCGACGGACGAGCCGACGACTCCGCCCCCGAGGAGGGCGACCCGCAGCGGGGTCACCGCCGATGGCGTGCTCATGTGTGGTGCTCCTTGGTGCTCTTCTGCCTGGGTACTACTGTCTGGGTACTACGGTCTGGGTACTACTGCCTGTGACGTCTCTGCCTGATCATCTCGCCCGGCTGGACTGCGTGTGCTGTTGTCTCGTCAGTCATCGCCGGTCAGCCGACATCCAGGGCGAGGATGTCCTCGACCGTCTCACGCCGCACGATCAGTCTGGCGCGTCCGTCGCGCACGGCGACCACCGGGGGCCGGGGTGTGTGGTTGTACTGGCTCGACAGGCTCCGACAGTATGCGCCGGTCCCGGGCACCGCGATGAGGTCGCCGGCGCGCAGGTCGGCCGGCAGGTACTCGTCGAGCACGACGATGTCGCCACTCTCGCAGTGCTTGCCGACGACCCGGGACAGCATCGGAGGGGCGTCGCTGCGCCGGCTGGCGAGGGTGCAGGAGTAGTCCGCCTCGTACAGAGCCGGTCGGATGTTGTCGCTCATTCCGCCGTCGACGGAGACGTATGTCCTGGTCACCCGCTCGTTGACGGTGACGGGCTTGACGGTGCCCACCTCGTAGAGGGTGAAGGCCGCCGGGCCGACGATGGCCCGACCGGGCTCGATCGAGATTCTCGGGATGGAGCTGCCGTCCCCGTCACCGATGATCTTGCCCTCCCGCTCGAGGAGGTCGGCCATCTGCTCACCCAGCTCGGCCGGGCTCAGCGGCGTGTGCTGCGAGGTGTAGGCGATCCCGAAGCCACCCCCGAGGCCCATGGACGGGAGCTCGATGTCGTGCTCCCGTACGAGCTCCGCGTGCAGGCCGATGAGACGCCGCACCGAGATCTCGAAGCCGCCGGTGTCGAAGATCTGGGAGCCGATGTGGCTGTGCAGCCCGAGTAGGCGCATCGTCCCCGTGCGGTCGAGAACGCGTCCGGCCGCTTCCTTCGCCACCCCGGTCGCGAGCGAGAGACCGAACTTCTGGTCCTCGTGGGCGGTCGCGATGAACTCGTGGGTGTGGGCCTCGACCCCGACCGTCACGCGGATCATCACCGGCGCGACGACGCCGAGCCGGGCAGCGACGGCATCGATCCGCTCGATCTCATCGAGACTGTCGATGACGATCTTGCCCACTCCGTAGGAGAGTGCCTGCTCGATCTCCGCGAGACTCTTGTTGTTGCCGTGCAACGCAATTCGCTCGGCGGGAAATCCTGCACGCTGGGCGACCGCGAGCTCACCACCGGTTGTGACGTCGAGCCCGAGGCCTTCATCGGCCACCCATCGGGCGACCTCGGTGCACAGGAACGCCTTGCCGGCGTAGTAGACGTCGGCACCACCGCATACCTCGGCGAACGGACCTGCGTAGTCGTCGCGGAAGGCGCGGGCACGGCTGCGGAAGTCCTCCTCGTCGAGGACGTAGGCAGGGGTGCCGAACTCGGCAGCGATCGAGCGGACGTCGAGCCCACCGACGCGCAGGGCGCCGTCCTCCCCCCGATGGACCGTCCTGGCCCACAGCTGGGGGAGCAGGGCGTTGACGTCCTCGGGGTAGGGCAGATAGAGCGGTGGCCCCCCATAACCCTCGGCGTGGAGGGCACCGGCCTCGTGTGCGCGCATCGGGGTGCGCCTTACATCCGATCGGGCGCCGAGACGCCGAGGAGTCCGAGACCGTTGGCGAGGACCTGGCCGGTCGCGTCGTTGAGCCACAGCCGGGTGCGGTGCAGGTCGGTGACCGGCTCGTCCGCGTTGACCGGCCGGACCCGGCAGGTGTCGTACCACTTGTGGTAGCGCCCGGCGAGCTCCTCGAGGTAGCGCGCAACCCGGTGCGGCTCACGCAGCTGCGCAGCCTGGGCAACGACCCGCGGGAAGTCGCCGAGGGCGGCGAGCAGGGCAGCCTCGGTCTCATCGGTGAGGAGGGAGGCGTCGAAGCCGTCCTCCTTGCGGACACCGTCGAGCTCGGCCAACCGGGACACGTTGCGGGTCCGGGCGTGGGCGTACTGGACATAGTAGACCGGGTTCTCGTTCGTCGCCCGGACGAGCAGGTCGAGGTCGATGTCGATGTTGCTGTCGGTCGAGCTCCGGGTGAGGGCGTAGCGAGCCGCGTCGGTCCCGACGGCCTCGACGAGGTCCTCGAGGACGACGACGGTGCCCGCCCGCTTGCTCATCCGGACCGGCTGGCCGTCCTTGACGAGGTTGACCATCTGCCCGATGAGGATCTCGAGGTTCTCCCCCGGGGTGTCCCCGAAGGCGGCGCACATCGCCATCATCCGGCGCACGTACCCGTGGTGGTCGGCACCGAGCATGATGATCGAGGTGTCGAAGCCGCGCTGCCGCTTGTCGAGGTAGTAGGCCAGGTCCCCGGAGATGTATGCGGGGCTCCCGTCGCTCTTGATGACGACCCGGTCCTTGTCGTCGCCGTAGTCGGTCGAGCGCAGCCAGAGGGCGCCGTCCGCCTCGAACATCACCCCGAGCTCGGTGAGCCGCTCCACCGCGCGGGCCACGGCTCCGGACTCGTGGAGGTCGTTCTCGTGGAAGTAGACGTCGAAGTCGACGCCGAACTCGTGCAACGAGGCCTTGATCTGGTCGAACATCATTTCCACGCCGCGCGCGCGGAACCGCTCCTGGGCCTCGTCATCCGGCAGGTCGAGGATCGAGGGGTCCTCCTTGACGACGGCAGCGGCGATGTCGTTGATGTACCCGCCGGCGTACCCGTCCTCGGGCGCCTCCCGGCCCCGTGCGGCAGCGAGCAGGCTGCGCGCGAACCGGTCGATCTGAGCGCCGTGGTCGTTGAAGTAGTACTCGCGGGTGACCTCGGCGCCGGCTGCGGTGAGGATCCTCGCGAGAGCGTCGCCCACAGCGGCCCAACGGGTGCCGCCGAGGTGGATGGGTCCGGTCGGGTTGGCCGAGACGAACTCGAGGTTGATCCGCTTGCCCGCGAGCGCGTCCGATCGCCCGTATGCGGGGCCGGCCTCGACAATGGTGCGGGCCAGCTCACCGGCACTCGCCGCATCGAGGGTGATGTTGAGGAACCCCGGGCCGGCGACGTCGACGGCCTTGATGCCCTCGACCCGGCCCAGGCGCTCGGCGAGGACCTCGGCGACCTGGCGCGGCGGCATACCGGTCGGCTTGGCCAGCTGCATCGCGATGTTCGTGGCCCAGTCGCCGTGCTCCTTGCTGCGCGGACGCTCTACGCGGATGTCATCCGGGATGGCGTCAGGGGTCGACAGTCGCCCGAGCTCACCCGCGGTAACGGCGTCGCTCAGGGCAGCACGGATGGCTGCAGACAGGTCCTCGGGGGTCATTCGGACAAGTCTAGGTCCCGCTCGGACCGCTCCTTCCTGCTCCCCAGTGGATGAGACGTCTCCTCCGGTGGTGGAATGAGGGTCCGAATGCAGGATCCTCGCCGTGAGGCTGATACCCTCGACTCCGCCCGCCCCCGTAGCTCAGGGGATAGAGCACCGCCCTCCGGAGGCGGGAGCGCAGGTTCGAATCCTGCCGGGGGCACACGAAAACCCCTCTGACCTGCAAATGCAGGTCAGAGGGGTTTTGCTGTGCGCATGGCGGACAAAGGTCCATCAGCTGCAGGTGGGCCCGGAAGCCATGTAGACCACCGGGGCCGTCTGAGCCATCACCCATCCCGTCGGCCGCCTCCCAGACCTGCGTCACCCGCCCGAAGGATCCCTGCTGGCAATCGGGTGGTCCGCATATCGGTCCTCCCGACACTCAGTACTTCTGCTCGAGCAGACCTGTATCGACGTCGTAGATGAATCCACCCACGGTCACCTGGTCCGGGATGAGGGGGTGCGAGCGCACCTTGTGCACGTCCTCCCCCAAAGCGGCGACCTGGTCCTCGATGGCGCCCACGTCCAGCCAGGAGGCGTCCTGACCGGCGGAGGCGCCGATCCGCCGCTGGAGCTCGCGCTCGCTGCAGCTGGCCATCGCGCAGCGGGTGTGCGGGACGATGAGGATCCGGGACACGTTGAGCAGGTGCGAGCCGAGCACCAGGGCGGTCAGGGCCTGTGGAGTGACGCGTCCACCTGGGTTGCGGAAGATCTTGGCGTCTCCGTGCTCGAGCCCGAGCAGCTTGAGGGGGTCGATGCGGGAGTCCATGCAGGTGACGATCGCGACCCCGGCACGCGCGACACCGTCGAAGCCGGAGAGCTGGAAGTCCTTCGCGTACTCGGCATTGGCTGCGAGCAGGTCGGAGAAGTCGTCCACGATCTCGACGATAGGGGCTGTGCCAGGCAGCGGGACAGTCGCCGGCCGCTCCAGAGCAGGTGATGCCGACCACGCCGAGGTGCCCGACGGGATGGGTCAGTCCGGTTGATCGGCAGCGGAACCGAGGGCCACCCAGCGAGCCTGCCCGTACCAGAACGTTCCTATTGTCACGTTCTGGTACGGGCTCTTGTGTCCATCACGGACCGGCCCGGACGACCTCTACGAGGAGGAGGGACCACCAGGCCGCTCTGCGGTCGGACCGCAGAGCAGCCTGGAGTCGTCGGCTCAGAACGGGTAGGGCGCGATGGTGCTGCGGACGGTGAGCCACTGGGTCTCGGTGAAGGCCTCGATGTTCGCGGTCGGCCCTCCGACGCGCGACCCGTTGCCCGACGCCCCGACTCCACCGAACGGGATCATCGGCTCGTCGCTGACCGTCTGCTCGTTGATGTGGATGATGCCGCTCGGCACGGCATCCGCGATCTCCATCGCCGTGCCCACCTCACCGAGGATGCCGAGGGACAGGCCGTACTCGGTGCTCGAGGCCAGGCTCACGGCTTCCTCCACGGTGCTGAACGGCACCACCGGCGCCACTGGCCCGAAGACCTCCTGCGCGTAGGCGGGCATGTCCGTGGAGACCTGCCCGAGCACGGTCGGCCGGTAGAAGAGGCCCTCGAAGGTCCCGCCCGATGCAAGAGTGGCACCGGCGCGGACCGTCTCCTGGACCAGTCCGTCGACGCGGGCCAGCTGCTTGCTGTCGATGATCGGCCCGAGCGCCACCTGCTCGCTGGCCGGGTTCCCCACAGGCAGGTGGGAGGCCTTCTCCGCGAGGGCCTGGACATAGGCATCGTGGAGGGATTCGTGCACGAGGTGGCGGCCCGTGGTCATACAGATCTGGCCCTGGTGCATGAAGGAGCCGAAGGCTCCGGCCGATACCGCCTTGTCCAGGTCCGCGCCGGGCAGGACGATGAGGGCGTTGTTCCCGCCGAGCTCGAGGTGCGTCCGCTTGAGGTGCTGGGCACCGAGTGCTCCGACCGCTCGACCTGCCTCGGTCGAGCCGGTGAACGAGATCACCCGCACCTCAGGAGCCGTCACGACCGCCTGGCCGATGTCGGCGCCGCCGGGCAGCAGGCTGAGGACGCCGGAGGGCAGACCCGCCTCCTCGAAGATCCGGATGAGACTCACGCCACCGCACACCGCCGTCCGCGGGTCCGGCTTGAGGAGGACCGCGTTCCCGAGCGCGAGCGCCGGCGCGACCGACCGGATGGAGAGGATGAGGGGGAAGTTGAAGGGGGCGATCACCGAGACGACTCCCGCGGGCACCCGTCGGGCGAAGCTCCACCGAGGCTCCGCGGACGCGAGGACCTCGCCCCGCGGGTGCGTGGCCAGGGCGGCCGACTCGAAGCAGATCTCCGCCGCCGAGTCGATCTCCAGCTGCGCCTTCGGCGGGATCGATCCCGCCTCACGCACGATCCACCCCGCGAGCTCCTCCGCGTGCGCGCGCCACAGGTCACCGGCGCGGCGCAGCACTGCGGCCCGCTCCAAAGGATTGACCGCCGCCCACGACTTCTGAGCGGCGCTCGCCTCCTGGGCCGTTCGCAGCACGTCGTCGGGCGAGGCTTGGCCCAGGGACCCGAGGGTCTCCCCTGTGGCGGGCTCGACCACGTCATAGGTGGACCCACCGTCCCGCCAGCCACCCACATAGATCTTGCCGTCCCACAGGTCGCTCTGCAGCAGACTCATCGTCACTCCTTCGGATCGTCGACCTCGGACGCCGGCACCGCTTCGAACCGGACCAGCGGACCGAACAGGTCCCCTCAGTCTCGTCGGTGACCGTGCCACTGCCAACAGCAGTCCCGACCGAGTGCGTCCGGCCGATGCCCTGGGGCTGTCCGTGACCTCTTGCTACGGCTCGAGGCGGTCGGCCCGGACGGGTCGAACTCCCCCCAGCGTGGGACCGGACGTTCACCCGGGTGGGGGAACGACGCCGCAGTCCCGGCTGCAAGGATGAGGGACATGACGACGACACCGACGCGGAACGGCTCCGGCGTCCGCGGCAAACGCATCGAGATCGACCGGCTCTCGAAGCACTTCGGCGCCTTCAAGGCCGTCGACGAGCTCAGCTTCGCCGTGGAGCCCGGTCGGATCACCGGGTTCCTCGGGCCGAACGGTGCAGG
Organism: Actinomycetales bacterium; assembly: GCA_012729695.1. Lineage (GTDB taxonomy): Bacteria > Actinomycetota > Actinomycetes > Actinomycetales > Dermatophilaceae > F2B08. The sequence goes on along the minus strand of JAAYCP010000123.1, from coordinate 32,449 downwards.
GAAGACGACGACCCTGCGTATGCTGCTCGGGCTCATCAGCCCGACCAGCGGGACTGCGCTGATCGACGGCCAGACGTATGCGCACCTGGCGGACCCCGCCGGCACCGTCGGCGCCGCCCTGGAAGCGACCGGGTTCCACCCGGGCCGCAGCGGCCGCAACCACCTGCGCACGATCGCGGCGGCGGCCGGCATCCCGGACTCGCGGGTCGACCAGGTGCTCGAGCTGACCGGTATCCCGGCGGCGGCGGACCAGCGCGCGGGCGGCTACTCCATGGGTATGCGGCAGCGGCTCGGTCTGTCGGCTGCACTCCTCGGTGACCCCGATGTCCTCATCCTCGACGAGCCGGCCAACGGCCTGGACCCGGAAGGGATCCGCTGGTTACGCGGCTTCCTGCGGCACCTGGCCGGCGAGGGCAGGACGATCCTCATCTCGAGCCACATGCTTTCCGAGGTCGAGCAGACGATCGACGACCTCGTGATCATCGCCAACGGCAGGCTCGTCACGAGCGGACCGATGGCCGACCTCTCCGGCGGACATGGATGTCAGATCCGCACCTCCGACCCGGACCGTCTCATCGGTGCGCTGCGGATCGCCGACGTCACCGCGCGGGTCGAGGGTGACCACATCGTCGCCGACACGACCGACCTACGGCTCGTCGGTGACGTCGCCCTGCGCGCCGGCCTGCCCATCTGGGAGCTGCGCGAGAAGAACAGCGAGCTGGAAAAGCTCTACTTCTCCCTCACCGAGGGGACCAACCGCAATCTCGGCTCCCCCGGCGCGGTCAGCGCCCCGGCCGAACGAGACGCCATCACCGGCCAGGAAGGAGCGAACGGCTGATGCTGCGCGCCATCCGATCCGAGTTCCTCAAGTACTTCACGACACGCTTGTGGTGGGGCATGGCGATCGCCATCGTCGCCTCCGCCGTCCTCTTCACCGTGTTCTTCGCCTTCGTCTTCGTCGAGCTCATGCCGGAGACGACGCCGGACACCATGCCCCCGATGGAGCCGGTCCAGCTGGCCAACTCGGTGTACACCGCCGGTCTGCAGGTGGGCTACCTCCTTTTGCTCACCATCGGCGTGCTGCAGATCGGGTCGGAGTACCGGCACAAGACCATCACGGCCACCTTCCTCGCGAACCCGCGACGGATGCAGGCTCTGCTCGCCAAGGCGGTCGCGCTCGTGGGCATCGCCATCCTCAACGGGCTCTTGAGCATCGTCGCCTCCACGGCGGTCGGGGCCCTGATGCTGCAGCTGCTCGGCAGCGACCCGTGGCCCTCGAACGAGATCCTGCGGACCTTGGCGCTGAGCCTGCTCGTGCTCGCCGTGTGGGCTCTCATCGGCCTGGGCATCGGGATCCTCATCCCCAACCAGGTGGCTGCCCTCCTCATCGCCGTCGGTGTCGCCTGGATCGTCGAGCCACTGGTCACGTTCGGGCTCGGCTTCTGGGAATGGGCTGCGCAGAACGTCGTGCAGTACCTCCCCACCCAGGCCACCAGTGCCGTCATCAACACCATCGACTCGGGCACCGGTGCCGCACGGCTGTCCTGGTGGGGCGGGTCCCTGGTGCTCGTCGCATACGCGCTCGTCCTGGCCGGTCTCGGCATCTGGCGGGCCACCCGCGAGGACGTCGGCTGACGGTCGTTCGCAGGACGCCGACGAGGGGTGAGCGGCTGCTCGTCGGTGCCTCGGCGACCGCTCGGCGACGACTCCGCGTTGGTTCGGCGACCGGTTGTCCACGGTGCGCGCCTCGATGCGGGAAAGTTCACATCGGGAGATAGGCTGGTCCGAGTCCTGTCGTGAGGCGGAGCCCCACGACTCAGATGATCATCTGCATACCAGTCACATCCCTGTGAAAGAGGCGAAGACGCCGTGCCTGACGAGCACTCGAACGACGACCCCCTGGCAGCCTTCGGACCCAACGAGTGGCTCGTCGACGAGCTGTACGAGCAGTACAAGCGCGACAAGAACCTCGTGGACAAGGCGTGGTGGGAGTTCTTCGCAGACTACTCGCCCGCTCAGGACCCGGCGACCAACGGTGGGGAGGCGCAGGCCACCGCTTCACCGGCGCAGTCGAGCACGTCTCAGAGCCGCTCGTCATCCCAGACCAGCACGGTTTCCCAGCCCAGCGAGACCAAGCCGGCACCTGGCCCGGCCCCGGCAGCCCAGCCGAAGCCCGCAGCGCAGGCACCCGCGACAAAGGCACCCGCACCCAAGGCAGCCGAGTCCAGGCCCGCGCAGCCCAAGCCCGCGACCTCCAAGCCCGCGACCTCCAAGCCGGCAGCCCAGGCGGAGCCGGCCTCGACCTCCGGTATCCCGAGCGAGGGCGGCCCCCAGCCGGTGAAGGCGCTGGGCGGAGCGATCCCCCGCTCCCTTCAGCTGCGCCCAAGGGACCCCTCCAAGGCGATCGACCCGGAGAAGGTCCGCCAGTCCGAGCAGTCACCGCTGCGAGGCGCCAGCGCCCGCGTCGTCACGAACATGGAGACCTCGCTGACGGTCCCGACCGCGACGAGTGTCCGCACGGTCCCCGCCAAGCTGCTCATCGACAACCGCGTCGTCATCAACAACCACCTGGGCCGCTCGCGCGGCGGCAAGGTGTCGTTCACGCACCTCATCGGGTATGCGATGGTCAAGGCCCTCGCCGAGGTGCCGGTGATGAACAACGGGTACGACATCGACGAGAACGGCAAGCCCGTTCTCATCCAGCCGGCGCACGTCAACCTCGGCCTCGCCATCGACCTGGCCAAGCCCGACGGCACCCGCCAGCTCCTCGTGCCCTCCATCAAGGGTGCGGACCAGATGGACTTCTTCCACTTCTGGATGGCCTACGAGGACATCGTCCACAAGGCCCGCGACAACAAGCTCACCGTCGCCGACTTCCAGGACACGACGATCTCGCTCACCAACCCCGGCACTATCGGCACCGTGCACTCGGTGCCGCGGCTCATGCGCGGGCAGGGCACGATCATCGGCGTCGGAGCGATGGACTACCCCGCCGAGTGGCAGGGCGCCTCACTGGAGACGATCCACCGCAACGCCGTGAGCAAGATCCTCACGCTCACGAGCACCTACGACCACCGCATCATCCAGGGTGCCCAGTCCGGCGAGTTCCTCCGCATCATCCACGGACTGCTCCTCGGTGAGAACGGCTTCTACGACGAGGTCTTCGAGAGCCTGCGCATCCCGTACGAGCCTGTGCGCTGGGTGCAGGACATCTCGGCGACCCACGACGACGACATCAACAAGGTGGCCCGTGTCCAGGAGCTGATCCACGCATACCGTGTGCGCGGTCACCTCATGGCCGACACCGACCCGCTCGAGTACCGCCAGCGGCGCCACCCCGACCTCGACATCACCCGGCACGGGCTGACGCTGTGGGACCTGGACCGCCACTTCGCGACCGGTGGATTCGGTGGCGAGCCCTTCCTCCGTCTTCGCAAGATCCTCGGCATCCTGCGCGACTCGTACTGCCGGACCATCGGCGTCGAGTACATGCACATCCAGGACCCCGAGCAGCGCGCGTGGATCCAGGAGAAGATCGAGGTCCCGCATGAGAAGCCCTCCCGTGAGGAGCAGCTGCGGATCCTCCGCCGCCTCAACGCCGCTGAGGCCTTCGAGACCTTCCTGCAGACGAAGTTCGTCGGCCAGAAGCGCTTCTCCCTCGAGGGCGGCGAGTCCGTCATCGCCCTCCTCGACCGGGTGCTCTCGCGCGCTGCCGAGGACAAGCTCGACGAGGTCTGCATCGGCATGCCGCACCGCGGCCGCCTCAACGTGCTCGCCAACATCGCCGGCAAGTCCTACGCGCAGATCTTCCGGGAGTTCGAGGGCCAGCACGACCCGCGGTCGGTCCAGGGCTCCGGTGACGTGAAGTACCACCTCGGGACAGAAGGCAAGTTCACGGCTGAGGACGGCTCCGAGACCAAGGTCTACCTGGCCGCCAACCCCTCGCACCTCGAGGCCGTCAACCCGGTCCTCGAGGGAATCGTCCGCGCCAAGCAGGACCGGCTGAACCTCGCCGGCGCCGACTTCACCGTGCTGCCGATCCTGCTGCACGGCGATGCCGCCTTCGCCGGCCAGGGCGTGGTCGCCGAGACCCTCAACCTCTCCCAGCTGCGTGGCTACCGCACCGGCGGCACCGTGCACGTCGTCATCAACAACCAGGTCGGCTTCACGACCAGCCCGGTCTCCAGCCGCTCCTCGACGTACTGCACCGACGTGGCGCGCATGATCCAGGCGCCGATCTTCCACGTCAACGGCGATGACCCGGAGGCGTGCGTCCGGGTTGCTGAGCTCGCGTACGAGTTCCGCCAGCGCTTCAACAAGGACGTCGTCGTCGACCTCGTCTGCTACCGCCGCCGCGGTCACAACGAGGGCGACGACCCGTCGATGACGCAGCCGCTCATGTACCACCTCATCGAGGCCAAGCGCAGCGTCCGCAAGCTCTACACCGAGGCTCTGGTGGGCCGCGGCGACATCACGAGCGAGGATGCCGACGCCGCCCTGCGCGACTACCAGCAGCAGTTGGAGCGGGTCTTCCTCGAGACCAAGGAGGCCCTGCGCGCTGACGCCGCGGCCAAGAAGTCCCACGAGTCGGGAGCAGAGTCCGACACGGGGCTGGAGCCGCCCATCGCCCAGGCCGGCGACGACGAGCCGCGCGGTTCGGCGACCGAGACGGCCATCTCGCACGATACGCTCGCCCACCTCGGCAAGGCCTTCACGAACGTGCCGCCGGGCTTCACCGTCCACCCCAAGCTGCTCCAGGCCATGGAGAAGCGCTCCCAGAGCATCGCGGACGGCGGCATCGACTGGGCCACCGGAGAGCTCATCGCCTTCGGCTCCCTGCTCATGGAGGGGACACCCGTCCGCCTGGCCGGACAGGACTCGCGTCGCGGCACCTTCGTGCAGCGGCACGCGGTGCTCATCGACAAGAACACGGCCGAGGAGTGGACCCCGCTGCTCTACCTCGGCGAGGGCCAGGCCAAGTTCTGGGTCTACGACTCCCTGCTGTCCGAGTTCGCAGCGATGGGCTTCGAGTACGGCTACTCGGTCGAGCGACCAGATGCGCTCGTCCTCTGGGAGGCGCAGTTCGGTGACTTCGTCAACGGCGCCCAGACGATCCTCGACGAGTTCATCTCGAGCTCGGAGCAGAAGTGGGGCCAGAACTCCTCGGTGGTTCTCCTCCTCCCCCACGGCTATGAGGGTCAGGGACCGGACCACTCCTCGGCCCGGATCGAGCGCTTCCTCACGTTGTGCGCGCAGGACAACATGACGGTGGCCTACCCGTCCTCACCCGCGAACTACTTCCACCTCCTCCGGCGCCAGGCCTACGCCCGGCCCCGGCGCCCGCTCATCGTCTTCACGCCGAAGTCGATGCTGCGGCTCAAGGCGGCCTCCTCCATGCCGGAAGAGTTCACCTCGGGCTCGTGGCAGCCGGTGCTGCCGGACCGCCACCGCCCCGAGGGAGAGGTCACGCGGGTGATCCTCGCCTCCGGCAAGGTGGTCTACGAGCTCGAGGCCGAGCGCAAGAAGCGCAACGACGGGTCGGTGGCGATCCTGCGTGTGGAGCAGCTCTACCCGCTCCCGGCGGACGAGATCGCCGCCGCGATCGGCGAGTACCCCGGGGCCGAGCTGATGTGGGTCCAGGACGAGCCGCGCAACCAGGGCGCCTGGCCGTTCATGGCCCTCAACCTCACGGAGGCGCTCGCCGAGCGCGGTGACTCGCGTCCCCTGCGCTGCGTGTCCCGCCCGGCCTCGGCCTCGCCCGCGACCGGATCGACGAAGAAGCACCAGGCGGAGCAGGAGATCCTCCTGGGCGAGGCGTTCGGGCGCTAGGAGGACTCCGAAGGAGTATGTACTTCACCGATCGCGGTATCGAGGAGCTCGAGCGGCGGCGCGGCGAGGACGAGGTCTCCCTCGCCTGGCTCGCCGACCAGCTGCGCGCGTTCGTCGACCTGCACCCGGAGTTCGAGATCCCCGTCGACCGTCTCGCGACCTGGTTGGCCCGCCTCGACGACGACGAGGACGGCTGGACCGACGATGGGTGACGCCCCTCTGCGCTGCGAGGCGCACCGGGGTCTCCCAGGGCAGACCATGAGGAAGATGGCTACGTGAGCTACGACTTCACCGAGCCCCACGAGGAGGCTCCCGCTCCGCGTGACGTGGCTGTCGTCGTCCTCGGCGGCACGCTCGCCACGGGTACCGGCGACCCCAAGGCCCAGGGCTGGGTCACCCGGGTCATGGGTCGCACGCGCGCAGAAGACCTGCGCCTGACCGCATACAACCTCGCCGTCGTCGGCGACACCTCCGCGGAGGTCCTCCAGCGGTCCTCGACCGAGGCACTCGACCGCTGGAAGGGTCATGACGAGCGCAAGCTCGTCGTCTCGGTGGGGCTCGAGGATGCCCGGTCCAACCTGTCCATCGCGCGGCACCGGCTGAACCTCGCCAACACCCTCGACGCCGCCGCCGCCTCCGGCATCGCCGTCTTCGTCGTCGGTCCCGCACCCACCGGAGAGGTGGCGTTCGATGACCTCCTGGAGCGCTACGCGGAGGCGCAGGCGGACGTCTGTGCCCGTCGTGGCGTGGGATTCGTGGACTGCCTGGCGCCGTTGCGCAGCTATGAGCACTGGCTCACCGACCTCGCCGCCGGCGAGGGTCTACCCGGGCAGGCCGGCTACGGCCTGATCGCCTGGCTCGTGCTCAACAACGGGTGGCGGGACTTCATGGGCGTCGTCGCCTGATCCCGAGCGACTCTGTGGCCGCCGCCATGCCGTCCGACCGCCCGTCCTGCTGGCCGGATCTCTCAGGCCTGCAGGAACCACTCGTAGGTCGCGCGGAGTCCGTCGTCGAGCGAGACCGGCCGGACGTCGGGGAAGAGCGATCGCAGCACCGCGTTGTCAGCCTGCGAGTGCAGGACGTCCCCCGGGCGCGGCTCGCGGTGATCGACCGTGGCGCGCCTACCCGTCACGCTCTCCATCCGTGAGATCAGCTGCAGCAGAGTGGTGTTCGTGCCGAAGGCCAGGTTGACCGGCTCCTCATGGACGACCCGTCGCGCCGCTGCCTCGAGGAGCACCTGACAGACGGTCCCGACGAACGTGAAGTCCCGGGAGTTCGACCCGTCGCCGTTGACCGGCAGTGGACGCGCCGCCAGGAGGGCATCCATGAACACGGGGATGACCGCCGCATAGACGTGCCCGGCGCGCTGCAGCGGACCGAACACGTTGAAGAACCGGAAGGCCAGCGTCTGCAGGCCAAAGGACTGCTGGTAGGCGAGCGCATACTGCTCGGTGGCCAGCTTCGAGACGGCGTAGGGGCTCATAGGTCGCACCCACTCGCGCTCGCTCTTGGGCAACGCGGGATTGAGGCCGTAGACCGACGACGAGGACGCGACGGAGACGTGCTCGACCTCGGCAGCCCGGGCCGCCTCCAGGACCCGCAGCGTGCCGAGGGCGTTGGCCTGGTGGGTCGCGACCGGGTCCTTGATGGACCGCGGGACGCTGCCCAGCGCAGCGAGGTGGACAACGGCGGTCACTCCCCGCATCGCCTCGTCGAGCGCACCCACATCGAGGATCGACGCCTCGATGAGCCGGACCGGCAGTCGCTCCAGGTTCGCCCGCTCCCCCGTCGAGAAGTCGTCGATGACGACGACCTCGTGTCCACGCTCCAGCGCCAGAGCGCTCAGGTTCGCGCCGATGAAGCCGGCACCTCCGGTGACGAGTATGCGCACGACCTGCCCCTCCGCGGATGGCCGCGGCGGTCCGCGACTCCTGTGATGACGTGTGGAAGAACAAGTATCCTCCACGGCGCGGTCGACCGGGACGACCCCCTCACACCCCGCAAGCGCATGACCGTGGCACCATGGGGCGCGTGACGGGATCGACAGAGATCCTCATCGTCGGTGCCGGTGGACACGGACGCGAGGTCGCCCACGTGCTCCGGGCCCGGCGTGCGGCCGGGCTCGATGCCCCGCGCCTCCTGGGATTCCTCGACGACGCCACGGTCGACCCCGCACTCCTGGCGCCCTTCGCGCCCCATCTCGGAGGAGTCGAGGACGGCCTCGCCCGCTACCCCGGTGCCGACGTCGTCGGAGGGGTGGCCGACGGACGCATCCGCGCCCGGCTCGTAGGCGACCGAGCCGCTCCGCCGCCACTCCTCCATCCGCTGGCCGACGTGGGCGCAGACGTGGCGCTGGGCCGGGGCACGGTGATCTGCTCCCACGTGAGCATGACTACCCACATCACCGCAGGCGTGCACGTCCACGTGAGCCGAGGCGCCGCCATCGGTCACGACGCCGTCCTCGGCGACCACGTCTCGATCATGCCGCTGGCGTCGGTGTCGGGGAACGTCCGACTGGGAGCGAGGGCGTTCGTCGGCACGGGGGCCCTCATCCGCCAGGGCGTCACGGTCGGCGAGGACGCCGTCATCGGCATGGGCGCGGTGGTGCTGCATGACGTCCCGCCCGGGGTCACCGTCGTGGGCGCCCCTGCCCGGGTCCTGGAGTGAGGTCAGTCGAACCCGGGCGAGGCTGCAGGCACGAGATCAGGACCAGGTGCCCTAGGAGAGGGCCACCTTGCGCACCGCATCGGCGACCGCCTCGGCCACACCCGGGGTGAACACGCTGGGCACGATCTCCTTCGGAGTGGGATCGGGGACCATTTCCGCGATGGCCTCGGCCGCGGCGAGCTTCATCGCCTCGGTGATCTGCCGGGCCCCGGTGTCCAGCGCGCCACGGAAGATGCCGGGGAACGCCAGCACGTTGTTGATCTGGTTCGGGAAGTCCGAGCGACCGGTGGCGACGATCGACGCATAGCGGTGCGCGACCTCGGGGTGCACCTCCGGGTTCGGGTTGGCGAGCGCGAAGATCATCGCCTCCGGCGCCATCCTGGCCAGGTCCTCCTCGGCGATGGTGCCGCCGGAGACCCCGACGAAGAGATCGGCACCCACGAGCGCGGCACCGATCGGTCCCGAGATCCCGCGCGGGTTCGTCGTCGCGGCGATGCGCGGCTTGTGGTCGGTGAGGTCGTTGCGCTCGGGCGAGATGATGCCTCGGGAGTCACAGACCACGACATCGGCCACGCCGGCGCGCTGGAGCAGTCGGGTGACCGCGACGCCGGCTGCACCGGCCCCGCTCACCACGACCCGCAGAGACGTGATGTCCCGCTCCTGGACCCGGCAGGCGTTGATCAGCGCTGCCAGGACGACGATCGCGGTCCCGTGCTGGTCGTCGTGGAACACCGGGATGTCGAGGCGCTCCTTGAGCCTGGCCTCGATCTCGAAGCACCGCGGGGCCGAGATGTCCTCGAGGTTGATCCCACCGTAGGTCGGGGCGATCCGGGCGACCGCCTCGACGATCTCGTCGACGGTGCCGGTCTCCATGCAGACGGGAACTGCGTCGACGTCGGCGAAGTGCTTGAAGAGGACGGCCTTGCCCTCCATGACCGGCATCGCTGCGACAGGCCCGATATTGCCCAGCCCGAGCACAGCGGTGCCGTCGGAGACGACGGCGACGGTGTTCCGCTTCGACGTGAAGCGTCGGGCCAGCCCGGCGTTCTCAGCGAGCGCCAGCGAGACATCGGCGACCCCGGGGGTGTAGAGCAGCGACAGGTCGGCGCGGTCGCGCAGGACCTGGGTGGCGTGGACGGCGAGCTTGCCGCCCTCGTGCGCCCGGAACACCGGGGAGTCCAGATCGAACGAGCTGGCTACGGCCTGCTCGCTCCCGCCGCCGGAGCCGACGAGCGCGGCGGCGCTGCCGGTCAGGTGGTCGGAGGGGTGGAGCGGGGAAGCGGCCATGGGAGAGAGTCCTTGAGCTGTGGTCGGTGTATGGGGTCGGGACACGGGGCTGTCCATGTCAGGACCACGTGCCTGTCGAGTGGTGATCTGTGGAGGAGAGCGGTGCGACGCGATGAGGTGCCTTCGCTGAGCACACGGGTGGAGGATGTGCGGGTGACGGCAGCGGCCGCCGCACGTTCCGGACGATTCGCCGGACGATTCGACTGGGCGCACCTCTGGTGGGGCAGCCTGGGACCCGTAGACCCGGTTGGGCCACTGGTCTCACATCCACAGTCGTTCAGTCCTCGCCCGCTCGGGTAGTCACGGGCCACCTCATCCTGACATACCCGTCGCCGTACGAGAAGCCGACGTGCCCGAACTGTGACCTCGCCGACCTCCCGCGACGGTGTGTGACGTCAGCGGTGCGTGAAGATGGACCAATGAGCACCCCTGTCCCGCGGCGACGGCGCCGCGGCCCCGGTCTGGTGCGGGTCGCCGGACCCTCCATGGAGCCCACCCTGCGGGACGGTGACCTCGCACTGGTGTGGTGGGGCGGGAGCGCCGCTCCCGGCCGCCTCGTCGTCTTCACCCACCCCGTGGAGGGCGTCCTCACCGTCAAGCGGGTTGCCCGTCCTGACCCTGACGACCCGAGCCGGTGGTGGGTCGAGCGGGACAACGCGCACGTGGGCAGTGACTCCTGGAGCTTCGGATCCATCGCAGGCGACGCCGTTCTCGGTCGGGTCCTCACCCGCCTGCCCCGCAGCCCGCGCGCGGGGTAGGTTGGGACCTGCAAGGCTGTCAGCCGGTCATCCTCGGCTGACCACCCATCACGAGCACCACCCATCACGAGCACATCGGATCTAGGAGGCACGGCAATGCGGCTCCCCCGCGTCCTCACCTCGCTCCTCGAGGTTCCCACCGTCCAGGCCCACTGCGACCTGCCGTGCGGGGTCTATGACCCGGCACAGGCCCGCATCGAGGCCGAGTCCGTCAAGATGATCTGCGAGAAGGTTGCCGGCAACGACGACCCCGACTTCCGGGTTCGCGCGGCGATCATCAAGGAGCAGCGATCGGAGCTCGTCAAGCACCACCTGTGGGTGCTGTGGACGGACTACTTCAAGCCGCCGCACTTCGAGAAGTACCCCAACCTGCACACGCTTTTCAATGAGGCCACCAAGCTGGCCGGCGCCTCGGGCACCAAGGGCAGCTTCGACGTCGCGAAGGCCGAGGAGCTCCTGGCCAAGATCGACGAGATCGCCCAGATCTTCGCCGAGACCAAGCAGGCCTGAGCAAGGACCGACGCCAGTCGCTTTCGCGATCCCTGAGGGCCTGCACCGAGTCATCGGTGCGGGCCCTCAGGCATTCCGGTGTGCGGGACTCCCCCCACCCCCCGGCTCACGGCGGCGTGCCGTCTCACATCGGCGGTCGACTATCCCCGGCACCCTCCTAGGGGACTTGTCGTGCGCAGCTCTCAGGCGACGGGTCGCGAAGCCACCAGCTTGATGAGGTCATCGACGAGATCCGGGTCGTACTCGTAGCCGAGGCCGAGCTGGATCCGCTCCAGCGCCACGGAGACCGGGCCCCGATCGCGAGAGCCACCGGAGAGGTCGTCGAGGGCGTTGGCCAGCTTGAGGATGCGGGCGCCCAGCGGGATGCGCTCGTTGTCCTCCTGCATGAGGCGGAAGGGCGTGGCCTGGAGAGCGACGATCCGTGCGACGTCCTCGAGCACGCCGGAGTTCCGGACGATCTCGACGGCGTCCCGCGCCAGCCGCTCCTGGTCCCGCGGCGCCGCGAGGACCGTCGCGCCGCCTGGTATCGGCTCGTCCAGCGCGACCTGGCCGAGATCGTGGAGCAGGGCGGCGTACTCGATCGTCGTGATCTCCCGCTGCGAGAGCCCGCGGGCCTTCGCCAGACCGACCGACAGGTCGGCGACCCGTCGGGCATGGTCGCTCGGTGTGTAGCCCGCGATGTCGGTCAACCGGGCCAGCGCCATGATGGTTTCCCGGTATGTCGTGCGCGCCTGCGCGTACCGTCTCGCGGCCGCGAGGGTGAGGGCGAGGGGGATGGAGAAGAAGAGTGGTGCCCAGAGGCCGAGGGCGTCGCGCGCGAGAACGATGGTGACCGCCGTCGTGGCCACTGCCAGAGACACCATGCCGAAGGTCGAGAGCTCGTCCTGCAGGACCACTGCGAAGGAACGCTGCTCCGACCAGGACATCCACGCCGAGACGGCCGCGGCGCGGATGACGGCTGCCGCGAGGGTGACGAGCCAGAGCGCCAGCGCGTAGATCCACCGATCCGCCGGACCCGTGTCGCGTCCCAGCTCAGCGGTGGAGAGGAGCATGGCCAACGTCCCGACAGCGGCGGCGTTCGTCATGCGGCCGAGGACATCCGCCGGCGTCGTCGGCAGTCCCAGTGCGGCTGCCACGGCCGTGCCCAGCAGGGAGGCCACGAGGACCGCGAGCAGACCGGCCAGGGTCGTCAGGATTCCCAAGGCGCCGTCGTGGGGCAGGCTCAGCATGAACGCCACAGCGGCCGCCGACGCGATCGGCGAGATGCCCCGGTGGGCGACCAGCCGGACGTGGGCGCACTCCCCCACGACGATGAGGAGGAGCAGGCCTGAGAGCCACAGGGTCGTCGAGGTCATAGGCCCAGCCGGTCGTCGGGGTGGTCATGGCGGGTGATCCAGCTCGTCGTTGGCCCGGCGTGGAGCAGATCCGCCGCGATCGTGGCGATGGAGCGGACACCCGCCTCGCTCGTCGCCTGCGGCTCCCGCTCGACGAACTTGGCGCGACCCAGCCAGTTCTGCCCCGTGGCATCGCTGAAGCCGTGACTGCTCGAGGCGCGCTCCAGAGCCGCCACGATGGCCGGATCGAGGCCTGGGTCGTCGGCGAGACGCTGCAACGCCTCCCGTGCGCCCACGGGCGGGTGCTCATCGGTGCCCGTCGTCAGCGCGTCGAACGAATCGGCCACGGCGATGATCCTGGACTCCAGCGGGATCTGGGGACCGACCATCCCGTGTGGGTAGCCGGTGCCGTCCATCCGCTCGTGATGCGCGGCGATCACCGGCAGCGCCGGCGCCGCGAACGAGATGTTCTTGAGCATCTCTACACCCGCGAGTGCATGCCCACGCACGGCGAGCACATCGGCATCACGTACGCCCAGCAGACCGATGTCGTGCAGCAGGGCCGCTGTGCGCAACTCTCCGAGTGCCGCGGGCGCCAGCCGCAGCGACTCCCCCATCCACCCGGCCAGCATGGCCACCCGCTGAGCGTGCGCGGCAGCCCCGGGGTGTCGGACATCGAGGGCAGCGATGAGCGTGTCCGTGGTCCGTTCGTGGGCCTCGAGCTCAGCACCGTACTGACCGAAGACCCACCACACGACGAGCAGCAGGACCGCTGTGAGGGCGGCGCTGAACCAGCGAACCTGGGCCGGACCCCACAGCACGACGAGGAGGAACGCCACCATGCCGTACGCGACGTAGGCGGCACCGGTCGAGGAGAGCAGGCTGCGGACCTGCACCCAGAACGGGACTCCCGACGAGACCCACATCATCCCCGAGAGCACGAGCGCGTTGGTCGCTGCCTGGGCCAGGTCGGCGAGCACCAGCGGCACGCCGATCAGGAGGAGGACCTCGGTCGGTCGGCCGACGGTCAGGGGGTCCACGCCACCGAGCCCCTGGTACGCGAAACCCCCCACGAGACCGACGGTCCCGTGCATCCCGGCGTTGAACAGCCGCCGGATGGCGGGCATCCGCGTGGGGCGCGCAAGGGTCGCTGTCGCTCCGACCACCCCGCCCCCGACCGGACCGACCAAGACCGCGGCAGCCAGGATGACGATCCCGAGGAAGGAGAATCTGATCCCGTCTCCGGAGACGGAGATGAGCGTGTCGGGAAGGACGCGGCTCAGCACCCCGAGGAGCAGGAGCGCGATGAGCGGGACAAGATCGGCGGCAACCAGCGGCGAGATGTGAAAGGCTGCCGCCATCAGCAGCGCGGCGATCAGCCACACAATGGCCACGAAGGCCCAGGGCCCGCGGGCCGAGTTCGCGGTCACTCGCCGGTCTGTGCGCCGGTCACGACCGTCACCACTGCCAGCGGACTACGAGGGGCTTAGAAGCCGCCCCAGTCCCAGCCGGCCTTACTGACGACGACCTTGCCGACGGACTTGCCGGCAGCGGACGCGTCTGCCTGAGCGGGCGCAGCGGCGAGGCCCACGGCAACGGCGGCCGCGAAGACAACGGCGATGATGCGCTTGGTCATCAAGACTCCTAGTGATCAAGGCCCACGCGGGACCGTTGGCGACGAGAGCGAGTGTATGTGTGTGCACGCTCACGCGGGATGAGGGTCGGTCCATCTTTTCACGATCACGACAAGTCACGAAACATCCGGCGTGTCGTCTTACTGCCATTGGCTGGATCCGGCCACCTCACCGGCTGCCCGCCAACCGTTTGTCATCGGTTGGGGAAGGCCTGCACCCATGTGCGAGAATCGACGCTGCAGCGAGCCCAAGATCCGCCACGCTCGGGATCCTCCTGACACGAGATCCTCCTGACACGAGGCAGAGCGCTCCTGTGACCCCAGTCCTACATCCAGATGAGGAGGTCCGCCGATGAGCAAGCGTGCCCGCAAGCGTCGCGACCGGAAGAAGAAGGCAGCGAACCACGGTCGCAAGCCGAACGCCTGACACCAGCGTCCCTGCCCCGTCGGGGACCTCATGTCATCACAACGGCCCGGCACCCACTCCCGTTCTGGAGGGGTGCCGGGCCGTTGCGGTATCAGGCCAGCGAGAGTGGTCCTACGTGGGCTTTCCCGGATCCATCCGGATGGTCGTGATGCGGGCGACGATCGCTGAGCGCAATGACTCGGGCGCGACGGCACGAGGGGTCACCCGGCGGATCAGACCCTTGACCGTCTGATCGAGATCGTGCTGCCGCAGACAGGGGCGGCACTCGCGGATGTGGGCCTGGAAGCGCAGCTGCTCCTCGGGGCCCATCTCCCCGTCCATGTACTCGTAGATCCGGAGCATGAACTCCGAGCAGTCGGTGTCGTGGTAGTGCGGCGTGGCACCCGGCTCGCTCACAGGGAAGTCCTCGTCGTCCCGGCTCATCTATGCCTCCGTCCCGAAGCCGCGCTCAGCCGCATACCCGGCGAGGAGCTCTCGCAGCTGCCGTCGACCACGGTGCAGCCGCGACATGACCGTGCCGATGGGGGTGCCCATGATCTCGGCGATCTCCTTGTAGGCGAACCCCTCGACATCGGCCAGGTAGACCGCCATCCGGAAGTCCTCGGGCAGCTCCTGGAGCGCCCGCTTGATCTCGGTGTCCGGCAGCCGGTCCAGCGCCTCCACCTCGGCCGAGCGCAGGCCACGCGCCGTGTGCGACTCGGCACGGTGCAGCTGCCAGTCCTCGACCTCCGCGTTATCGGTCTGGAGCGGCTCGCGCTGCTTCTTCCGATAACTGTTGATGTAGGTGTTGGTCAGGATGCGGTACAGCCAGGCCTTCAGGTTCGTGCCCGGCTTGAACTGGTGGAAGGCGGAGTACGCCTTGGCGAAGGTCTCCTGAACGAGGTCCTCGGCGTCGGCCGGGTTGCGGGTCGTGCGCAGAGCCGCGCCGTAGAGCTGGTCGATCAGCGGCAGGGCGTCCCGCTCGAAGCGGGCCAGCCGCTCCTCGGGCGACTCGGTGGCCACATCGACCTGCTCGTCGAGGTTCTCGTCACCGGAGGTGTGGAGCGACTCGACCGGCTCTGCGGCTCCAGACTCGCTCGGCTCCGCAGACTCGGACGCCGATCCGGCCCCGGTGGCGACAGCCTGCTCAGAAACAACCTCCCCCTGGACGGACCGCTCGACAGCGGTCGGTTCGATCTCGACGACAGGAGGGTCGGAGGCGGTTGGAGGTGTCATCGGTGCCAAGCCTATCGAGGTGGCAAGGGAGCCCTGGCGTCGTGTCATCCGCTCATCGAGCGTCGGGGGAAGGATGACGGCATACATGCAGTGCTGGTGCTCCTCGTGTGCGACGGCTGGGCGAGACTCGTTCGGCACGGGGACAGCCGAAGCGATGCCCCGTTCGGGTCTTCGCGTCTCCTTGGGAGAACGTCTCGGGGTGGACAACACCCCGACCCACCGCGGCATTCCCGACGGCCGGCGACGGCACCCTCAGGGGGCGAGGGCGGCGAGGAAGTCGCGCACGGCAGCGGCGACGTCACCGGGGTTCGGGCTGTGGGTCCCCCGTACGGGCGTCAGGAGCGACCCGTCGAGGCCCGCTGCGCGCAGCTCTTCCGGTCCCCCGAAGGGGTCCCGCTCACCCTGGACGACGAGGAGCGGCAGGCCCAGCCTCACCGCACCGGCGAGCTCGGCGTAGCGGGACCGGTCGGGTCGCCCCGGAGGATGCAGGGGGAACGACAGTGCGACCACCGCGTCCGCGCAGACGGCCTCGGCCGTGCGGCACGCGACGCGCGCGCCCGCCGACCGTCCCGCGGAGACGAACGGACGCGGCAGTGGTCGCTCACCGTGGAACAGGCTCCGAGCCATCGGGATGAAGGCCTCGTCGAGACGCTCCGGGCGGGAGGCCACCTTCTTGCCGGCGACCCGCCACGGCTGATCGAGCAGCGCGACGACCCAGCCGTCGCCGGGAAGCACCGTGGCCAGACGCGCCAGGTCAGCGGAGTCCCCCTGCCCGCCTGCTCCATGGCCGAGCACGACGGTCCCGCGGGGCGGCTGCGCCCCCGTGGCCGGGGTGGGCCGATGGATGCGGACCCTCCCCGGGCCCTCCGGGGTCTCGATGAGGCGGACCTCCGGTCCTCCCCCGCCAGCGGTTGCACCCTCGTCCGGCGCCCCGTCGGGGACTCCGCCGTGAAGGAGTGCGTCAATCACCGGACGCGTCCCCACCGATGATCTCCCCGGTCATCGGATCGACCACGCCGATGAGCTCGTCGACCGGGACCGGGTCGATGAGGTGCGGACCGTTCGAGGCGTTGCTGCTCACGGCTCGGGAGACCGGGTAGGCCCGGAAGCGCCCGGGGTCGTGGAAGCTCAGCAGCTTCTCGATCCGTTCGGGATCGGTCATCGACGGGTCCAGCCAGGTGGCCCAGTCGTCCGGGTCCAGGACCAGCGGCTGCCGATCGTGTATGCGGTCCAGGCCCGGGTCGGCATCGGTCGTGATGATCGTGAAGGTGGTGAGCCAGGCCATCGGGTCGGCGGGATCCGCCACCTGCGGGTCGCGCCAGAACTCGTAGAGCCCGGCGAACGCGATGACCTCGTCGGTTCCGCTCTCGACGAAGAACGGCTGCTTGCGCGGCTTTCCCTTCGCGTCCTTGGCCACGGGCGAGGCCTGCCACTCGAACCACCCCCGCGCGGGGACGAGGCAGCGACGTGAGCGGGCGGCCGGCGCATACGCCCTGCTGGACAGGACGGTCTCGGCCCGGGCGTTGATCATCCGGACCCCCGTCTTGACGTCCTTGGACCAGGAGGGGACCAGACCCCAGGTCAGCAGGCGCAGCTGCCGGACCGGGTCCGGCCGATCGGGCTCGGGACGGTCGGGTTCGCCGGGACGCTCGGCACCATCAGCGAAGACGCGGGCTGTCTCGCCCGTCCGGGGGCTGCGCATGAGGACCACGGGCGCCTGCTTGGTAGGGGCCATGTTGTAGTCCGGCTGTCCCGGTGGCGGTGTCTGCGCCTTGACGAGGACGGAGCGAGCGGGCTCGGCTGTCGCGTCGAGCTCCACGTCGAAGACCTCGATGAGCTCATCGGGATTGGCACTGGCCGCATACCGTCCGCACACGGGTCGGAACCCCTTTCCGCTCGGTTCGCCAGGTCGTTCACCCAAGTCGAACATTGACTACCGTAGACAAGGCTACGCACCTACCAGGAGGCACCGATGTCCCTTGTCCGACGCATTGCCCGTCCGATGCTCGCCGCGTTCTTCATCGCCGGAGGCATCGAGGCGCTGCGCCACCCGGCGAAGCGCTCCGAGCAGGCGCGACCGCTCGTCGACCGGGCGGCCGAGCCCCTCGGCCTGCCTGATGACCCGGAGCTCATGGTGCGCGCCAATGGGGCACTCATGATCGGCGCGGGCGCGCTGCTCGCCACCAACCGGGTCCCGCGGATCGCAGCCACCGTGCTCGCCACGACCCTCGTGCCCGCCACCGTCGTCGAGCACCCCTTCTGGCAGGCGGAGGACCCGCAGGAGCGCCGCACCCAGCTCGTGCAGACCCTGAAGAACGTCGGCCTCCTGGGCGGGCTCCTCCTCGCAGCGGTCGACACCGAAGGCCGCCCTGGGCTGGCCTACCGTGCGAAGATGGCCGGTGACAGCATCAGCCGCGGTGCCCGCCACACCCGCAAGGAGACGCGGAGGACGGCCAGGCTTGCGGCGAAGGAAGCACGACTTAAGGCGACCAAAGCAGCACATGCCCTCAGTTGAACCCCCTGCCGGACGGTCCTCCGACACCGAGGACTGGCCGGCGCCCAGCGCGGACCGGCCCGTCGACGCGACGGTCCACCTCCCCGGAAGCAAGTCCCTCACCAACCGGTACCTCGTGCTGGCCGCCCTGGCCGACGACACCTCGCGGATCCGGCGGCCGCTCCGCAGCCGGGACACCCTCCTCATGGTCGAGGCTCTGCGGGCCCTCGGTGCCGACATCGTCGACGTGCCTGTCAACGGCGACGGCGCAGCGGACTGGCTGGTCCAGCCCGGCCCGATCCGTGCCGGGGCCAGGATCGACTGTGGGCTCGCGGGGACGGTCATGCGGTTCCTCCCGCCGGTCGCAGCCCTCGCGGACGGCCCGGTGCACTTCGACGGCGACGAGTACGCCCGGCTGCGCCCCATGGCCGCCCTGCTCGACGCCTTGCGCACCCTCGGCGCAGAGGTCGATGACGAAGGCCGCGGGACGCTCCCCTTCTCGGTGAGCGGCGGTCCCGGCCTGCGCGGGGGAATCGTCGAGCTGGATGCGTCGGCGAGCTCGCAGTACGTCTCCGCCCTGCTCCTCGCCGGTGCCCGCTATCCCCTCGGGGTGACCGTGCGCCACGTCGGGCCGCCGGTGCCCAGCCAGCCGCACATCGACATGACCGTCGAGGCGCTGCGGGACGTGGGTGCGTTCGTCGACGACAGCGAGCCGAACGAGTGGCGTGTCGCACCGGGGATCCTCGGCGCCCTCGACGTCACGGTGGAGCCCGACCTCTCCAATGCCGCTCCCTTCCTCGCCGCCGCCCTGGTCACCGGCGGCTCGATCCGGGTGCCGGGCTGGCCGGGACACACGACCCAGGCCGGCGACGCCCTGCGCACCATCCTCGACGCCATGGGGGCGGACGTGCACCTCGACCGGGAGCGCCTGGAGGTCCGCGGCACCGGTTCGATCAGCGGCGTCGACATCGACCTGCACGACACGGCCGAGCTGACCCCGGTCGTCGCTGCACTCGCGGCCCTGGCCGACTCCCCCTCGCGGATCCGCGGCGTGGCGCACATCCGCGGTCACGAGACGGACCGGCTCGCCGCGCTCAGGACCGAGCTCAGCGGACTCGGCGCCGATGTCACCGAGACCGACGACGGCCTCCACGTGCGACCCGCGAAGCTTGGTCCGGGGATGTTCCACACCTATGCGGACCACCGGATGGTCATGGCCGGGGCCGTCATCGCCCTGGCCGTGCCGGGCGTGGTCATCGAGAACGTCGGCACCGTCGCGAAGACCCTCCCCTCGTTCACCGCCCTGTGGAACCAGATGCTCGAGCCCGAGCCGAGCGTGCTCCCCTGATGCAGTCGGGGCGCTACGACCACTACGACGAGGACGATGTCCGGGTCCGTCCCTCCCGGCGTGGCAGCCGCCCCCGCAGCAAGCTCCGTCCACGCCACGAGGACGCCGTCGAGGGCTTCGTCATCGCCGTCGACAGGGGCCGCTACCAGGTGCTCGTCGATGGCGTCGTCGTCACCGCCGTGAAGTCCCGCAACCTCGGACGCAAGGGCATCGTCATCGGGGACTCGGTCGGCCTGATCGGGGACGTCTCCGGCGACCCGGACACCCTTGCCCGGATCGTCAAGCAGTATCCGCGGCGCAGTGTGCTGCGCCGCACCGCCGACGACACCGACCCGGTCGAGCGCGTGATCGTCGCCAACGCCGATCAGCTCGTCATCGTGGCCGCCCTGGCCGAGCCGCCGCCACGACCGCGACTCATCGACCGGTGCCTCGTCGCGGCCTACGACGCCGGCCTCACGCCCATCCTGCTCCTGACCAAGGCCGACCTCGCCAGCCCGGACGAGCTGCTCGCGCTCTACGGGGACCTCGATGTCCAGATCTTCATCACCCGGATCCGTGATGGTGAGGCAGACGGGATCGAGGAGGTCCGCCGCGCCCTCAGCGGGAAGGTCACCGTGCTCGTCGGTCACTCCGGCGTCGGCAAGTCCACGCTGGTCAACGCCCTGGTGCCCGACGCCAGCCGCGCCACGGGAGAGGTGAACGTCGTGACCGGGCGCGGCCGGCATACCTCCACATCCGCTGTCGCCCTCCCCCTCCCGGACGACACCGGCTGGGTGATCGACACACCTGGCGTGCGCTCGTTCGGGCTCGCGCACATCGACGTCGACAAGATCATCGACCACTTCCCCGAGCTGCTCGAAGGGACGAGCGAGTGCCCACGGGCCTGCTCACATGACGAACCTGACTGTGGTCTGGACGATTTCGTCGCATCCCGGTCGGAGAGCCAACCGCATCTGCGACACCGGCTGGACAGTCTGCGCCGGTTGCTGCGCTCGCGCTCGAGCGAGGATGACGCACCTCGCACCTGAGCGGGCAGACCGCCTCCGCCATCCGGGACCCGGGGGCAGGTACATTGCCACCGTGGCCTTCGATGACGATCTCCGCCTCGCCCATGTGCTCGCGGACGCGGTGGAGCGCACGACGATGTCCCGGTTCCTCGCTGAGGACCTCGTCGTCGAGGCCAAGCCCGACCTGACTCTCGTCTCCGACGCCGACCGCGCTGCGGAGGAGCTCATCCGCGGTCAGCTCGCTCGGACGAGACCGCGCGACGCCGTCGTCGGCGAGGAGGAGGGGACGACCGGGCGCGGCCCACGACGCTGGGTCATCGACCCGATCGACGGCACCCACAACTTCGTACGCGGCGTCCCGGTCTGGGCGACCCTCATCGGTCTGCTCGACGAGTACGACACCCCCGTCCTCGGCCTGGTCGCAGCGCCCGCTCTCCAGCGTCGCTGGTGGGCCGCCGTGGGTTCTGGCGCCTGGACGGGGCGCAGCCTCACCTCCGCCCGCCGGCTCACCGTCTCCAGGGTCCAGCACATCTCGGACGCATCCATCTCCTACTCGAGCCTGAGCGGGTGGCGTGCACTGGGCCGACGCCAGCGCTTCCTCGACCTCCTCGACGCCTGCTGGCGCACCCGTGCCTACGGCGACTTCTGGTCCTACATGATGGTCGCCGAGGGCGCCGTGGACATCGCGTGCGAGCCGGAGCTCGCCCTGTACGACATGGCCGCCCTCGTGCCCATCGTCACCGAGGCCGGGGGTCGCTTCACGTCGCTGGACGGGACCGACGGCCCGCACGGCGGAAACGCGCTCGCCACCAATGGGCGCCTCCATGACGACGTGCTCGCCTACATCGGCACCGGCGAGCCGGACCGGGACTCCGCGGAGAGCTGACCGCCGGCCGGACCGGGACCGGCTGTACCGAACCGGCTGTACTGGACGGATCGTGTCGGCGGTGGCGACGCCGCTAGTTCGCGACGACCGTCACCTCGCCCAGGCCGAGATCGCGCACCTCGTGGACGAACCGCTCCGCGTCGCCGACGACGACGATGCACCAGCGCTCGGGCGCGATCCCCGCGTATGCGCTGGTCAGGTCATCCGCCGTGAGGGCCATGGTGGCCTCGCGGTTGGTCGTCGTGAAGTCGAGCGGGAGGTTGTCGAGCAACAGCGAAACTGCTTCTCCTGCAACGGCATCGGCCGTCGCGAACCGACCGGGCGCGATGCCGGCGATGAAGTCCACTCCCGCGCGCACCTCGTCCTCGGTGAACGTCAGCCCGCGCGGGTCGAGGATGTCGGTCAGGGTCTCGAGCGACTCGACGGTCACATCCGTGCGCACCGAGCCGGTCGTGAGGAAGAGCCCGCCCGCCCGCCGGGGTCGGAAGCTCGAGCGCATGCCGTAGGTGAAGCCCTTCTCCTCCCGCAGCACCGCATCGATCCGCGCGCTCGGTGAGCCCCCCAGCAGGTAGCCGATGACGGGGTACGGCGCCCAGCCTCCCGGGGCGTGGCGGTCCGGGCCCGACCAGCCGAGAGCGATCTCGCTCTGGACCGACCCAGGACGGTCCACGACGATCACCCGGGCGGCGTTGGCCGCGACCTCGGGAGCGAGCGGTCTGCTCGCGGGAGTATGCGAGGGTGCCCGCCACTGCTCGAAGGTGGCCCTGAGCACGGCCTCGATGTCGACACCGCTCAGCGCCCCGGAGATGACGAGACCGGCATCCTCCGGCCCGACCCGCTCGGCGTGGAAGTCCACGATGTCCTCGCGCGTGATGACCGCGACGGTGTCGGCGGTGCCGGCTGTGGGCCGCGACGCCCGCTCGTAGGGCGCCCACAAGGTCGCCACGAGCTCTCGCGCTGCCCGGTGCGGAGCCGAGGCCCTCTCCTGCTCGATCTCGGCGAGACGGGCCATCCGCAGGCGCCGGACCTCGTCCACAGGGAAGACCGGGCTGGCCAGCGCCTCCGCCATGAGGGTCAGCGCGCTCTCGAGATGACGCAGCGGCACGTCGACATCGACCATCAGAGCGCCGTCGTTCACCCCGGCCGAGAAGGCGATTCCATGCCGCTCGAGCAGTGCCGCGAACTCCTCGCTGGTGTGGCTCGTGGTGCCCTCGTCGAGGAGGGACGCCATGAGGGAGGCGATACCCTCGACCGCTCGCGGCTCGGTGCTGAGCGGCAGCGGAACGGTGAGCGAGGCGCTGATGACGTACTGACCGGGGACGTCGTAGGTCAGCACGCGAAGCCCGTTGTCCAGCAACGAGTCCGACGACGGCGCCGGGAAGGCCCAGGGCGTGGGGGGCTGGACGGACGGTCGTGCAGGACCGGTCACGTCTGTGGTCGAGGTCGTGCTCACGCTGCCTCCTCCTGCTCGGGCGACTCGCTGGCCAGGTACGCGACGCATACCCGGTGCTGCGGACGCAACCACTCGCGGGCGGCGCAGTGGACGGCCTCCGGCCCGATCGCGAGGAGCCTGTCGAGAGCGGTGTTGACGTAGTCCGGGTCGTCGTGGAGCAGGGTGTACTGGCTGATCAGATCGGCTCGCTCCTCCCCGCTCGCCAAGGCGGACAACCAGGTGCGTTCCGCGTGCGCCTTGACGGCCTCGAGGATGTCCTCGGTCGGCCCCTCCTCGACGAAGCGCCCCAGCTCGGTCGCCACCTCCGCCTCCACGGCGTCGGCGTCCTGGCCGGGGGCGATGTCGACGACGACCAGACCGAGCGAGGATCCGTCGATCAGCCCCATCGAGTGCGCCATGATCGTCGTGGCCACCTGCTCGCGCCGCACCAGCCGCGTCACCATGGGCGAGGATGCCAGGCCGGCGACGCAGTCGAGAGCGAGCGAGGCGGCCAGGAAGTCGTCAGCACCCTCGGCCGGCATCCGGAAGGAGATGTGGAGCCGGTCGTTCGGGACGTCCTCATGACGATCGACCCGCACCGGAGCGGCGATGGGCGGGAGCTGCGGGCCACGCCCGCGCGGTGGCTCCACGCGGTGGGTGAGGTGGCCGAAGTACTTCTCGGCGAGGGCGAGGCCATGCTCCTCCGTCACGTCCCCGACCAGAGTGAGGACAGTGTTGTTCGGGGCGTAGAACCGCGTGAAGAAGGCGTGCACGTCCTCGAGGGTCGCCGCGTCGAGGTCGTCCATCGACCCGATGGTGGGGTGATGGTAGGGGTGCCCCTCCGGGAAGGTCGCGGCGTAGACGTCCGCGAGCGCATTGCCGTAGGGCTGGTTGTCGTAGCGCTGCCGCTTCTCCTCCTTGACGACGTCCCGCTGGTTGTCCAGGTTTTCCTGCGTCACGGCGTCGAGGAGGAAGCCGTGCCGGTCGGCCTCGAGCCACAGCGCGAGCTCGAGCGCACCGACCGGGACGGTCTCGAAGTAGTTCGTCCGGTCGAACCAGGTGGTCGCGTTGAGCCGTCCCCCCTGGGCCATGAGGGCCGAGAAGTGCTCGCCGCTCGCGACCGAGCGGGACCCCTGGAACATGAGGTGCTCGAAGAGGTGGGCGAACCCGGTCCTGCCGGGCGCCTCGTGCCGTGAGCCGACGCCGACCCACAGGTTGGCCGTGACCACGGGGACGGCGTGATCAGGTGAGATGACGACCCGCAGGCCGTTGCTCAGGACATGGGTGTGCGTCGGGTAGTCCAGCGGCATGCTGACACCCTAACGATGAGCGCGCTGCTGCCCGGTGCTAACCCGGCAGGCGAGGCCGGTACTGCTCACCGAGATCCTCGATCGCGGTGCGGGCGAAGACCTGCTGCTCGGTCAGGGTGCGCTCTGCGCGGCCCCGGCCCACGAAGCTCACGGCCCACCGCAGGAGTGTGGTCACCTGGTGCTTGAAGCCGATGATGTACACGAGGTGGATCGCGAGCCAGAGCAGCCAGGCGAAGAACCCGCTGAACTGGAGCCTGCCGATGCTCGCCACGGCGGAGAAGCGCGAGATCGTCGCCATCGAGCCCTTGTCCTTGTAGGCGAAGGGCTTGACCGCCGGGTCTGTCGGGGACTGCTTGCCGGCGAGCCGCTGCTTGACCTGGCGCGCCGCGTACCGGGCACCCTGGATCGCCACCTGGGCCACGCCCGGGTAGTCGTTGAGCGATGCCATGTCGCCGACGACGAAGATCTCCGGGTGTCCGGGCAGGGTGAGGTCGGGGAGCACCTCTATCCTCCCGGCCCGGTCGAGCCCGGCGCCGGTCTGCTCGGCCAGCTGCGCCGCGAGCGGCGAGGCGGACACACCCGCGGCCCAGACCTTGGTGACGGCCTCGATGACCTCGGTCTGCCCGTTGCTGTCACGCACGGTCACGCTCTGGCTGTCGATGTCGGTGACCATGGTCTCCAGCCGGACCTGGACGCCCATCCGCTCGAGGCGTTCCCGGGCACGACCACCGAGCTTCTCGCCGAAGCTGGGCAGCACGCTCGGCGCACCATCGAGCAGGATGATCCGCGCCGAGCTGGGGTCGATCCGCCGGAAGTCGCGCTTCAGGGTGCGCTGCGCAAGCTCCGCGATCTGACCGGCCATCTCCACGCCGGTCGGTCCGGCGCCGATGACCACGAAGGTGAGCAGCCGCCGGCGCTCCTCCTCCGTCTCGGCCACCTCGGCCAGCTCGAAGGCCCCGAAGATGCGTCCGCGCAGCTCAAGCGCGTCGTCGATGTTCTTCATCCCCGGCGCGTGACGGGCGAAGTGATCGTTGCCGAAGTAGGACTGTCCGGCACCTGCAGCGACGAGAAGTGTGTCATAGGGGATGACCTGCTCGCGGCCCAGCAGCTCACTGGTCACCGTCCGCGCCGCGGTGTCGATCGAGGAGACATCGCCCATGATCACCCGCGCGTTGCGCTGGCGGGCCAGCACCTCGCGGGTCGAGGGTGCGATCTCGCCCTGGGAGAGGATCCCGGTCGCCACCTGGTACAGCAGGGGCTGGAAGAGGTGGTGGGAAGTTCGGGCGACGAGGGTGATGTCGACGTCGGCACGGCGCAGTGCCTGGGTGAAGAAGAGCCCGCCGAAGCCCGAACCGATGACGACGACGCGGTGTCTCCCACCGCCCTGGGTCGCTCGGCCTGCAGGGGTCGTGCTGCTCATCGTGTGTCCTCGGGTCGTGGGCACGTCGGACTCCAGGTGGGAGGACCGATCTGCCGCGGTGTCTGTGGGCGCGGCCATCCCTGTGTCCGGCCGCGCGCCCGGTCGTAGGTCCGTGCTGTTCTTCATCAGCACGCTGTTCTTCATCATCACGCTGTTCTTCATCATCACCGTCGTCCAACCACAACGGCGGTCCCGGTATGCCGGGACCGCCGCGTGGTGCTGCTCACTCCGGCGCGGGAGGGCAGGGATCTGGCAGGGCCAGAGGGATGCGTGTCAGGGTTCGACGGTGACCTTGATGGCCTGTCCGCTGGCGACGATGTCGAAGGCGTCGAGGACGTTCTCCAGAGGAACCCGCGCCGTGATGAGGTCCTTGACCGGGACCTGTCCGGTGGAGATGTACTCGAGGGCCCGCTTGTTGTGCGACGGCGAGGAGCCGTTCGCGCCGTGGAGGTGCAGCTGCCGGTAGTGGACGACGTTGGAGTCCACGGTGATGTTGGGGTTGGTCTTGGGCAGACCCCCGAAGAACGAGATGCGCCCGTTGCGGGCGGCCATCGCGATCGCCTGCTCCTGGGTGATGCCGGCCGGAGTCGCCGTGATGATGACGTCGGCGCCCCGCCCGTCGGTGAGCTCCATGACCTTCGCGACGACGTCCTCCTCGGCGGAGTTGATGACGTGGTCAGGTCCCACCGCATCGGCGGACATCCGCAGCCGGTCGTCGTTGATGTCGACGAGGACGACGGGCCCGACCTTGTGCACGCCGCGGGCGATGCGGATGTGCATACACCCGATCGGACCGGCGCCGAAGACGACGGTGAAGTCCCCCTCCTCGATGCCCAGCTGCTCCTGGGCGTTGATGGCGCAGGCGAAGGGCTCGGCCGCCGAGGCCTCGTCGTAGCCCACGTTGTCCGGGATCCGGTTCAGTCCGTCGACCTTGAGGACCTGCTGGGGCACGATGAGGTACTCGGCGAAGCCGCCGTCGTACTGGTACCCGACCGAGGTCTGGTTCTGACAGACCTCCATCCAGCCCTTGCGGCACTCATGGCACTCGCCACACGGGACCGCGGCGATGACCTGAGCCCGGTCGCCGGGCTGCCAGCTGGAGCCATAGGTGGCGTTGACGTTCGCCCCGACCTCCACGACCTCTCCGGCGATCTCGTGGCCGATGATGCGCGGCGGGCTGAGGTTCTGGTGCCCGTTGTTGCGGATCTTGACGTCGGTGCCGCAGGTGGAGCAGTTGACGACCCGCAGCTTGATCTCGTCGGGTCCGCAGACCGGCTCGGGAACGTCCTCGAGTCGCAGGTCCCCTGGTGCGTAGAACCGCAGTGCCTTCATCACTTCTCCTTCGCCAGCGCCGTTGCCTGCCCCGATCCACAGTGACTTTGTGTGGGGGTGTGTCCGAAAAAGTCTGGCAGAAAGGGTTGACCCCGTCAAGAACAAACCGATATAAAAAGAAACACAGATCCTCAGCGGCGCGGATCACAGCGAAAGGAGCCCTTGTGGCCACCACGGAAACACCGACCACGCAGCGGACCTCGGCGCGGGTGCAGGTGCAGAAGTTCGGGACATTCCTGTCCAACATGGTCATGCCCAACATCGGAGCGTTCATCGCGTGGGGCCTGATCACCGCTCTCTTCATCGAGGCCGGCTGGCTCAACCGGGGCGGCAACGGAGGCCTCGCCCCCGACAGCTGGGTCGCCAATATCGGCGGCTGGGGCGACTACGCCGGAGGCGGCATCGTCGGCCCGATGATCACGTATCTCCTGCCGATCCTCATCGGGTACACCGGCGGCAAGATGCTCTACGACGTCCGTGGCGGCGTCGTCGGCGCGATCGCCACGATGGGCGTCATCGCCGGCGCGGACATCCCGATGTTCATGGGCGCCATGCTCATGGGCCCCCTCGGTGGCTGGTCGATGAAGAAGATCGACGCCATCTGGGACGGGAAGATCAAGCCCGGCTTCGAGATGCTCGTCAACAACTTCGCCGCAGGCATCTGGGGCGGCATCCTGGCGACGATCGGCTTCTTCATCGTCAGCCCGCTGGTGTCCGCCTTCGCCACGGCCGCCGGCAATGTCGTGAAGTGGCTCGTCGAGGCGCAGCTGCTCCCGCTGACCTCGATCTTCATCGAGCCGGCCAAGGTCCTCTTCCTCAACAACGCCATCAACCACGGCGTGCTGACCCCGCTCGGGACGACGCAGTCCCTCGAGGAGGGCAAGTCGATCCTCTTCCTCCTCGAGGCCAACCCCGGACCCGGCCTGGGCCTGCTGCTCGCCTTCATGTTCTTCGGGACGGGCATGGCCCGCGCGTCGGCCCCTGGGGCAGCCCTCATCCACTTCTTCGGCGGCATCCACGAGATCTACTTCCCCTACGTCCTGGCCAAGCCCCGCCTCATCATCGCGGTCATCCTCGGCGGCATGACCGGCGTCTTCACCAACGTGCTGTTCTCCTCCGGACTGCGGGCACCCGCCGCACCGGGCTCGATCATCGCCGTCCTCATCCAGACCCCGGGCGGCAGCTTCATCGGTGTCGTGCTCTCGGTACTGCTCTCCGCAACCGTCACCTTCCTCGTCGCAGCGTTCCTGCTGCGGATGGACAAGTCGGACGACGGTGGTGACCTCTCGGCCGCCACGGCCTCCATGGAGCAGATGAAGGGCAAGAAGTCCATCGCCTCAAGTACTTTGACGGCCGACGGCGCTTCCGATACCCGGGGTCCGATCCGCACGATCGTCTTCGCCTGCGACGCAGGGATGGGCTCGTCCGCCATGGGCGCCACGGTGCTGCGGAGGAAGATCACCGAGGCCGGCTTCGACGACGTCACTGTCGTCAACAAGGCCATCGCCAACCTCGAGGACAACGTCGATCTCGTCGTCACCCACCAGGACCTCACCCCTCGGGCGCAGCAGCGCTCGGCCTCCGCGGTGCACGTCTCGGTCGACAACTTCATGGGCAGCCCGCGCTATGACGAGATCGTCGAGCTCCTCCGGCGCACCAACGTGCCCGCGGGAGTGGGCGCGGGTGCCGCCGCCGGGACCACCGGAGCAGCGCCGTCGACGCCGGCAGCGGAGGAATCGTTCTCCGGGCCCGGCGCCGAGGGCAACGAGCCCCGTCACGGGGCACACGACGACTCCGGGCTCCTGGCCGACCAGGCCGTCCGGCTGGGTGGTTCCGCGAAGACCATGGAGGACGCGATCACGGAGGCCGGTGACCTGCTCGTCGCCACCGGCGCGGTCGATGCCGCCTACGTCGCCGCGATGCACGAGCGGGAGAAGTCCGTGTCCACCCACATGGGCAACGGCCTGGCCATCCCGCACGGCACGAACGAGTCCAAGGGGGCGATCCGGCGCTCGGCGATGTCGTTCGTCCGCTACGACGAGCCGATCGACTGGAAGGGCAAGCCGGCGACGTTCGTCATCGGCATCGCCGGAAAGGGTGACGACCACCTGCAGCTGCTCCAGAAGATCGCTCAGGTGTTCCTCGACAAGGAGAAGGTGGCCCGCCTCGAGGCCGCCGGATCCGTCGCCGAGGTGCGAGCCATCCTCGAAGGCTGATCCCTGCCGCGAGAGCCCCCGGACCGCCACCGGTCCGGGGGCTCTTCTGGGGTCCCGATCCTCTTGGGCGGTCGGTGCGCGGACGTCGGCGCAGGTCACCGCACCCCCACGAGCAGGTCAGTCGGCGACGAGGTGCGGCCATCCCCGGCTGAAGTAGTCCACGAACCGCTCGCCGAGGAACTCACGTCGCAAGTGGTCGCGGCCGACAGGGAACGCGGGCGCTGTGTAGTCCTCGTCCGCGATGGCGTGTGTCGCGAACGCGTGGTCCACCATCGCGCCCTTGCCGACGACGACGTAGTCCACACCTTGGTCCAGGGACCAACGCACATCGGCCGCGGACGCGATCGCCCCGGCGACACCTAGTCGCGTGGCGTGGCGCTCAAGAGCCGTGAAGGCGTCGAGGAGGAGCTCGTACCGGACCCGATCAATCTCCTCGTGGGGCTGCTTGCGCACATCCCACAGGGACATGTCGAGGTAGTCCAGCTCGCCGGCAGCCATCACCTCGCCGGCCAGGGTGACCATCTCGTCGAGTACGAGCCCGTGCCGCTCGGGCGAGAGGCGCATACCGAGCTGGAAGTCCGGACCGGTCCCGGCGCGGATGGCAGCGATGACCTCGCGCACGATGCGGGTGCGACCTGCGTAGTCGCCACCCCAGCCGTCGTCGCGGGCGTTGCGCGGCTCGAGGAACTGGGTGAGGAGGTAGCCGTGGGCACCATGGATCTCGGCGCCGTCGAAGCCGGCCTGCTCGGCCCGCCGCGCTGCTGCGGCGAAGTCGGCCACGACCTGCTCGATCTCACCGGGGCTGAGCGCGCGGGCACCCTTGGCCGGCTCGTCAAAGGCACTGACAAGGGGGACTCCGGAGACTGCCGCATCGGCGCGCTTCCCGCCGTGGTGGAGCTGGACCGACGAGACCGCTCCGTGCTCCCAGAGTGCAGTGGCCAGGCGTTCCAGTCCGGGCAGGTGCTCGTCCCCGCTGATCCCCAGCTGGCCGGCCCAGGCCTTGCCCGACGGGGCGACGTAGGCGGCCGCCGTCATGACGAGCCCGAACCCGCCGCGTGCGCGCGCGACGAGCCACTCGATCTCCTCGTCGCTGAGGGTGCCGTCGAGGTGGCTCTGCGTGTTCGTGAGCGGCGCCAGCATGAAGCGGTTGCGCCAGCTCCGGCCGCGGGCCAGGTGGAGTGGGTCGAAGGACTGCGTCACGAGCGGTCAGCCTGCCTCATCCTGCGGTTCAGGCGGCCAGGGGCTCGACGGCAGCCTCCGCCACCTCGCGGACAGCGGCCACCTCTTGGCCTTGCCGCTCCCGGTAGGCATACCAGGCGCCGACGACGGCGATCCCGACGCCCGTGAGCGAACCGCTCAGGACGAGGGCGAGCCGGGCGCCGAACTCCTCGGCGATGAAGCCGATGACCGGCGCACCGAGGGGCACGCTGCCCAGCACGACCATGAGGTACAGCGAGGCCACCCGGCCACGCATGACGGGGTCGGTGGAGAGCTGGACGAAGGCGTTGACCGTCGTCATCGTCGTGAGCAGGGCCAGGCCCTGCAGGGGCAGGACCGCGGCATAGGTCCCGTAGGTCGGCATCAGGCCCGAGACGAGCTGGACGAGCGAGAACATCAGCGCCGCGATGACGACCACCTTCACCCGTGGCCTGCTGCGGCGTGCGGCTACCAGGGCACCTGCGAGTGACCCGATGGCCAGCACCGAGCCCAGGACGCCGAACTCCCCTGCTCCGTAGCCGAACACCTCGGTGGCCATGAGCGCGCTGGTGATCTGGAAGTTCATCCCGAAGGCGCCGAGGAAGAACGCGACCGCCATGACCAGGACCAGGTCGGGTCGCGAGCGGACGTAGCGCATTCCCTCGAGGACCGCGCCGCGCCTGTGCGTGACGACCGGGGCAGGACTGAGCCGGGCCTGATCGAGGAGCACCAGAGACGCCACGACGGCGATGTAGCTCAGGGCGTTGATGAGGATGACCGCCCCCGTCGCCCGCTCCCCCGACCCGAACGCCGCGATCATCACGCCGGCCAGGGCGGGACCGATGAGTCGAGCCGTGTTGAAGGATGCGGAGTTGAGTGACACGGCGTTGGCCAGGTCCTTGGTCTCGACCATCTCTGCGACGAAAGACTGCCTGGCCGGTGCCTCGAAGGCCCGGGCCGTGCCGAACGCGAACGTGAGGACGTAGACATGCCAGAGCTCGGCCACCTCGAGCACCGCGAGCACTCCGAGCAGAGCAGCGGGGACAGCCATCGCCACCTGCATCCACAGCAGCAGGGTCCGCTTGGGGTAGCGATCGGCCATGAGCCCGGCCAGCGGGGAGAAGAGCAGGGACGGAAGCAGCTGCAGGCCGACGGTGATGCCCAGTGCGGCGGCACTGCCGGTCAGGACCAGCACGAGCCAGGCCTGCGCGGTGCTCTGCAACCAGGTGCCGACGTTGGAGACCAGCGCGCCGGCCGCATACACGCGGTAGTTGCGCACCCGAAGTGAACGGAAGGTTCCTCTCACGACTCCGCCAGCCTCCGCATGATCTCTGCTGCCTCCTGGAGGGTCCGCTGCTCCGCGGCAGACAGCTCGCGCAGCCGCTGGGCCAGCCACTGATCCTGTCGGCGGCGCTCCTCGGCGATGACCTGCTGCCCCTGGTCGGAGAGGGTCACCACCACCTGGCGCCCGTCGTCGGGGTCAGCGGCACGAGTCACCAGATCGCGCTCCTCCAGGCACTTCAGAGCACGTGTGATGCTCGGCGCACTCACCCGCTCGCGGGCAGCAAGTACGGAGGGGCGGGCTCTGCCTCCCTCCAGGAGCAGTGCACCGAGCAAGGAGAGCTGGGACACCGACAGCTCGGACTGGCGCTCCTGACGGAGTCGCCGATTGAGACGACCGACCGCCATCGCGAGGCCTTGACTATCGCTTTCGGACATCTACTTAGCATAGGTCATTACACACGCTAAGTAAATTGCGCGGGGCTCGCCCCGCAGGCTGGTCCGGGCTCTCGTGCGCCGCCTGATGTGCTTGGGCCGTGTGCCGTCCGCGTGGAATGCCCGCCCAACGGCGCACCACCCACCCGGACCTCTTCCACCCTGTGCCGTCTGCGTCTCACTCCCGCCGGCTCCACAAGGTCCGGTCGTAGAGGACGACCCTGCGACGGGCAGGTGCACCCCTCCTCAGGGCGTGCGGATCACTCACGGTGCCCACCTCCACGTGCAGACCGGCGCACGCTGCTGATCGTTCCCGGCGCTCAGCTGCAACCTACTGCGCCCGACACCCCTCGCCCAGCACCCCGTCGTCCGCATCTGCCCGGACATGCTTCAGGCCCGGGATCCAAGGGGATCCCGGGCCTGAACGGTGG
>JAAYCP010000122.1 GCA_012729695.1 Actinomycetales bacterium | reverse complement strand
TGAGCACGAATCCATCAGGTTCAAGTCCCCCCTCGGACACCACGTATCCCTCGTGTTCCTGCAGGTCAGGAGCATGGGGGATTTTGTTTTTACGTCGTCTGGCTCGCTGCGATGGTGGACGACGAGCACCCTGAGCCTCCCGCCCGGCCGGGGAGAAGATGAGAGCTCAGGCGGGTCTGTCTGGGTACTCGTCCAAGGCAGCCCTCCATATCCCTGGATGACGCCCTGCATGGGGCCGCAGATGCATCAGGAGCAGCAAGGGATTCTGAGTCCACCGGGCTCCGGTGTCCTGCCACTCGGCGTGCACGCGGCTGCCCCGCCGGGGGTGAGATGGTCCCGAAGCCAGCCCAGGCTTGGAGGGATCAACCCGTAGCCGTCATTGGGTGCTTTCCAAATCGGTTGCGATTCGGGCCCCTCGGAATGCCTGCTCAGGACGTGTTTAGCAGTGAGGCTTTCGATAGGAGCGGCCATGAATACCTTGCAGGAGCGGCTGGCGAAGCTGGCAGAGCATGCACCGGCGGGTGGTGCACCGCCGGCCGAGCTCTGGGCGCGTGGGAAGCGTGCCTACCGTCTGCGGGTGGCGGCCGTCGCAGCTACCGTGATGGTGGCGGTTGCCGCTGCCGTCGCGAGCATCGGTCTAGGCCTTTCGGACGGAGAGCGCCATCGCTCCGACCTTGTGCCTGCGAGCACTGTCGGCGTCTCGCTACCCATCGGGTACCCCGTCAGCGAGCGGCTGCCTGATCTGGGAGCGGCCCCCGGGCCGCTGCTCGCGATCTGGGTGACTCCCAGATCGGACGGGGCGCCGGAGGTCGTCGGACTCGTCGCGGAGAGCGGTGTGTTCGGGACGCTGCCGATCGACCCGTGGGTCGACGTGGAGTACTCGGACGCCAAGCCAGGGGTTGCGCTCTCCCCAGACGGCCGCAGGATCGCCTACGAAGACCGGATGGGAGCGCGGGGTGAGGTATTGGTCGTCCGCGACCTGGTGACCGGTGAGGAGGAGTCACCGAGGATCGAGGAGCACGGACTCATCCCGTACGACTGGATGGATGCCACCCACCTCTACGGCCTGGCCCGCGGCCCGTTCGCAACCGGCGACGCAGAGGGCTGGGTCTGGGAGCCGGGGACAGCGGCAAAGCTGGTGGACTTTGTCGACTACCCATATCCGGGCCATGCCTACCTCGGGACCGGCGGGCCCTACGGAGGAACGGACCTGGCGATCGGTGACCTTTCGGGGCAATCGCAGCCGTGCGCCGACCCGCTACGCATCACGGAGGCGACTGACGACCCGAACGGACTGCTCTTCGAAGTGCCGGTGTTGTGCGACGTCGTGGGGGTGGTCGGCTCCGAGATCCTGCTGGGTCACTGGAACCCCAGACACATGGTGGGAGAGGTGGGCGACCCGAAGTTGCCCGACGGCACGATGGTGGCGCTGGACATTCGCGGGGCCGACCGTCCGTACGACGACCCGGCCGTGCCGAGGGATCCGGACGCTCAGCATGCGTTCGACGACCCTGCCAGACGACAGGTGGTCGTGACCGCGGGAGCACCTCACCGGGTCGCGTTCGCCACAGGCTTGGTCGCCGAAGCGCTGGCCGCACAGGGCGGTGCGTCATGACCGGGTACGCCGACTTCGAGCAGTTCGTCATCGCCCGCCGAGCCGCGCTGCTCCGCACGGCCTACCTGCTCACCGGCAACCCGCACGACGCCGAGGACCTCGTCCAGACAGCACTGATCAAGGTGGTGCCGAAGTGGGCGCGGATCCGGGACCGCCCGGAGGCGTACGTACGGGCGGTGCTGGCGCGTGAGTCGGCGAACCGATGGCGCGCTCGCCGCTGGCGCGAGGTCAGCACCGACACCGTCCCGGACGTGATGGACAGGCACGGCACCGACAGTGCCGATCACATCTCACTTCTCGAGGACCTACGCAGCCTGTCACCGCGGCAGCGTGCGGTACTCGTGCTCCGCTACTTCGACGCCCTCACGGAGGCCGAGACGGCTGCAGCTCTCGGCATCTCGGTGGGAACGGTCAAGTCCCACGCTCGTGACGGGCTCCTGCGCCTGCGCGACCAGCGGCCCGACGAGCAACCAACAAGGGCCGCTCGCCAAAGTCGCTGACCGAGGACGCCATCAAGGGCGCTGGGCATCCCTGGCGCGAGTCGAGTAGGTGCAGCCTGCAGAGTCCGAGGAACCAGCGGTCACACTGTTTGCACGCACCAAGTGCGTCTACTTGTTGACGAGCTCTGGCGCTCGGCTCCTACCAGGAGCCGCCCCCGCCGCCACCGCCGCCACCGCCGGAGAAGCCACCACCGCTGCTGCCGCTCGTGTCGGCGCTGGCGCTGGTGACAGATGCGCTCAGGCTCTCGCCGAAGGTGGCCCCCGGTGAGCTGAAGGTGCTGTAGAAGGCAGGACCTGAGTACCAGTGCGGTGTGTCTGGGATGCGACCCTCGGCGGCGAGCTCGGCACATACCTTCTGCCAACGCTCGGCCAGGTCGAAGACGATCGCCCACGGCAGGAAGGCGCTGAAGATGTCCTGCCCCTCCTCGAAGCGGAGTGTGCGTGCCTCGGCGGTCTCGATGTAGCGCCGGAACCCCAGCACCTGGTCGGTCAGGGCGCGTCCCTCGGCGGTTCGGTGCCCGTTCGCCCAGAACACGATGGCAACAATGAGGGCGATGCCGGCCAGGAGGAGTGGCCCGAGATACAGCAGAGCGCCGGCCTGCAGGACGGCGAACGACAGCACGATGAGAAGGATGACTGCGGCCAGGCCGAGCAGGAGGTAGAGCAGGGTACGTGGTGGGCCCCCACGGGTGCGCCATCCGCGCTCAGTGGGCGCCTTCGATACCTCCTGGACCAGCGCCGCCGAGGCCTCCTGAAAGCGTTTCTGGTCCGCATCGTCCGGGTTGTCCAGCGTGATCGTGCGGCTTGCCTCGAAGAGCCGCTCGGCGAAGGCCACCGAGTAGTCCGAGGGCGCCTTCGACAGATCCCGCGCGGTGGCGGTCCGTCGCACGCCACCGGTCTTCTCGTACTCCTTGGCGGCGTCGGGTACCGCCTCGATGGTCAGCGCCCCTGCGTGCGCCAGCTCGATGAGCGCTGCGGGGGTCGCTCTGGCGGCAGCAGAGGAGCGGAGGAGTACTCCGCCGAGGGCCGGGGGCACGTCCGGCGGGTGGAACCGGACCGGGATCCGATCCTCTTCCAGCGTGTCCGTCTCCACCGGTGCCGTGGGCTCGATCGTCCCGGGCGCGACCCCGGCATACCGCTGGTCACGGTTGGCCGCACGGGTTGACACGGCTGCCCAGAGCGCCAGCAACAGCGTCAGAGCTGTGCCGCCGACGGTGAGCGGAGAGACCCTGGCCGCCCTCAGCAGGCTGCCGCCGGGCACGACGGTCGGCTCGGCGTTCGCCACCGACCCGGCAGGCACCTGCACCGCGATCGTCACGCCCTCACCGGCGGCCAGGTCACGCGCCTCGGCGACTGCGGCGCCGGACTCCGTCCTCGTCTGGCAGGCCTGCGTCGAGCCGGCCCTGCCCTGATAGCAGCTGATCGAGGTCACGCCGGCCGGTCCGCCCACGCTCACGCGAACGTGGTCGATGGCGGCGTCCCAGTCAAGACCGGTGGCATTCCAGTACAGCTCTGGGACACCGTCCACGGTGCGCAGGGCCCCATCCAGGAGGTACCGGATCCGGTACCTGGCGGTGCTCTTCGTCAGCGTCTCGTCGGGATCGCCGATCTGCAGGGCGAGCCACGTGGTGCGGAAACCCTCGCCTCCGTTCGACTTTCGCCACTCATCGGGCGCGTCGGGCGAGCTCACCTCGATGTCGCGCACCTCGTAGACGACATCCCTGTCAGAGCCGTCACCGAACGGCTGGCGAGTGATCAACGTGCGGTAGATACCGTGCCGATCTGAGCCGGCGAAGACGTACTCGATATCCTCGACGACCTCGACCGTGCCGTCGGCGCGGATCGTGTAGCTGATCACGAACTCGCTGATCCGGTCTCCGGACTCTGCGTTGGCTGGAATGGCCAACCCTGACAGCATCAGCGCGCCGAAGATGACCGCCAGTACCCGCCACCCGAACCTGCGCATACGCCTCGACCCCTGATCGATGTCTCCGGTTCCTCCGGTCGCCAACCGGATTGAGCCCGATCAGCCTAGCAACGCAGCCACACCGTGCCGACGATGTCCTCGATCCAGCCGAGCTCGCGGCGGCACAGCAGGACCCCTGCATCGTCAGCAGCTCGCTGCAGCCCCACCTCCCACTCGAGGCCGAGGTGCGCTCCGGCGACGGCGTGAAGCTCGCGTCGACCATGGATCCGCAGTGGTCATGGGATCCGCGGTAGTCATGGGATCCGCCCCAGGGACTAGGTGACCATGGCGCAACTGTCCCACGACCACCGTCTGTGACGCGGGCACTCTCTTTCCGAGCCCCGGGATGGGGAGACGCCGCAGGACTACGTGCCTGTATGAGGTGGGGAACTCCAGGCGCCGGTGGTGGGGGAGTCCGGGCCTAGGCTGGGAGATGGCTAGATCCAGTGCCTTTGACAGACGGGAACGGTCATGATCGCGACAGCAGGTTCGCTCGACACGAGCAGCTACCCCGAGCCCGCTCAGTCGGTCCCGCGGATGCTGTACGACAGGGTCGCCGCGACCCCGCACGCCGAGGCGTACCAGTTTCCCTCCGGCGACGGATGGACGTCGGTGTCGTGGACCCAGGCCATGGAGACGATCAGGACGATGGCGGCCGGCCTCCTGGCCCTGGGCATCCAACCCGAACAGCGCGTCGGGATCGCCTCCAGCACGCGCATCGAGTGGATCTATGCAGACCTGGCGGTGATGTGCGCAGGCGGGGCGACCACGGCCGTCTATCCGACGACCACTGTGGATGACGTCGGCTTCATCCTCCACGACAGTGGCGCCCGCCTCGTCTTCGCCGAGAACGACGCGCAGATCGCCAAGCTGCGCGCTCAGCGCGAGCACCTGCCCGACGTCATCCGGGTCATCACCTTCGACGGCCAGTCGGACGGCGACTGGGTGATCAGCATGGCCGACCTCGAGGCGCTCGGCGCACACTACCTGGCGCAGAACCCATCGGCCGTCGACGACGCCGTCGCTCGGGTGCGAACGGATCATCTGGCCACCCTGGTCTACACCTCGGGAACGACAGGACGGCCCAAGGGCGTGGAGCTGCCGCACCGCTGCTGGACCTACATGGGCGCCGGCGCCGAGGCCATCGAGATCCTGCGCCCGGACGACCTCCTGTACCTCTGGCTCCCGCTGTCCCACTCCTTCGGCAAGATGCTCGCGACTGTCCAGCTCCAGATCGGCTTCCCCAGCGCCGTCGACGGGCGTGTGGACAAGATCGTCGACAACCTCGC
Source organism: Actinomycetales bacterium (assembly GCA_012729695.1). Classification (GTDB taxonomy): domain Bacteria; phylum Actinomycetota; class Actinomycetes; order Actinomycetales; family Dermatophilaceae; genus F2B08. The sequence goes on along the minus strand of JAAYCP010000122.1, from coordinate 500 downwards.
GATCGTGCGGCCGACGATCATGGCCGGCCCGCCCCGGATCTTCGAGAAGGTCCACGGCCGCATCCATCAGATGATGGCCGACGCGGGCGGCCTCCGTTCGAGGCTCTTCGACTGGGCGTTCAGGGTGGGGGAGCGGGCCACCGCGGCACGCGCCGCCGGCCGGCCGCTCAGTCGCCTGTCAGGACTACAGCTCAGGCTGGCGGACCGCCTCGTCTTCGCCAAGGTCCGGGACCGGCTCGGCGGCCGGATGCGGTTCATGCTCTCGGGGAGTGCAGCCCTCTCGCCCGACATCGCCAACTGGTTCCAGACAGCCGGCCTGACGCTGATCGAGGGATACGCGCTGACCGAGACCGGTGGCGGTGCCTGTATCGGGGATCCCGACAACCCTGTGCCCGGCGTCGTCGGGCCCCCGCTCGTCGGATCCGAGGTCGGCATCGCCGACGACGGCGAGATCCTGCTCAGAGGCCCACACGTCATGCGCGGCTACCACAACCTGCCTG
>JAAYCP010000121.1 GCA_012729695.1 Actinomycetales bacterium | reverse complement strand
GCCGGTCGCGGCGACGGGGGCTCGAGGCGGGCGCCCTCACCCGAGGGCCCGCGCACCGTGGCTCCTCGGCGCACCCGACCCGGGGACCGGCCCTACCTCGCCGCCCGGGACGACCGCTTCCTCCTCATGGCGGCGATCAACGTCATCGGCCGGGACGACAGCGGGGACATCATCTTCGACGACCCCGGCGTCTCCCGCCGGCACGCGGAGGTCCGCATCACCACCGACGGACCGCACCTCGTCGCCACGGTGCGCGACCTCGGCAGCACCAACGGCACCTTCGTCAACGGTGAGCGGGTCTCGAGCCAGCGCCTCGAGGACGGTGACCGGGTCACCTTCGGCCGCACCACCGTCACCTACCACGCCGGCAGGGCATGACCAGGGCCGCTGATGTCTGAGCTCACCGTCACCATCCTGCGCCTCGGCCTGCTCGCCGCGCTCTGGTTCTTCGTCTTCTCGATCATGACCGTGCTGCGCAGCGACCTGTACGGCACGCGCATCGTCACCCGCCGGGAGGCGCGCAGCGCCCGGCAGCGCGGTGCGGTGCCTGCGGCCGTCGGCGCCCGCGGCGCGGTCGCCTCCCCCCAGACAGCCAACCGACGCGGGTGGCGAGCCGGGGGGAAAGGCGCTCCCGCATACCTCGCCGTCACGGCCGGGCCGCTCATCGGCACGACCCTGCCGCTGCGGGAGCAGGGGACGCTCATCGGCCGTAACCCGGAGTGCGCACTCGTCCTCGATGACGACTACGCCAGCGGTCGGCACGCGAAGATCTACCGCGAGGGCGACCAGTGGTTCGTCGAGGACCTCGGCAGCACGAACGGCACCTTCCTGGTGAGCAGCGGCTCCCAGCAACGACTTTCGGCAGTCACTCCAGTTGGCCCGGGCACCACTCTGCGGTTCGGCAAGACAGTCGTCGAGCTGCGGAGCTAGCCCATGCCGATCGCCTTCAACTACGCGGCGCGCTCCGATGTCGGGATGGTGCGCCAGAACAACCAGGACAGCGGGTACGCGGGTCCGCACCTGCTCGTGGTCGCCGACGGCATGGGCGGGCACGCCGGCGGTGACCTGGCCAGCGCGACGGTCATCGCCGAGCTGTTCGAGCTCGATGACGACGCGTATGCGGGTGGCGAGACCGCGACCCTGCTCACCGAGCGCATCGCGCGGGCGAACGCCGAGCTCGGGCGGCTGATCACCGACGACCCGAAGCTCGCGGGGATGGGCACGACGGTCACCGCGATCCTGCGCAGCCGCGGGAACCTGGCGCTGGCCCACATCGGTGACTCCCGTGCCTACCTCTTCCGCGACGACGAGCTCATCCCGATCACCCGGGACCACTCCTTCGTCCAGACCCTCGTCGACGAGGGTCGGATCACCGAGGAGGAGGCGGCGACCCATCCGCACCGCTCCTTCGTCACCCGCGTGCTCACCGGTCACGAGGGCGACGACCCCGACGTCGTCGTCCGCAAGGCCCGCGTGGGCGACCGGTACCTCCTCTGCTCGGACGGTCTGACCGGGTTCGTCGCCATCGACACGATCCGTGAGGTGCTCGCCGCCCGGGAGGAGCCCGGTGTCACGGCGGACCGGCTCGTCCAGCTCTCGCTGCGGGCCGGGGCGCCGGACAACGTCACCGTCGTCATCGCGGACGCGGTCGACTCCACGACGACGTCCACGCCGACCCAGCCGCAGATCGTCGGCGCCGCCGCTGTCCGTCGACGCAAGGGGACCCGGCCCATCCCGATCACCCCTGCCCAGAAGGCCGCGGCGCTCGCCGCGAAGGTGGCGCGGGACGCGGACGGGGACGCCGACGACGAGGAGGATGACTCTCCGGAGCCACTGCGGCTCGCTGAGCAGGGGCCGCGCAGCCCGATCCGCTCGATGTTCATCATCATCGGCGCGCTGGTGCTCTTCGTCATCGCGGCGATCGGGGGGAGCGTGGCTGCCTACAGCTGGAGCCAGCAGCAGTACTACGTCGGCGCCTTCGACGGCAACGTGACGATCTACAAGGGCGTCCCGTACCACGTGTTCTCGTACGAGCTCTCCCGCCCGACCTACATCAGTGAGGTCAAGGTTGCCGACCTGCCGCCCTTCCAGCGCACCCGGATCGCCGAGAACGTCAGCTTCGACAACCGGCCCGCGGCCCAACGGCTCGTCGAGAACCTGCGCGAGCAGGCCGCCGAGTGCCGGCGGGTGCGTGCCATCGGCGGCGTCTGCTACGACGAACCGCAGCCCACGACGACCCGCACCCCGGCGACGGTCAGCCAGACAACAGGGTCGACAGCGTCGACGACAGGTGTGCCCACGGGGACGAGCACGCGTCCGAGCACCACCTCTACGCTCGGCCCCCGAGCGACCGCGCCGAGCACCCCGACGGTCGGTCCGACGGGAGGGCCGAGCCGATGATCTCCGTCGCCTCCCTCACTCCCCGCCGTGGCCGCAACGTCGAGCTGCTCCTGCTCGTCATCGCGGTCGGCATCGTCGTGCTGGCCTACGCCAATGTCGAGGTCGCCGCCCGCGGTGAGCTGCCGGCCAACCTGCTCGCCCAGACCCTCGGGCTGCTCGCCATCGCCGGCACCTTCCACCTCGTGCTGCGCTGGCGCGCCTCGTACGCCGACCCGCTGCTGCTGCCGATCGTCACCCTCCTCAACGGCCTCGGCCTCGTCATGCTGCACCGCATCGACATCGCCCGCGGCAACGAGTTCTCGAGCGGGCTGGCGCTGCGCCAGCTGACCTGGAGTGCGCTCGCCGTCGGCATCGCGATCGCCGTCCTCGTCGTCCTGCGCGACCACCGGCTGCTGCGCCGCTACACCTACAGCGCCGGGCTGGCTGCGGTCGTCCTTCTCCTCATGCCGCTCCTGCCGTTCATCGGGCGCGAGGAGTTCGGCGCCCGGATCTGGATCCGCGTCGGCAGCTTCACGTTCCAGCCCGGGGAGGTGGCCAAGATCGCCCTCGCGATCTTCTTCGCCGGCTACCTCGTGAGCGCCCGCGACGCGCTCTCGGTGTCCGGCAAGAAGGTCCTCGGCCTCATCCTCCCGCGCGCCAAGGACCTCGGGCCGATCCTCGTCGCCTGGGTGCTCAGCCTCGGCATCCTCGTCTTCCAGCGCGACCTCGGGTCCTCGCTGCTCTTCTTCGGGCTCTTCATCGCGATGCTGTACGTCGCCACCGAGCGGGTCTCGTGGATCGCGATCGGCCTCGCCCTGCTGGGCGTCGGCGCCTACTTCGCCTACGGCACGTTCGCCCACCTGCAGACCCGCGTCCACCTCTGGCTCGACCCCTTCGCCCCGGGCCAGTCGGACCAGGTCGCCAAGGGCCTCATGGGCCTCGCCGCCGGCGGGCTGGTCGGGACCGGGCTGGGCCGAGGTCGGCCGACCGAGACCTACGTCGTCGAGAGCGACTTCATCTTCACCGCCTTCGGCGAGGAGCTCGGTCTCATCGGCCTGTTCGCGATGATCCTGCTGTATGCGCTGCTCGTCCAGCGCGGTCTGCGCGCCGCGGTCGGGGTGCGGGACGGCTTTGGCAAGCTGCTCGCGACAGGTCTCGCCTTCTCCATCGCGCTGCAGTGCTTCGTCGTCATCGGCGGCCTCACCCGCGTCATCCCGCTCACCGGTCTGACGACCCCGTTCCTGTCGGCCGGTGGTTCCTCGCTCCTCGCGAACTGGACGATCGTGGCACTCCTCCTGCGCATCAGCGACCAGGCCCGTCGCCCACTCGACGAGACCCCGCCGAAGGTGAGCGCCGAGCCGACCGAGATGGTGCGGGCCTCATGAACGCACCGATCCGCAAGCTGGGGATGCTCATCGCGTTCCTCTTCACGACTCTCCTCGTGAGCACGACGATCATCCAGGGCTTCCAGGCCAAGTCGATCAACGCCCGACCGGACAACCGCCGCACGCTGCTCTCGACCTACAGTGCCGACCGCGGCGCCATCCTCGTCAACAGCACACCGATCGCGGTGTCGGAGGAGACCGACAACCAGTACCAGCGGATCCGCCGCTACCCCGAGGGCCCGACGTATGCGGCGGTCACCGGCTACTTCTCGTTCCTCTTCGGTGCGGGTGGCGGCCTGGAGCGGGCGGAGAACCCGCTGCTCAACGGCAGATCGGACCGGCTCTTCTACCGCCGGCTCTCCGACGTCTTCGCCGGCCAGCGGCCGAGCGGCGCCAACATCGAGACGACGATCGTCCCGGCCGCCCAGCGCGCAGCGGTCCAGGGCCTCGGCACCAACCGCGGTGCCGCGATCGCCCTCGACCCGCGCACCGGGGCGATCCTGGCCATGGCGACCTCCCCGACCTACGACCCCAACGTCCTCGCCAGCCACGACATGGCCGCGGTCGAGGAGGCGTGGAAGCAGCTCAACGCGGATACGTCCAAGCCGATGCTCAACCGCGCACTGGCGGAGACCTATCCACCCGGTTCCACGTTCAAGCTCGTCACCGCGGCGGCAGCGCTCTCGACGGGTGACTACGACATGGAGTCCGAGCTCGACGCGCCCCGGGTGCTCGACCTGCCGCAGACCAGCGTCGACCTGCCGAACTTCGGTGGTCGGGAGTGCGACCCGTCCGGCAAGCAGACGATGATCGAGGCCCTGCGGATCTCGTGCAACACCGCCTTCGCCTCCCTCGGGCTCGACCTCGGCGAGGACGTCCTGCGCAACCAGGCGGCCCGCTTCGGCATCGGAGACGCCCTGCGGGTGCCGATGACGGTCGCCCGCTCCAGCTTCCCCGACGAGCTCGACCCGCCCTCGCTCGCCCAGTCGGCGATCGGTCAGCGCGATGTCCGGATGACCCCGCTGCAGGTGGCCATGGTGAGCGCGGCGATCGCCAACCGCGGCATCGTCATGCAGCCCTTCCTCGTGCGGACCGTCCTCGGCAACGACCTCAGCGTCATCGAGGAGACCCAGCCCCAGCAGCTGTCCGAGGCGGTCACCCCCGACGTCGCGAGCCAGCTCTCGCTCATGATGCAGCGCGTCGTCGAGAGCGGCACCGGCCAGCCGGCGCAGATCCCCGGAGTCGCCGTCGCCGGCAAGACGGGCACCGCAGAGGTCGGCGGGGACGCCCGTGGCCACGCCTGGTTCACCGGGTTCGCCCCTGCCGGCGACCCCCAGGTCGCCGTCGCGGTGATCATCGAGAACCAGGGCGACAACCAGAGCGTCTCAGGAGGGGGCCGGGTCGCCGGCCCGATCGCGAAGGCCATCATGGAGGCGGTGCTGGGCTCGTGAAACCTTCCTTGCAGCGCGTCCGTTCAAGGCGCGAAGCCCGGGCCGCATACGTCATCCGTGCCGCCGGCGCGATGGGCGCCACCAGCGCGGCTGGTGGCGCCGGCACGGTCAGCGCAATCACCGCGGCT
>JAAYCP010000014.1 GCA_012729695.1 Actinomycetales bacterium | reverse complement strand
TTCCTGAGTGACGGCGTTCCTGAGTGATGGCGTTCCTGAGTGATGGCGCCGTCAGGTCGTCGGAGCAGGGGTCGCGGCAGCGCGGGCAGCGGCGGGCAGAGCGGCCAGGACGGTGTCGAGCGCCTCCCTGTCGTGACCGGCACCGACGAACCAGGCCTCGAAGGCGCTCGGTGGCAGGTGGACGCACTGCTCGAGCATGGCGTGGAAGAAGCGCCCGAAGGCCGCAGTGTCCTGATCGCCGGCATCGGCGTAGTTCCGCACCTCGCCCTCGCGGAAGAAGATCGAGAACATCGAGCCGGCCCACTGCACCCGGTGCGGCACGCTCTCGGCCGAGAGCGCCGCGGAGGCGGCGTCGGCGATCTCCCGGGCGACGACGTCGAGGTGCGCGTAGACCTCGTCCGTGCAGTGGCGCAGCGTGGCCAGGCCGGCAGCCGTCGCAACAGGGTTCCCCGACAGCGTCCCGGCCTGGTAGACCGGACCTTCCGGAGCGAGCCTGGCCATGATGTCCGCCCGACCGCCGAAGGCGGCCGCGGGGAACCCCCCGCCCATGACCTTGCCGAAGGTGAAGAGGTCGGGTGCGCCGTCCGCGGTCGGACCCTCGAGGCCGAACCAGCCGGCGGGGCTGCACCGGAACCCCGTCATCACCTCGTCGGAGATGAACAGGGCCCCGTGCCTACGGGTGAGCGAGCGCATCGCGGCGGTGAAGCCCGGGGCCGGAGGAACGACCCCCATGTTGCCGGCGGCGGCCTCGGTGATGACCGCGGCGATCTCGTCGCCGCGCTCGGCGAAGACAGCCTCGAGCGCCGCGATGTCGTTGTAGGGCAGCACGATCGTCCCCGCGGCCGCGTCGGCCGGCACGCCGGCGGAGTCGGGCAGTGCCAGGGTGGCGACGCCGGAACCGGCCGCCGCGAGCAGCGAGTCGACGTGTCCGTGGTAGCAACCGGCGAACTTCACGATGAGCGTGCGACCCGTGAATCCCCTGGCGAGCCGGATGGCGCTCATCGTCGCCTCGGTGCCGCTGGACACGAGGCGGACCTGCTCGACCGGCTCCACGCGGGCGACGATCTCCTCCGCGAGGAGCACCTCGTTCTCACTCGGGGTCCCGAACGAGAAGCCTTGGGCTGCAGCGTCCTTCACCGCCTCGAGCACCGCCGGGTGGGCGTGACCGAGGATCATGGGTCCCCACGAGCAGATGAGGTCGACGTAGCGCCGACCGTCGACATCGGTCAGCCACGGCCCGCTGGCCGAGGCCATGAAGCGCGGGGTGCCGCCCACGGCGCGGAAGGCCCGCACGGGGCTGTTCACCCCTCCGGGGGTGACAGTGCGTGCCCGCTCCAGCAGTGATGCAGACCTCGGGCTCGTCCCGTTCGTCGCCGTGCTCACCGTCGTGCCCTCCCGCTCTCCTGGACGATCGCCATGGCCTCTCCGAGCTTCCTGAACTGGGTCGGGGTGAGCAGATCGACGAAGTGCCGTCGCACGCTCTCGACATGCACCTTCGAGAGCCGCTCCAGGGTCTCGAGCCCCTTGTCGGTAAGGGTCAGCTCGACGCCCCGGCCGTCATGCGGGCTCGGCTCCCGGCGCACCAGGCCCCGCCCCTCCAGTCGCCCAGCGGTATGCGTCATGCGGCTGCGCGACTGCACGACCAGGTCCGCCAGGGCCGACATGCGCATCCGCCTGCCGGGCGCCTCCGAGAGCATGGAGAGGATCTCGTACTCCGGCAAGGAGGTCCCGTGGGCGGACAGGTCGGCGTCGAGAGCGACCTCGAGGAGTCGGGTGCCGTGGAGGTACGCACGCCAGCAGGCCTGCTCCTCCTCACTCAGCCAGCGCGGCTCGGTCTCCTCCGCAGAACTGCTCATCGGGCTCCTCCCCCAGCGGGCGCGATCTCGGCAGCGAGCGCCCGAGCGACGTCGAGCGCGAAGTACGTGAGGATGATGTCGGCGCCCGCCCGCTTGATGCTCAGCAGAGACTCCAGCATCACGCGGCGCCCGTCGATCCAGCCGCGGTCGGCGGCGGCGATGATCTGCGAGTACTCCCCCGAGATCTGGTACGCCGCGACAGGCACCGTGGACACCTGGGCCGCCGCCGCGACGATGTCGAGGTGCGGAGTCGCGGGCTTGACCATGATGATGTCGGCGCCCTCGGCGAGGTCGAGCTCGATCTCGCGCAGCGCCTCCCGAGCGTTGGCCGGATCCTGCTGATAGGTCGCCCGGTCCCCGACGAGACTGGAGGCCACCGCCTCGCGGAACGGCCCGTACAGACCTGAGGTGTACTTCGCTGCGTAGGCGAGCAGGATGACGTCCTCGTGCCCGGCGGCATCCAGGGCCTCGCGGACATAGCCGACCTGGCCGTCCATCATCCCGGACAGGCCGAGGACGTGCGCCCCCGCCTGCGCCTGGGCGAGCGCCATCGCCGCGTAGCGGTCCAGGGTCGCGTCGTTGTCGACGGCGCCTGCGTCGTCGAGCACCCCGCAGTGGCCGTGGCTCGTGAACTCGTCGAGGCAGAGGTCCCCCATGACGACGAGCTCCTCGCCGACGGCGTCGCGCACCGCCCGCAGGGCGCGGTTGAGGATGCCTTCGGGGTCGTCGGCTCCCGAGCCCCGCTCATCCTTGTCCTGCGGCACCCCGAAGAGCATGATCCCGCCGAGTCCCACCTGCACGCACTCGCGCGCCAGGTCGACGAGCGACTCGAGCGTGTGCTGCTGGACGCCGGGCATGGCCTCGATGTCGACCGGCTCGGTGATCCCCTCCCGAACGAATGCCGGGAGGACGAGCTCGGCGGGATGCAGCCTGGTCTCGGCGACCAGGCGACGCACTGCCGCCGACTGGCGCAGCCGTCGGGGGCGGTGGGTCGGGAAGCCGCTCATCGCTCCTGCTCTCGTCTCGTCACGTGCTGTGGGCGGTGGGGTGCTGGCTGGACAGACTGTATGCGGGGGTCAGGAGTTCCGCTTGGCACGCCGGCGGCCGGAGAGCCGCCGCACGCTGGGTCGCAGGACCGGCTCACCGGCCTCGATGGCTGCTGCTGCGAGCGCCGCACCGTGGTCGGCGAGCGCGTCCACGAGCGCGCTGGAGCTGGCTTCGGGCGCGAGCACGTCGACCCGGAGACCATGCTCCTCGGCGGTCTTGGCGGTGGCCGGTCCGATGCAGCCGATCACCGTCGTCGCGTGCGGCTTGCCGGCGATGCCGACGAGGTTGCGCACCGTCGAGCTGCTGGTGAAGAGCACCGCGTCGAACCGTCCGGTCTTGATCGCGTCGCGGATCTCAGGGGCGGGAGGGGCCGCCCGGACCGTGCGGTACGCCGTGACGTCGTCGACCTCCCAGCCCATGTCCTGCAGGCCGGCGACGAGGGTCTCGGTGGCGATGTCGGCTCGCGGCAGCAGGACGCGGTCGATCGGGTCAAGCAGCTCGTCGTAGGGGGGCCAGTCCTCGAGCAGACCACGGGCGGACTGCTCGCCGGAGGGCACGAGGTCGGGGTTCAGGCCCCAGGCCCGCAGCGCGTCCGCCGTCACACCGCCGACCGCGGCGATCTTCAGCCCCGCAAGGGCGCGCGCGTCGAGGCCGCACTCCTCGAGCTTCTCCCGGACTGCCTTGACGGCGTTGACCGAGGTGAACCCGATCCACTCGTAGCGTCCGGTGACGAGTCCCTTGATCGCCTTGTCCATCTGGTGCGGGCTGCGCGGGGGCTCGACGCTGATCGTCGGCACCACCGTGGCGGTCGCACCGTAGGCCTCGAGGTGAGCGGTCATCGCGGCGGACTGCTCCTTCGTCCGCGGCACGAGGACGTCCCAGCCGAAGAGCGGCTTGGTCTCGAACCACGAGAGGTCGGTACGCAGCTCCACCGTCGGGCCGACGACGGCGAGGGCGGGGAACTCGGTCTGGGGAAGGTGGCGGGCACACTCGCCCAGGGTGGTCACGACGGTGCGCTGGCGCACGTTCGTGCCGTTCTCCGTGATCGCCACAGCCACTGAGGCATCGCGCCCGGTCTCGAGGAGCCGCTCGAGGGCCGCGCCCAGCACCTCGGGCGTGCCGAGCAGGACGACGGTGGCCGCCTCGTCCTGGGCGACGCTCTCCACGATGCCCTCAGGGCCGTGGCAGACGTGGACAGCCGTCGACCGGCTCGTCGTGAGCGGGATCCCTGCGTATGCGGGGACGGCACCGACCGCACTCACGCCCGGGACGATGTCGAACGGGACACCGGCCTTGTGACAGGCGAGGGCCTCCTCGGCCAGACCGGCGAAGAGCGCAGGGTCGCCGTCGAGCAGGCGGACGACGAGTCCGCCCCTGGTCGCCTTGGCGGCCTGGACGACGAGCTTGGCCTTCGCCGCGTGGGTGAGCTCGCGGCCGTGGTCACCGTGGCTCAGGCTGGCCGTGCCGGCGTCCACGACGGTGACGTCCGGTCGGGCGAACCGTTGCACGATGGCCTCCCGGGCCACATGGTCGATGATGACGGTGTCGGCCTGGGCGAGCAGGCTGGTCGCAGCGACGGTCAGCAGGCCCGGGTCTCCGGGGCCGGCACCGACGAAGGCCACCCGGGAGGGGCGGGCGGTCGAGGATGCGGAGCGGCGGCTCACGGTGTGTTCTCCAGTGACTGTTAGGTGGACGGCGTGGTTCGGGTGCTGGTGGGCGGCGTCTGGCTCCGGGTCGGGGAAGCCGGTGTGGGCGACGCCGAGGGATCTCGACGGGATGGGCCTGACTCGGCCACGGGCATGATCTGCGCGGCGCCGTCCTCGAGGAGGAGCTCGGCCAGTCGGCGGCCAACGGACACCGGATCGTTCGGGTCGCCGACGACGGAGCGGCGCAGCTCCATGGATCCGTCGGTGCTGCCGACGAAGGCGCGCAGCGAGAGCTCGAGCGTGATCGTGCCGTCGGAGGTGACGTCCTCGACGATCTCGCCCAGGGCACCCAGCGGAGCGGAGCAGCCGGCCTCGAGCACGGCCAGCACAGCCCTCTCGGCCTCGACGCACGCCCGGGTCTCGGCGTCGTCGAGCGGTGCGAGCAGGGCCCGGATGTCCTCACGGTCCGAGCGGCACTCGACGGCGAGGGCTCCCTGGCCCGGTGCAGGGAGCATCTGGAGGGGGTCGAGGACCTCGCTCACCCGGTCCGCGAGACCCAGCCGACGCATACCGGCGTGGGCGAGAACGACTGCGTCGAGCTCTCCCTCGTCGACCATCCGCAGGCGGGTCTCGACGTTGCCCCGGATGTCCCGGCAGTCGATGCCCCAGCCCAGCGCGGCGAGCTGGGCGACGCGCCGGGGTGACCCGGTGCCGACGGTGGCGCCCTCGCCGAGGTCTGCGAGCGTCACTCCGTCGCGGGTGATGACCACGTCCCGCGGGTCCTCCCGTTGCGGGATCGCTGCGATCGTCAGCTCAGGGTGGGACGCCGTCGGGAGGTCCTTCAAGGAGTGCACGGCCAGGTCGATGTGTCCCTCCACCAGCGCCTCACGCAGGGCGGCAGCGAAGACCCCGGTCCCCCCGATGGACGACAGCGAGGCCCGGGAGACATCGCCCTCGGTGACGATCGGGACCAGCTCGACCTCGTGGCCGAGGGCACGCAGGGCCTCCGCCACGTGGGTGGACTGGGTCGTGGCGAGTCGGCTGCGTCGGGTGCCGAGGCGCAGGGCTGTCATCGGCCGGCCTCCGGCCCGGCTGCACCGGAGTCAGCGCCGTCGGACGGCAGGTCGTCAGGCAGGTCCGCCGCCATCGCCGTGATCCCCTGGCCGGTCACCCGCGTGGAGCCCGGAAGGTCGAACAGGTCACTCAGGGCAGCGGCGTAGGACGAGACCCCGACCCCCTCACCCGCGAGCTCCTTGACCCGACGGGTCGGGGTGTGGAGCAGCTTCTCGACGATGCGGTGGACCGCCTTGTCGACCTCGAGCCGCTCGAGCTCGGTGAGAGCCGGGGTGCGGCGGTAGAGCCGGTCCAGCTCCCTGCTCACCACGCCGGCGGCCTGCTCCCGCAGGGCCGCGACCGTCGGGCCCACCGCGTCACCGGCGCGCGCTGCGAGGAACTCACTCACCTCGGAGGCCACGATGCGGCCGGCCTCCTCGATCGCCGGAGCCGTGGCGGCGCTCGCCAGAGCGTCCCCGAGCTCCTGGAGCCCGAGTCGGCGGACCCCGGTCAGCTCGGCGACGTCGTAGGCGACGTCGTGCGGGAGGGCGAGGTCCACATACAGCTGGGGGCGGCCGCCGCGCAGCACCTGGGCGTCGGCTGCCCTCCGGAGCGTGACCACCTGACCCACCGCGCCGGTCGAGGCGATGACGATGTCCGCCTCCGCGAGCGCCTTGTCGGTGTCGACGGCGGGGAGTGCACGACCGCCCACCCGGGCCGCGAGACGCTCGCCGCGCTCCCACGTCCGGTTGACGACGGTGACTGCGGCGCCCTGGCGCGCCGCGGTGGTGGCTGCGAGTGCGCCCATCCCCCCGGCTCCGAGGACGAGGACGCTGGCGTCCTCGACCGTGCCGAACATCTCTTCGCCGACAGCAAGGCCGGCCCCCACGAGGGAGTGGCTCACGGCGTCGATCTCGGTGTCGGTGTGGACCCGCTTCCCCACCCGGAGAGCCTGCTGGAGCAGGACGTTGAGCGCGGGACCTACGTGACCGTGGGTCTGGGCCGTCGCGAGCGCGCTACGAACCTGGCCGAGGATCTGGCTCTCGCCGATGGCCATCGAGTCCAGGCCGGCTGCGAGGGTGAAGGCGTGCTCGACCGCACGGTCCTCGTAGTGGACGTAGAGGTGCTCGCGCAGGGTGGCCCGGGAGACGCCGCTCGTGGCAGAGATGGCGGCGGTGAGCTCGGAGAGCGCGCCGTGGAAGGTCGCCGCCTCGACGTAGACCTCCATCCGGTTGCAGGTCGCCAGCACCACGACCTCGTCGATGTGGTCGGACCCGTGCAGGGCCGTCGAGAGGGCCCTGCGCCGGTCGGCATCGAGCGAGACCGACTCCAGGACGGAGACCGGTGCGCTCTGGTGGGAGACCCCGACGACGAGGAGGCTCATGGCAGCACCTCCGCGAGGGCGCCCGCAGCATCGGCGGAGCCGCGTGCCCGCTGCTGCTGGTGGAACGCGAGGATCTGCACCTCGGTGGCCAGGTCCACGTTGCGCACCTGGACCCCTCCCGGCACATCGATCGAGATCGGCGCGAAGTTGAGGATGGCGGTGATGCCGGCGGCGACCACCGCGTCGGCGACCTCCTGGGTGGACCGGGCCGGGGTGGCGAGCAGAGCGATCGCGATACCCCGCTCGCGAGCGATCCGCGGCAGGTCGGCGAACGGCTCGACGGTCAGGCCGGCGATCTGCGTGCCGATAACCGAGGGATGGTGGTCGAGCAGGGCCATCACCTCGACGCCGCGGCTGGCGAAGCCGTTGTAGGCGGCGAGCGCCCGACCGAGGTTGCCCATCCCGACGATGGCGATGGCCCAGGTGCGGGTCAGCCCGAGTGCGAGCGAGATCTGGTAGCTGAGATGATCGACGTCGTACCCCACCCCACGGACACCGTAGGAGCCCAGATACGACAGGTCCTTGCGGAGCTTGGCCGAGCTGACCCCCACCATCGAGGCGAGCTCCTCGGAGGAGACCGACGCGACTCCCTGCTCGATGAGGGTCGTCAGCGCGCGGAGGTACTCAGGCAGCCGCGAGACGGTCGCATCCGGGATGTCCCGCCGCTCCGTCGCGTTGCCCACAACCCACACTGCCTTCCACTCGCGGCCGACCACGACCGCGTGTCAGGCACGTGGTCCCGACCCACGGTACCTTCCTTGTGAACGAATGCACAAAGTCACAATCACCTGGTGAGAAGGCTCGGCGTCACCCTGAGAGGGCCGCCCGCAGCCGATCCGCGCTCACGCGCCAGTAGTCGTGCTGGGCTCCGTCGACGAACGTGACGGGGATCATCTCCGCGAAGCGGGCCACCAGGTCCGCGTCCTGGAGCATGTCGACCTCCTCGAACCGCTCCCCCAGCTCAGCCGTCACGGCCGCGATGACCGCGCGGGCGTCGTCGCAGAGATGACAGCCGGGCTTCGAGATGAGCACGACCCGCGCACCCCGGGAGGCGGCGGCCGTCAGCACGTCATCCATGACCTCACCCCTCTGAAGCAGATACCAAGAGAGAGGCTAGAAGAAAACTGACCGGCGCTGCATGAGCAGGGCGTAGAGGGTCTGCTGGATCGTCTCGCGCACCTGGTCGGTGAGGTCGAAGACGAGCATCGGGTCCTCCGCACCGGCCGGACCGATCGCCGAGGTGTCGAGCGGCTCACCGAAGGCGATGATCCACTTGCTCGGCAGCGGGATGAGACCGAGGAGGCCGAGCAGCGGGAAGAACGGGGTCACCGGGAAGTACGGCGCCCCGAGCAGCCGGGCCAGGATCGAGATGTCGCCGATGAGCGGATAGATCTCCTCGGCGCCGACGATGGCGCACGGGATGATCGGCGCCTCGGTGCGCAGTGCGGCGGACACGAAGCCACCGCGGCCGAACCGCTGGAGCTTGTACCGCTCGGAGAACGGCTTGCCGATCCCCTTGAAGCCCTCGGGGTAGACGCCGACGAGGTGGCCCTCCCTGAGCAGCCGCTCGGCGTCGGCGGCCGCGGCGAGTGTGGTCCCGGCGCGCCGGGCGGTCATGCCGACGAACGGCAGCTCGAAGACGAGATCCGCGCCGAGCATGCGCAGGTGGCGGCCCCCCTCGTCGTGCACCGCGACCTGGGTCATGAGCCCGTCCATGGGCAGGGTCCCGGAGTGGTTCGCGACGATGAGGGCTCCGCCGGTCTTCGGGAGGTTCTCCGCGCCACGCACCTCGACCCGGAACCACTTCTGGTAGATCGGCCGCAGCAGCGGCAGATAGACGTTGTCGGTGAAGTCCTGGTCGAAGCCGAACTCGTCGACGGCGAACTCGCCGGAGGCACGGCGGCGCAGGTATGCGAGGGTCCGGGCCACCTGCTCCTCCACCTCGTCGGCGGGCAGTCCGGCGGCCTCGGCCCCCATCCGGAGCAGCTGAGCCAGGAGCGTGACCGCGGTCTCGATCGAGTCCTGCGGGCGACGACCCATCCCGAGGGTCGTGATGAGGTCGAGGAGTCGCGGGGCGGTCCGGGCGGGGGCCCCGGTCGGCGTCGGGCGGACCTCGTCAGCGCCCTCGACCGGGTCCGGCACCACCCGCAGCCGGCGTTCCGGCGCGGAGGCGGCGTCGTTCGCGGGGGGCTCGACGTGGGCAGGGGTCTCGCCATGAGCCGGGGTCTCCACGTTGAGCCGGGTCTCAGCCGGCGTGACCGGGACGCGGGTCTTGGCGGTGGCTTCAGCGGCGGTCCGAGCGGGTCGGGAGTCGGCGACCGTCGCCTGGAGCAGCGGGGAGGCCGTGTGACGCTCGGCGGCGGCGCGCCGCACGCCGGTGGCGAAGGGGTCGCGGCCGGTCCCGCTCGCGGTCTTGGCCGCCGGCTTCCTGGCGGCGGTCTTGCCGGCGGGCGTCGAAGCCTTCTTCGTCGCAGCCTTCTTGGTCGTTGCAGCCTTCTTGGTCGTCGCAGCCTTCCTGGACGTCCCTGACTTCGTGGACGTCGCGGACTTCTTCGCCGTCGGCTTCTTCACCGTCGACTTCCGCGCCGCTGACTTCCGCGCGCTTGCCTTCGGTGCTGCAGACTTCTTCGCCGCCGTCTTCTTCGCCGGGGTCTTCTCCGTCGCCATCACGCACTCCTCGTGGTGGGCTGACCACCGGTCTCACGCACGGCCTCGGCGAAGCTCTCGAATGCCTCCCGGGTGGTGTACTCCGGCTCGAACCCGAAGAACTCGCGCATGCGGGTGGTGTCCACCCCACGGCCGTAGGAGAGCAGGCTCACCTGGTCCGGCGAGTAGTCCGCGAGGCCGAAGCGCTTGAAGATGTTGCCGACCATGCCGGCTGCCGGCGGGATGACCGGGATCGAGGGCCGTCCGACCAGGGCGACCGCCTGCGACAACGTGATGACCCCGTCACCGGCCACGTTGACGATGCCCTCGTCCGTCCCGACCGTGGACTGCACCATGGCCCGCACGAGGTCGTCCTCGTGCAGGAACTGCAGCCGGGCGTCGTACCCGAGCGGGGTGGGGATGACGGGGAGGGTGAAGTAGTCGGTCATCGACGTGCGGATCACCGGGCCGATGGCGTTGGCGAAGCGCAGCAGGTGGATCGCGGTGTCCGGGCGCCGCCGCGAGAAGCCCCGGACGTAGCCCTCGACCTCCATCGAGTCCTTGCCGAAGCCGGCACGCGGCTGCCGCTTGGGCCCCATGTCCTCGGTGAACATCGCGGGATCCCGGGGGCTCGAGCCGTAGACGGTCGTCGAGGACTTCACGACGAGTCGCTCAACGGTGTCGGCCTTCTGGCACGCAGCGAGCAGCTGCATCGTGCCGATGACGTTGATCTCCTTCTGGGAGGCCCGCCCGCCCACGAAGGTGGGGGTGGCGATCACGTTCATGTGCACGACGGTGTCGACGGACTCCGAGGCGATGATCTTGCTGATGACCGGGTTGCGGATGTCGGCGCGGACGAACTCGGCGTCGCCGATGTCGTGGGTGGGGGGGACGACATCGACACCGATGACGTGCCGGACCGCGCCGGAGGTCGAGAGAGCACGGGCCACTCGACCGCCGAGGTAGCGGGAGACCCCCGTGAGGAGGACGACGTCAGCCATGAGACCAGCCTAGAACCGGAACCGATCCCGCACGGACGGGAGGGGGAGATGCCACAGGACCGGGCCAGTGCATACCGGCCACGGTCCTGTCACACGTGGTGCGCATGTGTTCGCGAGGGAAGTGCAGCCAGGTGTCGCTGCGGTGCTGATCGTGGCGGTCGTGCCGTGACGACGGGTGGCGATCAGCTCGCGCGCATCACCTGGCGAGCGTCACTTCTTGTTGCGACGCTGGTGACGCGTCTTGCGGAGGAGCTTGCGGTGCTTCTTCTTCGCCATGCGCTTGCGGCGCTTCTTGATAACAGAACCCATAGGTCTCTTCCTCGTTCGTGATCTGGAGATCAGTGATCCGTGTCGACGGGACACCGGACCATGCACCGCGCCGAACAGCAGCGTTCACTCTACCCGGGCGGGAGGACGGACCCAAACCGACCGGGCAGCGCAGATCCGGCGATCCGACCGGGAGGTCAGGCGGTCTCGACGAACGAGTCGCGCAGGTAGTCCTCCACGGCGCTCTCGGGAACCCGGAAGGAGCGACCGACCCGGACCGCAGGCAGCTCGCCGGAGTGGACCATGCGGTAGACCGTCATCTTCGAGACGCGCATGATCTTGGCGACCTCGGCGACGGTGAGGAAGGAGACGTCACCGAAGGAGCGCTCGGTCGTCATGGATCACCTCTGGGGCTTGATGGAGGCCTGTGGTGAGCAGGGCTCGTGGTGGGCCGCCGCACGTGGGACATGAGGCGGACTGGGTCCGGAGGAGCGCGCTGATCGAGCACGAACCTCTGGGGGAAACCATAGGGGCTGATGTGACCCGTGGGGAAGTCAGTGCAGACATTTTGTTGAGGAAGTCCACCCGACACGCCGATGGGGCGCCACTAGCGCAATGTCACGATAGGGGTCGCGGGTCGACTCGGTCGGACACTCAGTCGAACCACGGGTCCAGCCCGTGGTGGGAGAACGACGCCTCGCGGGCGGCCATGATCGCCCGGTCGGTGGGGCTCTCCGGGTTGTAGCCCATTGACCAGGGCTGGACCCAGATCGGCAGGTTGTTGACCGGCACGTCCCCCATCCGCTGGGGGGCCAGGCGACCGGTCTTCCAGTGCACGTAGTCCCGCCACTGCTGCGGGGTCTCGCTCGCCGCCGCGATGGGTGCGTGCGCGGCGATCGCGGTGAGGTGGGTCCACGTCCGCGGGACCACGTCGACCACTTCGTACCCTCCGCCCCCGACGGCCACCCACTTGCCGCCACACACCGCGTGGGCGAGGTCGTGCATGACCTCGATCGCGTAGCGCTGGGCGTCGACGGTGACCGCCAGGTGCGCGAGCGGGTCCTCCATGTGCGTGTCACAGCCGTGCTGGGTGACGAGGACATCGGGTTTGAAGGCGCGCACGAGCGGGTCGGCGATCGAGATGACGGCGCGCAGCCACGCCGAGTCGGTCACCCCGGGAGGCAGGGCGACGTTGACCGCACTCCCCTCCGCCTCGAGGCCACCGATGTCGGCCGGCCAGCCGGTGCCCGGGAAGAGCATGCGGCCGTTCTCGTGGACGGAGATGGTGAGCACCCGCGGGTCGTCCCAGAAGATCGACTCGACCCCGTCGCCGTGGTGCACGTCGACGTCGACGTAGGCGACCCGTTCCGCGCCGTTGTCGAGGAGCCACTGGATCCCCACGGCGATGTCGTTGTAGATGCAGAACCCCGAGGCGCGGTCAGCCATCGCGTGATGCATGCCCCCGCAGAAGTTCACCCCGTGCTCGGCCTCCCCGGTCCAGACGCTCTCGCACACCATCCGGGTGCCTTGCACGAGGCGGGCGCTGGCCTCGTGCATCCCCTCGAACGCCGGATCGTCCTCGGTCCCGATCCCCCGCGCGATGTTCACGCGCCGCGGGTCGGCACTGGCCGCCTTGACCGCCTCGATGTATGCCCGCTCGTGCACGGTGGCGAGCAGCGCGTCGCTGGCGACGGGCGGACTGACGATCTCGATCTCGGGCAGCTCGAAGAGTCCGAAGCCCTCACAGAGTCGCGCGGTGAGGTCGAGGCGCAGCGGCGCCATCGGGTGTTCCGCCCCGAAGTTGTACGCGGTGATGACGTCGTCCCAGACGACGTGCGCCCTGCTGCCCATACCAGCACGCTACTCCCTCGCTGGGGCTACGCTTCCCCCATGCCGAAGAGTGAGCTGTACGACGACGATGTCCTCGTCATCGGACTGGGCCGGTTCGGCGGCGCCGCCGCTCTCGAGCTGCAGCGACTCGGGCACCGGGTGCTGGGCGTGGAGGCCGACGGTGTGCTCGCCGAGAGGTTCCTCGGCAAGCTGACCAAGGTGGTCCAGGCCGACGCCACCGAGGCCAGGATCATCGAGACGGTCCGGGCGCGCAGCTTCCCCTTCGCCGTCGTCGGCATCGGCTCCTCGGTCGAGGCCTCGGTCCTGGCCGCCGCCAACCTCGTCGACGCCGGCATCCCGTCGATCTGGGCGAAGGCCCACTCGCTCGAGCACGCACGCATCCTCGAGCGGATCGGCGTCCACAACATCGTCCGACCCGAGTTCGACTCCGGCCGGCGCGTGGCTCACCTCGTCAACGGCAAGATGCAGGACTTCATCGAGTTCGACGACGGCTTCGCGATCATCAAGCTGCGGCCGCCGGCGGAGGCGATCGGCTTCACCCTGGAGCAGAGCCAGCTGCGCAGCAAGTACGGCGTCACCGTCGTCGGCGTGAAGTCACCCGGCCAGGACTTCACGTATGCGGTGCCCGCCACCAAGGTCCTGCAGGGCGACACCCTCATCGTCGCCGGCAAGGTCGAGCACCTCGAGAAGCTGGCCGCCCGGCCCTGAGGGGCTGAGCAGGCTTTCAGCCGCGCCGGTTGCCCTGCCGGTCGCGCTGACGCCCGGCAGTCGTCGACGGCTCGGCACGAGGGAACGGCTCGGCACGAGGGAACGGTTACGGCACGAGGGAGAGGATCATCTGGATCTCCTCCTCGCCGTCCTCCTCGCTCTCGACCCGGACCGGGCGGCGCTTGTCCGTCGGCCGGAAGCCGTAGCCGCTCGCGAAGGCGACCGCCCGGGCGTTGTCGGTCCCGACCCAGTAGGTGAGGTGGGTACGACCGGCCTCCTGGGCGGCCTTGGCGCCGGCCGCGACGAGCTTGGTCGCCAGGCCGGTGCCCCGCAGGGACGGCGTGACCCACAGTCCGAACAGCTCGGCGACGTGGTCCTCCTCCTCGCTGAAGCCCACACTGGCCGTCCCGACGGCCTCACCGTCGACCTCGGCGAGGAGGCGCTGCGAGCGGCGCATCCGCAGTCGCCAGAAGTCCTCGTCGTACTGTTCTTCCTCGGCATACGTGGCGACGAACGCCTCCGGAGACTCGCGCAGAGCCTCGAGCCGAATGGAGCGGTACTCGTCCCACTCATCCTCGGACAGGGCACGCACGGTGATCTCAGCCATGCTGGGATTCTCACACGAGAGCGTCGGCCTCGGGGGATCAACCCCCACAATCTTCGTCACCGCCTGCGTCCCCAGGGGGCGGATCGAGCGTCTCAGGGGCGAGCTCGAGCACCATCTCGACCTCTGTGACGGACTCGTCCCAGGGCATCCTCGCCGTGCGCCCCGTCCGGACGAACCCCAGCCGGCGGTATGCGCCCATCGCCCGGTCGTTGCCCTCGACGACCTCGAGAACCACCCGGTCCCAGCCGTCCTCGCGCGCCGCCTCGACCGCTGTCTGCATGAGCAGGTCGGTCACCCCCCGACCCCGCACCCAGGACGCCACCCACATCTGGATGAGCACGATGTCGCCCTCGGGCGTCTCCGGCGCCCGCCAGAGGGACACGAGCCCCACCGGCGCCGGCGGTTGGTCCGGATCGGGCGAGAGAGGCGCATACGCGAACCATGTCGGCCACCCCAGCCGGTCCCGCCACTCCTCCTCGGACCAGCGTGCTGCGGTCGCGTAGGTCGTCCAGAACGCCCGTGGGCTGTCGATGAGGGACGTGATCCGCAGGTCGCGGTAGGTCTCCCAGTGCTCAGGACCCGCCCGCCTCACGTGCAGGCCGGGCAGATCCCGATGATCCGGCCGCTTCGACGGTCGGCTACTGCCCACTGAGCTGTGCGGAACGCGCTGCCGCGGCCTCCATCGCCGTGATGAAGGCGGCCCGGACCTTGTGGTCGTCGAGCTGGCGGAGCGCGGCTGCGGTCGTGCCGCCCGGGCTGGTGACCTGCTCGCGCAGGACGGTCGGGTGCGCCCCGGTCTCGCGGATCATCGTCGCCGCGCCGAACAGGGTCTGGACGACGAGCTCGGTCGCGGTCGCCCGCGGCAGCCCGAGGACGACCCCGGCCTCGATCATCGCCTCGACGACGTAGAAGACGTAGGCGGGTCCGCTGCCGGAGATGGCGGTGACCGCGTCCTGGTAGTGCTCCGGCACCTCGATGGCCCGGCCGCACGAGCGCAGGAGGTCCATCGCCTCCTCCATGTGCTCCGGGGTGCAGTGCTGGCCGCGGCTGAGGGCGGCCATTCCCTGGTCCACGAGAGCCGGGGTGTTGGGCATGACGCGCACCACCGAGGAGCCCTGGGGCAGACGCTCCTCGAGGAAGGACGTGGTGATGCCCGCGGCGAGCGACACCACGAGGTCGCCCGGGCGCACGTGGAAGGAGATCTCGGTCAGCAGTCCGGACATGTCCTGCGGCTTCACGACGAGGACGAGGACCTCGGCGAACTCGGCCGCCTCGACGTTGTCGAGGATGCGGACGCCCGGGTAGCGCTCCTGCAGCTCGGCCACCCGCTCCGGTCGGCGCTCGGTGATGACGAGCCGTTCAGCGGGGCGACCCGCACGCAGCAGCCCGGAGAGCAGGGTCTCCCCCATCACGCCCGCGCCGAAGATCGCGACGGTTCCGCTCAATTGCTCGCTCATGGGTCCATCATCTCTTGCTCATTCCCTCTGCGGCGGCGGTCGTCATCCCTTGGTCGCGAGCGAGCGGAGGAAGAACGCGACGTTCGCGGGACGCTCGGCCATCCGGCGCATGAGGTAGCCGTACCACTCGTCACCGAACGGCACGTAGACCCGAAGCGTGTTGCCCCGGTCGGCGATCCGCTTCTGCTCCTCCGGGCGGATGCCGAACAGCATCTGGAACTCGAAGGTGTCGGGAGTGCGTGAGCTCTGCTCAGCCAGCGCATACCCGATCTTCACCAGCCGCGGGTCGTGCGTGGCGAGCATCGGGTAGCCCTTGCCCTCCATGAGGATCCGCAGGCACCGCACGAAGGCGACGTCGACGTCCGGCCCGTCCTGGTAGGCCACCGCCTCGGGCTCGGCGTAGGCGCCCTTGCACAACCGCACCCGGCTTCCCTCCGTCGCCAGGTCGCGGCAGTCGCCCTCGGTTCGGCGCAGCTGGGACTGCAGCACGATCCCGACCCACGGGAAGTCCTCGCGCAGCGCCCGCGCGGTCTCCAGGGTCCGGTCGGTCGTCGTGTGGTCCTCCATGTCGAGGGTGACCGTGGTGTTGGCCTGCTGGGCCGCGACACAGATCTGCCGGGCGTTCTCCAGCGCGATCTCGTCGCCGTCCCTCTCGAGGGACTGCCCGAGCGCGCTCAGCTTGAGGGAGACCTCGGCCTGGCCGTGCTGGCTGAGGTTCTCCTCCGCGAGCCGGCTCAACAGCTCCAGGTATGCGTCGCGCGTCCGGTCGGCCATCGCCGGGTCGGTCGTGTACTCACCGAGGTAGTCGATCGTCGCGAGTCGTCCGGTCTGGCGCAGGACCGAGGTGACGTGCACTGCGTCCTCGACGCTCTCACCGGCGACGAAGCGCCGGACGACGTCGCGCGAGAACGGTGCCCGGGTGACCGTCGAGCGCACCAGGTCGGAGTCGCTGAGGTGGAGCAGGCCGTTTCGGAGCAGGTCGGCAGCGGCATCGAGCATGCGCCAAAACTACTCGCTGCGAACCCTTCTGCCGCTCCTCGGGGCTCTGCGGCGAGCAGGCGACCTGCGTGCGGATCCACCTGCCTCGGGCACCTCCGCAGCGGGGCGGGCCCGCCGCGGCGCGGCGAAGTGGAGTCGGGCGAACGCCAGCGCCTCGGCCAGGTCGATCTCCCGCTGGTCCGGAGTGAGCTTCCGGGTCCCGACCTCGACCACGATCGAGCCGTCGAAGCCACGGACTGCCAACCGTTCGAGCAGCTCGGCTGCCGGCTGGGTCCCGCGACCTGGGACGAGATGCTCGTCGCGCACTGAGCCGGTTCCGTCGGCCAGGTGGATGTGTCGCAACCGGTCCCCGAGCTCGTCGGCCATGGCCAGGGCATCACTCCCCGCGGTGGCCGTGTGCGAGAGGTCGAGGGTGACGTTGTCGTAGGGCTGACCGGTCGGGTCCCAGTGCGGCAGGTAGGCCTCGAGCTCGCGTCGCTGGCCGTTCCTCCGGCCCGCCTGCCACGGGAACATGTTCTCCACGCACAGCCGGATCCCGCTCGCACGCTCCCGCTCCGCGACGCCCTCGGGGAACCCTTCCGCATACCCCCGCTGCCAGCGGAAGGGCGGGTGCAGGACCACGACGTCGGCACCGACTCCAAGGGCCAGCTCGATCGAGCGGTCGACCTTCGCCCACGGGTCGGAGCCCCAGACCCGCTGCGTGAGCAGGAGGGTGGGGGCATGGATGGAGACCACGGGGAGGCCGTGCAGCTCGGAGAGGGCGCGCAGCGCCCCGGCCTCCTGGGTGACCGGGTCGGTCCAGACCATGACCTCCAGACCGTCGTAGCCCAGCTCGGCGGCCAGGGCGAAGGCCGCAGCGCACCGACCTGGATAGGTCGATGCCGTCGAGAGCGCGATCCGGGCAGTCATCGTCTCCCTAGGGTGACACGCGACCGGCGCGCTCCGGTGCCCGAGGGGGCGGAGTCAGGTGTCCAGGTGATCGAGCACACGCAGGATGACACCTTCGCGCATCGCCCAGGGACAGATCTCCAGGCTGTCGACCCCGAGGAGGTCCATGGCCGCCTCTGCGACGATCGCCCCGCCGAGCAGCTGCGGAGCGCGGGCCGCGGAGACCCCAGGGAGCCCCGCCCGCTCGGCAACCGTCATCCTGGCGATCTTGCCCATCTCCTCGGTGAGCCGTTCCCGCTCGAGGAGCCGCGTGACATACGGACCCTCGCGGCTCGGGGCGGCCCCGCAGATCCGGGCGAGCGACCGCATCGTCTTGGAGGTTCCGACGACCCGGTTCGCGTCCGTGTGCTTGATGAGCGGGCGGGCGGCTGCGGCGATCTCGGCCCGCACATACTTGCGCGCCGCCCGGATCGCGTCCTTGGAGGGCGGGTCGCCGGGAAGCCAGTCGCGGGTGATGCGTCCGGCTCCGAGCTGGAGCGAGATCGCGACGTCCGGGTCCTCGTCCATGCCGATCGCCAGCTCGAGTGAGCCGCCGCCGATGTCGATCATCAGCAGCGTTCCCGAGGACCAGCCGAACCAGCGGCGGGCCGCGAGGAAGGTGTGCCGGGCCTCGTCGTCGCCGGCCATGACGCGCAGGTCGATGTCGTGGGCGGCGTGCACGGCAGCGAGCACGTCGTCCCCGTTGGGCGCGTCCCGGATCGCGCTCGTCGCGAACCCGACGAGCGACTCGGCACCCTTCTCCTCGGCGAGCTCGATGCACTCACCGACGAACGTCACGAGCGCATCGCGCCCCGCGTCGGCGATGAGACCGTCATCGGTGACGTGCTCCGAGAGTCGCAGGGCGATCTTGTGGGAGGACGCCGGCAGGGGGTGTGCGCCGCGATAGGCGTCGACGATCAGCACGTGCACAGTGTTGGAGCCGACGTCGATCACTCCTAGGCGCATGACGCATAGGGTAGTCGCGTGCCAGAGTCCCCCCTCGACATTCCGCGGATCTGGGTGGAGTTCACCGACCCCGCCGATCCGGGTCAGCGCTTCCGCTGCGACCTGACCTGGCTGACCTCGAGCTGGACCTGCATCTTCGGATCGGGCTGCCGGGGCATCTACGCGGACCGCCCTGACGACGGCTGCTGCACACTCGGCGCCCACTTCACCGACACCGACGACCTGGAGCGGGTCGCTGCCGTCGCGAACCAGCTCGGCGAGGACGAGTGGCAGCACCGTCCCGGCAGGTCCGGCTTCAACCGGCACGGCGCGCTGCGGACCTCCGCCTGGACGGAGCGTGAGGACGGTGTCCGGAAGACGAGGGTCGTCGACGGGGCCTGCATCTTCCTCAACCGCCCCGGGTTCCCCGCCGGGAGCGGGTGCGCCCTGCACCAGCACGCCATCCTCACCGGGCAGCCACCGCACACGGTCAAGCCCGATGTCTGCTGGCAGCTGCCCATCCGGCGCTCCTACCGGGACGTCGAACTGCCGGACGGGACGACGTATCTGGAGACGACGATCACCGAGTACGACCGCCGTGGGTGGGGGCCGGGCGGGCACGACCTGGACTGGTACTGCTCGAGCAACTCCGAGGCCCACGTCGGTCGCGAGCCGGTGTTCCGGAGCAACAAGGACGAGCTGGTCGAGCTCATGGGCGAGGATGCGTATGCGGCCCTCGTCGTGCGCTGCGAGGCGCACCTGGCGTCGGTGAAGGCCGCGCAGACCGTGCGCAGCCGCAGGATGCTCCCGCTGCTCGTCCACCCAGCGACGCTCGCCGCGGGCGGGCCGTTCAAGCGGGTCCGCAAGCAGGGGGCGTCGCAGCCGGCGTCCCCTCCCGCGGACCGCAAACCGTGATGGCCACCCCGATCCCGAGCCCGAACATCTGGAACGACCCGGACGTCTACGAGATCGAGAACCACGCTGTCGACCGCGAGGAGCGGATCGAGGCGGCGATGCTCGCCCACCGCCCGATCCGGGACGCCACGGTGCTCGACCTCGGCTGCGGCAGCGGTTTCCACCTCGAGAGGTGGGTGGGGTATGGCGCGGCGCGGGTGATCGGGGTCGAGCCGCACCCCCCGCTGGTCGAGCGGGCACGTCTGCGCGTCGGAACGCTCGGTGAGGATGTCCGGGCTCGGATCACGGTGCTGGAGGGCGGGGCGGAGGCTCTCCCGGTCGAGGATGCCTCGATCGACGTCATGCACGCGCGCTGGGCCTACTTCTTCGGCTCCGGCTGCGAGCCGGGGCTGGCTGAGCTCGACCGGGTGATGGCACCGGGTGGCGTCGCCTTCGTCATCGACAACGACCTGTCGGTCCCCTCGACCTTCGGCACCTGGTTCACCACCGCATACCCCGCCTACGACGTGGAGGCGACCGAGCGGTTCTGGTCCAGGCAGGGATGGCACCGCGAAGTCGTGCCCAGCACGTGGGAGCTCGACCGCCGCAGCGATCTGGAGGCGGTCGTGCGCATCGAGTTCCCCGGGCCGGCCGCCGAGCGGATCCTCGCGGGCCACGACGGGCTCGTCGTCGACTACTCGGTCGTGCTCCGCTCGCGACGCTACTGACCCGTGTTTGGTTCGTTGTCTTCACATCGGAGCGCTACAGCGCTCCGCACTGGGTAGGAACGAACCAAACACGGGGTGTGGGCGGGGGTGCGTTGTCAGGGTTGTCGGTGCCACCGCATACGGTCGTGACCATGGCTGCCAGGACCTCCTCGGGACAACGCTCATTGGGGCAGCGCTGCAGCGAGTGTGGGTGGACCACCGCCAAGTGGGTCGGGCGCTGCGGCGAGTGCCAGGCCTGGGGCACGATCGAGGAGATCGGGGCGGTTGCCGGTCCGCGCACGACGCGATCCGCTCCCGTGCAGACCCCGGCCCTGCCGATCGGGGAGGTGGACCACACCAGCGCGATCGCCCGGCCGACGGGGGTCGGTGAGTTCGACCGGGTGCTCGGAGGCGGGCTCGTCCCAGGTGGAGTCGTCCTCGTCGCAGGTGAGCCCGGCATCGGCAAGTCGACGCTCCTGCTCGACGTGGCTGCCCGGGCCGCACGTGGACAGGGCCCCGGTGAGCCACCACGCACCGCGCTGTACATCAGTGGCGAGGAGTCGAGCGCCCAGGTCCGCGCCCGGGCCGAGCGGATCGAGGCGATGGCGGCCGGCCTGTACCTCGCCTCGGAGGTGGACCTCGCGACGATCCTGGGCCACATCGACCAGGTCCGGCCCGACGTGCTCGTCGTCGACTCGGTCCAGACCATCGCCAGCGCCGAGGTCGACGGGGCGGCCGGCAACGTCAGCCAGGTGCGCGAGGTCGCGAGCGCGCTCATCGCCGTCGCCAAGGCGAGGGACATCGCGGTGCTGCTCGTGGGCCATGTGACCAAGGACGGCTCGATCGCCGGGCCGCGGGTCCTGGAGCACCTCGTCGACGTCGTCATCCAGTTCGAGGGTGACCGCCACTCCCGGCTCCGGCTCGTGCGCGCTGTGAAGAACCGCTTCGGTCCCACCGACGAGATCGGGTGCTTCGATCTCTCCGACGTGGGCATCGTCGGCCTCCCGGACCCCAGTGGTCTGTTCACGTCGGACCGCACTGTCGCGGTGCCGGGCACGTGTATGACCGTCACCCTCGAGGGCCGGCGACCCCTGCTGGCCGAGGTGCAGGCCCTGGTCGCCGAGTCGACGCTCCCCCAACCGCGCCGGGCGACGAGCGGCCTGGAGTCCTCCCGGGTGCAGATGATCATCGCTGTGCTGGAGAAGCGCGCCCGGGCCATCGTCGGCAAGAACGACATGTTCGTCTCCACCGTCGGAGGCGTGCGCATCACCGAGCCGGCCGCCGACCTGGCGATCGCCCTCGCCATCGCGAGCTCGGTGACGGACACCGTGCTGCCGGCCCAGCTCCTCGCGATCGGCGAGGTGGGTCTGTCCGGAGACATCCGTCCCGTCGTCGGGGTGGCCCGGCGTCTCTCCGAGGCCGCGCGCCTCGGCCTCACCCACGCGATCGTGCCTCGCGGCACCCTCGGATCCGTGACCGTGCCGGACGGACTGCAGGTCGTCGAGGCCGGGGACCTGGGAGCGGCAGTGCGCGCCGCACTCTCGGCGCGGCCCACCAGCGGATAGGATCAGGCCTCGTGACCGACGACGAGCTGCTGCGCTCCACGCTGGCCGCCGTCGCGCCGGGCACGGACCTGCGGGACGGCCTCGAGCGCATCCTCCGCGGCCGCACCGGCGCCCTCATCGTCCTGGGCCACGACAAGCTGATGGACAAGATCGCCTCCGGCGGCTTCACCCTCGACACCGAGTTCTCCGCCACCCGCCTGCGCGAGCTGTGCAAGATGGACGGCGCCGTCATCCTCGACCGCGACCACACCCGCATCCTGCGCGCCGCGACCCAGCTGGTGCCGGACGCGAGCATCGAGACCAGCGAGTCCGGGACGCGGCACCGCACCGCCGAGCGGGTGGCCAAGCAGACCGGCTTCCCGGTCATCACGGTGAGCCAGTCGATGCACATCGTCGCCCTCTACGTCGGCCACCGACGCGTCGTGCTCGACGACAGCGGCGACATCCTCACCCGCGCCAACCAGGCCCTCGCCACCCTGGAGCGCTACAAGCAGCGCCTCGACGAGGTCACCAGCACGCTGTCCGCCCTCGAGATCGAGGACCTCGTCACCGTCCGGGACGTCGCCAGCGTGGTGCAGCGCCTCGAGATGGTCAGGCACATCCGCGAGGAGATCGCCGACTACGTCCTCCAGCTCGGCATCGACGGCCGCCTGCTCAGCCTGCAGCTCGAGGAGCTGACCGCGGGGCTGGGTGACGACCTGTCCCTCGTGCTGCACGACTACCTCGGTGAGGCCAAGCAGCCCATCAGCTACGACGAGGCCGTCGCCGCACTCCGGGAGCTGAACTCGACCGAGCTGCTCGACCTGGCCGGTGTTGCCAGGGCGATCGGCTTCGCCGTGGGAGGCGATGCCCTCGACACCTCGGTGAGCCCGGTGGGCCACCGACTCCTCTCCAAGGTCCCCCGACTCCCCGGCGCGATCGTCGAGCGGCTCGTCAACCACTTCGGCGGCCTGCAGCGGCTGCTCTCCGCGACCGTCGACGAGCTCATGGAGGTCGACGGGGTCGGTGAAGGACGTGCCCGCGCGGTCCGTGAGGGCCTGTCCCGGCTGGCCGAGTCGAGCATCCTCGACCGATACGTCTAGTGGTCGGCACTCCTGCCGGCCCGGGGGTCAGCGGGGAGGCGGACGACCGGGTGAACGAGCTCCACGAACGCATCCTCTCCTGGTATGCGGTGAACGCCCGGGACCTCCCGTGGCGCGACCCCGACTGCTCACCCTGGGGTGTCCTGGTCAGCGAGGTCATGGCCCAGCAGACGCCACTGGCACGCGTCGAGCCCATCTGGCGGGAGTGGATGGAGCGCTGGCCGACGCCGGCCGACCTCGCCGCCGACTCACCCGGTGAGGCCGTCCGGGCCTGGGGTCGGCTCGGCTACCCCCGCCGGGCGCTGCGCCTGCACGAGGCGGCGACCGCCATCGTCGAGCGCTTCGACGGGGTGGTTCCGAAGTCGCCGGAGGACCTGGTGGGGTTGCCCGGGGTGGGGACGTACACCCAGGCCGCCGTTCGAGCCTTCGCCTTCGGAGCCCGGTCCACCGTCATCGACACCAATGTGCGACGGGTCCAGGCTCGTGTCGTCACCGGGGTGGAGCACGCAGCACCGAGCCTGACCCGGGCCGAGCACGACCTGGCCACGTCGCTGCTGCCGACCGATGACGTCTCGGCCGCCACGTGGAACGTCGCGGTCATGGAGCTCGGAGCACTGGTCTGCACCGCGCGGACGCCCCAGTGCGGGATCTGCCCGGTCCAGGACCTGTGCCGCTGGGTCACCCGGGGGCGCCCCGCATACGACGGTCCACCGCGGCGGACGCAGGCCTGGGCGGGGACGGATCGTCAGGTGCGCGGTGAGATCGTGCAACGACTGCGTGACAGCCGCACCCCGCTGCCCC
Organism: Actinomycetales bacterium; assembly: GCA_012729695.1. Classification (GTDB taxonomy): domain Bacteria; phylum Actinomycetota; class Actinomycetes; order Actinomycetales; family Dermatophilaceae; genus F2B08. Next base: position 48,835 of record JAAYCP010000014.1, on the reverse strand, counting down.
GCTCGGCGCTCCTGGGGGCCGGTCCCGACCCTGCGCAGGTCGAGCGCTGCCTGTCCACGCTGGTGGACGACGGGCTCATCGAGCCCCTCCCCGCCGACACCTTCGCACTCCCGGCGTGACGGACAGGCACACTTGTCCCGTGGAGGGGACAGCGAAGGGCCGGCCTTGGCGACGGCTCACCACCGTCGCGGCGGCGGCCGTCATGGTCCTCGGCCTGCTCGTCGCCGCGCAGCCCGCCGTGGCGGATGAGGGACTCACGGTCACCTCGGAGAGCCGCTACGTCCTCGACCTCGACGCCGGTACCGTCCAGGGCGCGATCACGATGACCCTGCGCAACGTCACCCCGAACGAGCCCACCGGTGACGGCGGCTACCGCTATTTCTTCTACGACGCCTACGGCATCCCGCTTCCGGCCGGAGCCACGGACATTGTCGCGCGCAGCGGCGGGCAGGCGCTGCGGACGCAGTCGCGGACGCTACCGGAGGAGCCCGGCTTCCGGCTCGTGGAGATCCGCTTCCCGGACCTCCTCTACCAGCAGAGCCGCACCATCGAGCTCACGTTCACGCTCGTGGGCCAGCCGCCGCGTGCCGACGACCCGACGCGCATCGGCCCGGGCTACGCGAACTTCGCGGTCTTCGGTCCCGGGGATCCCGGTCGTAACTCCGTTGCGGTCGTGGTGGACTCGGCACTGGAGTTCGACAGCACCGAGAGCGAGTACACGACCTCCGAGGAAGGTGGCACCACGACCTACACCTTCACGAGGGACAACATCGGTGGCGGTATCTCCGCCATGGTGTCGGTGCGCACGAGCGAGGTCGGAGAAGGGCAGCCGGTGACTGTGGGCGGGGTCGACCTGGTGCTCATCCCCTACCCGAACGACCCTGAGTGGGCCGAGTTCATCGAGACCTGGGCGGATCTGGCCCTCCCTGTCCTGGAGTCCCTTGTCGGCCATCCCTGGCCCGGCGACATCGACCGGATCCGCGAGGACGTCGGCAGCGAGGTCCGTGGGTTCGAGGGTTGGTACTCGACGAGCGACCGGGAGATCGTCCTGAGCGAGGATCTCGACGACGGCGTGCTCTACCACGAGCTCGCGCACGCGTGGGTCAACACGGCGACCGTCCCGGAGCGCTGGCTCACCGAGGGACTCGCGGAAGTCCTTGCCGAGCGGACCGCGGCGCGCATCGGCGGCGGCTTCACCGTGCCGGCCACGGTCCGCCGCGACGACGAGCGTGCGGTGGCACTGTACGGCTGGACCAGCTCGCGGGGGTTCCGGGGGACCGAGACGGACTCGTGGGCCTACCCCGCGAGCTACCAGGTCGCGACCGCCCTGGTCGCGGGGCTGGACGACGAGCACCTCACGCCGCTGCTCAGCGACGTCGTCACCTCGACCAGTCCGTGGGACCTGCCCGGACGTCGGGACCTCTCCGGTGGGGGAACGACGACAATGGCCTTCCTCGACCTGCTCGCCGCCCACGAGGCACCTTCCGTCGCCGATGGCTCGGCGGTCGAGCTCTACCGCACCTGGGTGCTCGAAGAGCCGGGAGCCGATCTGCTCGAGCAGTGGCAGCCGGTGCGGACGCTCTACGACGAGTTCGCCGGCGGGGCCTCCTGGGGCGCGCCCCTCGGGCTGCGGCGGTCGATGGCACGCTGGGAGTTCAGCGACGCCACCCGGGTGATGAGCGAGCTGGCCGACCTTCCAGCCGGCGCCGCGCAGGTCCAGGAGCTCGCGGACCACCTGGCGGTCGACCTCCCCACACGGGTGCAGGAGAACTACGAGCTGGCCGACAGCGACGAGGACTACACCGCGGTCCGCGCGAGCCTGGCGAACGCGCACAGCACCCTCGCCCGGTACGAGGAGGCCGCTGCCGTCGCCTACGCCGAGCGCGGGCTCATCGACCGGATCGGAGCCATCCCGCTGCGCCTCGAGGCCACCGCGCAGGTGGCGGCCGAGAACATCAGCCTCGACGAGTTCGCCGCCTCCCGCGCGGCGTCCGACCTCGTCATCGAGCGCGCCGAGTGGGTGACCAGGGTCGGTGTCGCGATCGTCGTCGGCGCAGCGCTCGCGCTCCTTCTCGTCATCGGCGGCCTCGTCGCCCTCGTCCGGCGCTCCCGCCGCCGGCCGGGCGCTCAGGCACGGGACTGGAGTGAGCCACCGCCTCTGTACTGAGACACGAAAGAGGCGAGCGCCGCATACCCCCCATCGGGGGTATGCGGCGCTCGCGTCAGCGATCCGGCTGCTAGCTGATGCTCACTCGCCCGATCCGGCGCCGGCCTCGACCAGCGGCAGATCGATCTCGGTGACCTTCGGCGTGGGGGTGAAGGTGAAGACCGCGTCTCCACCCTCGCCCTCGACCCCGACCGTGATGAGGTCGCCGGCCTTGAGCTCGCCGTAGAGGATCCTCTCGGAGAGAGCGTCCTCGATCTCACGCTGGATGGTGCGCCGGAGCGGACGGGCACCGAGCACCGGGTCGTAGCCACGCTGGGCCAGCAGCGTCTTGGCGGCGGGCTCGAGCGTGATCGCCATGTCCTTATCCTTGAGCCGCTTGCCGAGCTTGGCGATCTCCAGGTCGACGATCGTCTCGATCTCGGTCTGGGTCAGCTGCGGGAAGACGATGATGTCGTCCACACGGTTGAGGAACTCCGGACGGAAGTGCTGCTTGAGCTCGTCCTGGACCTTGGCCTTCATCCGGTCGTACTCCGAGCGGGTATCCGGCCCGGCCGAGAAGCCCATCGCAGCCCGGCTGATGTCGCGCGTGCCGAGGTTCGTCGTCATGATGATGACGGTGTTCTTGAAGTCGACCACCCGACCCTGGGAGTCGGTGAGGCGACCGTCCTCGAGCACCTGCAGGAGGCTGTTGAAGATCTCCGGGTGAGCCTTCTCCACCTCGTCGAACAGGACGACGGAGAACGGACGACGACGCACCTTCTCGGTGAGCTGTCCACCCTCCTCGTAGCCGACGTAGCCGGGAGGCGAACCGAACAGCCGCGAGACGGTGTGCTTCTCTGAGAACTCCGACATGTCGAGTTGGATGAGCGCGTCCTCGTCCCCGAAGAGGAACTCGGCGAGCGTCTTCGCCAGCTCTGTCTTGCCGACACCGGTGGGGCCGGCGAAGATGAACGACCCACCGGGACGGCGCGGGTCCTTCAGACCGGCACGGGTCCGGCGGATGGCCTGGGAGAGCGCCTTGATGGCGTCATCCATGCCGACGATCCGCTTGTGCAGCTCGTCCTCCATGTGGAGCAGGCGGCTGGACTCCTCCTCGGTGAGCTTGAAGACCGGGATGCCCGTCGACGCGGCAAGGACCTCGGCGATGAGCTCCTCGTCGACCTCGGCGATGACGTCCATGTCGCCGGACTTCCACTCGGCCTCGCGCTGAGCCTTCTCCTGACGCAGGCGCTTCTCGTCGTCGCGCAGCCGCGCGGCCTTCTCGAAGTCCTGACCGTCGATCGCAGCTTCCTTCTCCCGGACCACGGTGGCGATGCGCTCGTCGAACTCGCGCAGGTCCGGCGGTGCGGTCATCCGGCGGATGCGCAGTCGCGCGCCCGCCTCGTCGATGAGGTCGATCGCCTTGTCCGGCAGGTGCCGGTCGTTGACGTAGCGGTCGGCGAGTGTCGCCGCGCTCACCAGCGCACCATCGGTGATCGACACCCGGTGGTGGGCCTCGTAGCGGTCACGCAGACCCTTGAGGATCTCGATGGTGTGCGCCAGCGTCGGCTCCATCACCTGGATCGGCTGGAAGCGCCGCTCGAGGGCGGAGTCCTTCTCGATGTGCTTGCGGTACTCATCGAGCGTCGTCGCACCGATGGTCTGCAGCTCACCGCGGGCGAGCATCGGCTTCAGGATCGAGGCAGCGTCGATGGCGCCCTCGGCCGCACCCGCACCGACGAGGGTGTGGATCTCGTCGATGAAGAGGATGATGTCGCCTCGGGTGCGGATCTCCTTGAGGACCTTCTTCAGTCGCTCCTCGAAGTCACCGCGGTAGCGGCTACCGGCGACGAGCGCGCCGAGGTCGAGGGTGTACAGCTGCTTGTCCTTGAGGGTCTCGGGCACCTCGCCGCGGACGATGTCCTGGGAGAGGCCCTCGACGACCGCCGTCTTGCCGACGCCGGGCTCGCCGATGAGGACCGGGTTGTTCTTGGTCCGGCGCGAGAGCACCTGCATCACGCGCTCGATCTCCTTCTCGCGCCCGATGACCGGGTCGAGCTTGCCCTCGCGCGCAGCCTGGGTCAGGTTGCGCCCGAACTGGTCCAGGACGGTGGAGCCGGAGGGCGTGCCCTCCTGCGGACCGCCGGAGGTGACCCCGGCCGGGGTCTGGCCCTCCTTGCCCTGGTACCCGGAGATGAGCTGGATGACCTGCTGGCGCACCCGGTTCAGGTCGGCACCGAGCTTGACCAGCACCTGGGCGGCAACGCCCTCCCCCTCGCGGATGAGCCCGAGCAGGATGTGCTCGGTCCCGATGTAGTTGTGGCCCAGCTGAAGCGCTTCACGCAGCGACAGCTCGAGCACCTTCTTGGCACGCGGGGTGAAGGGGATGTGCCCGGTCGGCGCCTGCTGGCCCTGACCGATGATCTCCTGCACCTGCTCGCGGACCGCCTCGAGCTTGATGTCGAGCCCCTCGAGCGCCTTGCTCGCGACCCCCTCGCCCTCGTGGATCAGGCCGAGCAGGATGTGCTCGGTCCCGATGTAGTTGTGGTTGAGCAGGCGTGCTTCGTCCTGGGCGAGGACGACGACGCGTCGGGCCCGGTCCGTGAACCGCTCGAACATTGGCTTCACTCCTGTAAATGACGTCGAGTCCCCTCGATGCTACTTCGCTGAACAGACAACGCGCGGCCCGTTTCACGACCGTGGGCAAGGACGAGGACGATTTAACTGACCAGACCAACGCCACCGGGGTGAGATCTGTTCCCATGCGGGTCACCCTTCAGGCGGGCGTCCGGGGCGGCTTCAGTCGGCGTGATCAGTGGTGGTCGAGTGCTTCCGCCTCGGCATCCTCGGTGCCCTCACCGGTGATGTCGTGCGCCGCGACATCGAGCAGGTGCGCCCCGCCCAGCGGGTCGCTCACCCAGCGCCGCAGCTCCCAGCCGCGGTCGGGGTCCCCCTCCAGCAGGCTGGCGCCGGTGTTGGCGATGTGCAGGTCCTTGGCCTGCTCGGCACCCAGACCCATGGCGAGACAGGTGAAGACCCGGATCGCTGCCCCGTGGCTGAAGGCGACCACGAGCTCGTCGTCGGCGTGCGACTCCGCGATCCGGCGCAGCGCCCCCTCGTAGCGCCCCAGGAAGTGATGGCCGTCGTAGCCCCCGGGCATGATCCGGCCCAGGTCCCCCTCGATCCAGCCCGCCACGGTGTGGACGTAGCCGAGGATGGCGTCCTTGTCGTTGCGCAGCTCGAAGTCCCCGGCCGAGATCTCCTCCAGCCCCTCCTCGACCACGACGTCCAGCCTCCGGACCTCGGCCAGCGGGGCGGCGGTGAGCTGCGTGCGTACGAGGACCGAGGCATACACGCCGGCCACCTCGTCCCCCTCCAGCACTCCGGGGACCGCGGCGGCCTGGCGGAGGCCGAGGTCGGTCAGCCCCGCACCGGGGAACGCGGTGTCGAGCGCACCGATGAGGTTGTACGGCGTCTGGCCGTGCCGGACGAGAAGAAGTCGCATCACTTCATCGTAGGCACGTGCCCGGGCGCAGGATCGCAGAGCACAGGATCACAGCGCGCAGGATCACAGCTCGGGGAGGGTCCGGGCGAGGAGCGTGGCCGCCTCCTGCTCGGTGAGGCCCTGGAAGGCCAGACCACCGGTGACGTCCGCGAGGCGGGTCAGACCGGCCAGGTCGGTCTCCGGGCCGTAGCCCAGCGCCAGGATGCGCACGGGCCGCATGCCGTCGTAGAGGCGGCGGAGCTGGTCGAGCGTCTGCTCCTCGGTCAAGGTGCCGCTCGGGTGGTCGTTCTTGCCATCGGTCACGATGACGACGGCGTTGAGCCGTCCCCAGGAGTAGTTCTCCTGGGCCCGCTGGTAGGCATCGAGCACCACCTGGAAGAGCGGGGTGTCGCCGGTGGGGATCGGCTGGATCCCCGTCACGCCGGCAGCAAGACGGTCACGGTGGCTGGAGCCGGTGGACTGGGTGGAGAGCGCCTCGATCGGAGCGAGCTCCTCGATGAAGGCATCACCCCGGTTCGTCGTGAAGGACCACAGGCCCACCTCGGTGTCAGGGGACGCCGAGCTGACGAGCTGGACGATCGAGTCACGCGCCAGGGTGGCCTTGGGCACGGTACCGCCGGGCATGGCGTTGAGCATGGAGCCGGAGCGGTCGACGACGACGAGGATGCGAGCCCGGCGGCCGGCAACGGCCCACGCGTCGAGAGCGCCGCGGACGGCTTCCTCGGCCGCGGCAGGCTCCGGTGCGCTCGCCCCCGCATCCACCCCGAAGCCGTCGTGGTAGCGGTCGGCGAGACCCCCGTCGACGGTGCGCAGTCCGAGCTCCGAGAACGCCGCGAGTGACTGCTCGCTGCGGAGCCGCTCCGAGATCGCCTCAACGGCCTCGGCGCCGACCTCGGAGTCACCGGCGACGGTCACGAGCGGGAAGTCGAGAGAGCCCAGGCTCTCGTCGTATGCGACCGAGAGTGCGCCGGGCCGGTCGCCTGAGACCTGGGTCCGGATGACGTCGAGCTCGGAGGTAGGCATCACGGCCGCGACGTCCTCGAGCACCATCTGGGCGGGGCTGCGCCCTTGTGCTGGGGGGACCGCGAGCCGGGGGCTCATGGCCGCCACGACCTCCGGGGTCGGGCTCCCCCCGGTTGCGGCGATGAGCGCCGAGAGGGCTGCTGTATCGGAGCGTGGGTCCGCGGACGCTGCGCTCGTCGCCCCGCCCTCGACGAGGGCCTTCCAGGAGGTGCCGGCATCCGGCCAGCCCAGCGCACTGGCTGTCTCGGGCTTCGCCGCGACCACGATCGGGCTGCGTGCGAGTGGGGCAGGGTCACCTGTCAGGCGCGCTGCGCCAGCGTCGGTGGACCTGGCCTGGGCGACCCACAACGACGAGGACGGGATCCAGACATCGGGCAGCGAGCCGCCGAGGCCGACCCCCTCGGGTCGGCTGATCGCGTCGGCCGCGAGGTCGGACGCCTGTGCTGCGACCTGGGCGTCGATGCACGAGGGGCTGTTCGCGAGCGGGGCGAGAGCAGATGCCACGGCGGTCGAGATGGCCGGATCGGCGACGACGTCGACCCGGGTCGTGGTCTCGCAGCCGCTGGAGTCCCCGTCCGCTGCCTGGACGATGTCGGGGTCGTCGTCAGCGGCAGCGCCATCACCTCCGATGAGCCTGGTCACGAGGAACCCGAGACCCAGCACGGCGACCAGGGCGACGACCACGACGATCGCGATGAGCTGCGGATCGCGACGCGTGCTCGTCGAGGCGTGCCGTCCTGAGCGGGTGCGCGGCTGCTGGGTCACGACGCACCTCCGGCGAGGGCGGCGAACGCAGCGCGCTGCTTGGCCTCGGCGTCCCCGGGCAGCGGCGGCAGCTGGAAGGAGCGGTCGAGGATGGTCCGGTCCGGGAAGATGAGCGGGTTGGCCGCCAACGACGGGTCGAGGGCCTCCATGGCCTCCTGGGCCCCCACCACCGGGCAGATGTAGTTGACCCACGCCGCCACGGTCGCCGCGACGTCCGGCCGGTAGAAGTAGTCCGCGAGCATCCGCGCTGCCTCGGCCTGTGCAGACCCGGCCGGCACGAGGAGGTTGTCGGCCCAGATGACGAGGCCCTCCTCCGGGACGACGAACTTGAGGTAGGGGTTGTCGGCCTGGGCCTGGAGGATGTCGCCGCTCCAGGCGAGGCAGGCGGTGACCGAGCCGTCGTCGAGCGCGTCGAGGTACTCGTTGCCGTAGAACCCGGCAAAGACCCCCTGCTCGTTGAGCTCGGACAGGTCGGCGATGACCTCGGCGACGTCGTTCTCACTCGCGGCGGACAGCGAGATCCCCCGCGCCAGGAGCGCGAGGCCCACGGTGTCGCTGAAGTCCTTGAGCATGCCGACCTTGCCCCGCAGGTCCTCCCGGGTGAACAGCTCGTCCACCGAGCCGATGGCGCGGTCGACGTGACGGGCGTCGTAGGCGATGCCCGTCAGCCCCGCCTGCCACGGCACGGAGTAGGCCTGCTCCGGGTCCCACGACGGCTTCGCGAGCGCCGGGATGATCCGCGCGGCGCTCTCGCCGGGACCGAACGGCTGCATGTACCCGGCCTGGACGAGGTTGGCCGCCATCCAGGTGGTGAGGGTGACGATGTCGGCGCCGACGGGCTCGTGCGCCTCGAGCTGAGGACGAATGGACTCGATGTACTCGTCGTTGTCCTCGATGACCTCCTGGTAGTCGACGGGGATGCCGGACTGCGCCTGGAAAGCAGCGAGGGTAGGGCGGCCTTCCGCGTCATCGACGTCGATGTAGTCCGGCCAGGTGGCCCACACGAGGGCCCGCTCCTCCGGGGCGGCACTGGAGAAGGTCGGGTCCGGGGTCACGGGCGTCGACGGGGTACTGGTCGGGCCCGCCTCGGGGTCCCCCGAGCACGCCGCCAGCGCGGCAGCGGCCGCGCCGAGGAAGGCGCGCCGTCCGACACGTCGAGGTGGCCGAGAAGTGCTCATCCGGCATAGTCTCCCGTCGCCGGGCCTCGCGAGCAACCAACAGTGGCAAGGATCTCAGCGACGACGTTGGCAGCGACCACACCAGAACAGGTTCCGGCCGGCCACCACGCGGGTGCGGATCCGTGACCCGCAGGTGTAGCACGCTTCCCCGTTGCGCTGGTACACCGCATACTCCCGAGGGAACGGACCGCTTCGTTCGTAGGCCGGACGACCACCCGCCTCGGCCTCATCGCGTCCCTGCCAGTCGACCAGGGTGAGCCGGTGATGGCGGTATGCGTCACTCGCGCTCTCGTCCAGCCCACGGAGGATCTCGCGGGCCTCCTCCAGCTGGTGCTCCATCGTGATGATCTGTCCGAAGGCGACCCCGATCGCGAGGAGGTCGACCAGGTCGTCCCAGATCCGCAGGAACGTCGCCGGGCGGATCTCCTTGGCGGGACGGAACGGGTCGACGCGGTGACGGAAGAGGACCTCGCAGCGGTAGAGGTTGCCGACGCCCGCGATGACCGACTGGTCCATGAGCGTCTCGGCGAAGGTCCGGCCGGTGCGGGCCATCCGGGCCAGGGCCCGCTCCGGCTCGTTGCTCTCGGTCCCGGCACGCAGCGGGTCCGGACCGAGCCGCGCGAGCGTGGCGTCCATCTCCTCGGGGGTGACGATCTCGACGACGGTCGCCCCGCGCAGATCGGCCACGTGTCGCTCGCCGACGAGTCTGAGCCGGACCGCGCCGACCGGCGCGGGCACGACTCCTTCGTACCCGGTGACGTCGAGCACCCCGATGAGACCCAGGTGGATGTTGAGGATGACGTCGCCCTCGAAGACGAGGAAGAGGTGCTTGCCCCAGGCCTCGGCCCGCTCGAGCAGGCGTCCGTCGATGAGGGCGGCGCCGTCGACGAAGCGCCCCTGCGGGCTGGACGCGCGAGGGCGGGTGCCCGCGAAGGCGCGGTCGAGGGTGAGCGCGAGGCGATGGAGCGTATGACCTTCGGGCATGGCCCGATGCTAGGCGGAGGGAACAGCCGAGAGGCGCACCACCGTCACTGCGCAGGGGTCTGGTCCACCTGCGGCTCTGGGTTGGACTCCGGCGCCGGAGCGGGCCGGGTGCGGGCCGTGGCACCGAGGGCCACTCCGGCGAGGGCCGGCACCAGAACGACAGCAGCGATGAACGGTGCCACGGTGGCCAGGTCGGAGAGCGCCGCGTCCGGCTCCCGGACCGCCCCGACCGCCCAGAAGCCGAGCGCTGCAAGCGCACCTGTGAGCAGCCACCGCAGCAGGACGGGACCGGTCGGCACGGTTCTCGTATCCCGCAGGGCCCAGAGGAAGGCGATGAGGGCGCCGGCGGCGAAGGCCAACAGCCCGGCACCGATGTTGGCGTCCGGGCCCGGGGCCAGCCAGACGACCAGCCACCCGGTCAGCTGCATGGCGACCACGATGACGACCGCTCGAACCAGGACCGCTCCGATGCTACGCATGCGCCCAACGCTCCTCCGTCCTCACCGCCGTCAGCAATGAGTGCCGGTACTCAGCGGTGCACAGTCCGGCTCAGCTCGCCTTCTTCTCCGCTGCCTTCTTGGTCGTGGCCTTCTTGGCTGTCGTCTTCTTCGCGGCGGACTTCTTCGCCGCCTGCTTCTTGGCGGGCTTCTTCGTCCCGGTCGTCCTCGACTCCGACTTCTTAGCGGTCGAGCGCTTGGCGGCCGTCTTCTTCGTCGTCGACGAGCCGTCGTCCTCATCACCGGCGTCATCATCGCCGGCGTCATCATCGCCGGCGTCGGACGACGACACCTCGCCCCGGGCTGCCTTGGCCCGCTCCACCGACCGGGAGAGAGCCGCGAGCAGGTCGATGACCTCGCCGGACTCCTCCGCGGGCTCGGCAGCGGGTGCCACCTCGCCGCCCTCGACCTTGGCCTTGACGAGCGCCTGGACGGCGGCGGCGTAGTCGTCCTCGTACTCCGCAGGGTCGTAGTCGCCGGCGAGCTGGTCGATGAGCATCTTGGCCATCGCCATCTCCTGCTTGCTCGCCTCACCATCGGAGCCGACGAACGCGAAGTCGGGAGAGCGGATCTCATCGGGCCAGAGCATCGTCTGCATGACGATGACGCCGTCCCGCACCCGCAGGACCGCCATCGTCATCCGGGTCCGGATCGAGACTGTGACGATGGCCATCCGGTTCTCGGACTCGAGGGCCTCGCGGAGCAGCACGTAGGGCTTGATCGCGGACTTGTCGGGCTCGAGGTAGTAGGACTTGTCCAGCAGCATGGGGTCGATCTGCTCGGCGGGGACGAACTTCTCGACCGAGATCTCCTTGGACGTCCGGGCCGGGAGATCCTTGAAGTCCTCGTCGGTGAGGACGACCATCTCGCCGTCCTCGGTCTCGTAGCCCTTCGCGATGTCGTCGTAGGCGACCTCCTCGCCGTCGATCGAGCAGATCCGCTTGTAGCGGATGCGGCCGCCGTCCTCGCGGTGCACCTGCCGGAACTGCACGTCGTGGTTCTCCGTCGCGGAGTACAGCCGGACGGGAACGTTCACCAGGCCGAAGCTGACCGCGCCTCTCCAGATTGCACGCATGAGACCAAGCATGCCGTGGTAGCAGGCTGAGAGGATAGGCATCGTGCCCGCCTCGCCCATGCTCGCGACGCCGGCGGACCGCGTCCCGACCGGCCCTGAGTGGGTGCACGAGGTCAAGTGGGACGGTATGCGCGTGCTGGCCGACCTGCGCAAAGGCCACCTGACGCTCACGTCCCGCAACGGCAATGACGTGACCGCCGCATACCCCGAGCTGGCGCCCCTCGCCGAGCTGTACGACGACGCCCTCCTCGACGCCGAGATCGTCGCCTTCGACGGCGGGGTGCCGAGCTTCGGCGCGCTGGCCGAGCGGATGCATGTGCGCAGCGCCAAGAAGGCTGCCACCCTGGCGGCGACCCGGCCCGTGACGCTCATGGTGTTCGACCTGCTGCGGCTCTTCGGCTCAGACCTGACGAGCCAGCCGTGGCAGGCGCGTCGGGAGCTCCTCGAGCGGCTCGACCTGAACGGGCCGCGGTGGCGGACGTCGCCGGTCTACGACGACGGGGAGCAGCTGCTCGAGGCCACGGCCGACCAGGGGCTCGAGGGCGTCATGAGCAAGCGGCGCACGAGTCCCTATCTGCCGGGGCGACGCTCGCCGGACTGGGTCAAGATCCCGCACCGCCCGCTCGTCAGCGCCGTCGTCGGCGGGTGGCGTCCGGAGACCGGCAGCGACAGCCGGCTCGGTGCCGTCCTCGTGGGGATGCCCGCCAAGGGTGGCCTGCACTTCATCGGCCGGGTGGGCTCCGGCCTCGCCGGCCGCGCCGGGGTCGCGATGAGCCGGACCCTCGCTCCCCTGCAGACGTCGACCAGCCCGTTCGTCACGCCGCTGCCCCGGGAGGACGCTCATCAGGCGAGGTGGGTGCGGCCCGAGGTGGTCGTCGACGTGCGGGCCCTGGGGCGTTCCAGCGGCGGTCGACTCCGCCAGCCGAGCTATGTCGCGACCCGCACCGACCTCTCACCCGCGGACCTCGAGGAGGACGACGATGCCTGAGCCCGAGGTCCAGAAGGTCGTCGTCGACGGTCGCCGGCTGCGACTGACGAGCCTGGACAAGATCCTCTACCCCGCCACGGAGACCACCAAGGGGGAGGTCCTCAACTACTACGCCCAGATCAGCGCCTACTTCCTGCCGCTGCTCGCCGACCGGCCGGTCACCCGGGTGCGCTATCCCCATGGCGTCAATGACATGTCCTTCTTCGAGAAGAACCTCCCCTCCGGTGCGCCGAGCTGGATGACCCACACGAGCTTCGACGAGATGACGTACCCATTCGTCCCCGATGTGGCCACGCTGACCTATCTGGTCAATCTCAACTCCATCGAGTTCCACATTCCGCAGTGGCGCGTGAATGCCGATGGCCAGCCGGACAATCCCGACCGTCTCGTTCTCGATCTCGATCCGGGGAGGCCAGCCGGTCTGAAGGAGTGCGCCGTGGTGGCGCTCAGACTCCGGGAACGCCTCGAAGGACTCGGGCTGGAACTCATTCCCGTGACTTCCGGGAGCAAGGGAATGCAGCTCTATGCCTCACTCGGGGGCGACCTGACCTCGGACCAGGTCCGCGATCTGGCACAACAGCTCGCTCAGGAGATGACGAAGAAGTTCCCTGACCTCGTCCTGTGGAAGATGACGAAGTCCCTCCGCCCCGGGAAGGTCTTTCTCGACTGGAGCCAGAATGTGGCGGCCAAGACGACCATCTGCCCCTATTCCATGCGTGGTCGGGAACTGCCCAATATCGCCGCCCCCCGCACCTGGGACGAGGTCGAGACCGGTGCCTCCGGGGGGAGGTTCGAGCAGGTGATGTTCGACGACGTGCTGGATCGCATCGACGAGCTCGGCGACCTGGCTGCGCCGCTTCACTAGGCGTTCTGCTCACCGATTGCGGCGCGCTCCGGTCCTTCGTCCTGGTCCTTGTCGCGGGCAGCCACTGCACGTCACGCACCCGGGCAGCGCATAGATCAGGCAGCAGGAGGTGCGCCGCCGGTCCGGTTCGAGGGCACCAGGAGCGGCGACCCGGAGCGCGTCGGCCCACATATCGGCGACCATTCCGAGGCGCTGGTGACTGCTCATCCGTCGGGACGAGCGGTAGGCCCGAGCCAGTGGCTCGGCGACTGCGCGGTAGTCGGACTCCGCCGACTCCAGACGATGTGCCAGGTCCCCGGCCAGCTGCTCCAACGGGCCGGTCTCGACGAGGGCAGGCACGCCGCCGGGCCCGAGCTCGAAGCTAAGAACAGCGAGGTCGCGCACCCGCATACCGGCTGCGGCGGCCAGGGCGGCGGTATGCGCGGGCACCTGGAGCAGGTACTGCAGGACGAAAGCCCCACTCACCTGGACAGGAGCATCGACGCCGTACCACCTGCGGTGGTCTGCGAGGACCGCAGCCTGCCAGCCGGCGACGTCGTCAGTGAGCCGACGCGGGAGCGGCCGGCCGGTGGAGCGGAACCGCAACCACCCGTGCACCGCAGACAGCCGAGAGGCGGCCTTTCCCGCATCGGGGACGACCGCCGCTCGGCGGGCGGTCGAACCACCCTCAGTCATGCTCAGCCGTGCGCCGCGGCGTAGGCCTCCTTGACCTTGGAGCTGATCCGGCCGCGGTCGGCGACCTTGAAGCCGTTCTCCCGGGCCCACTGGCGGATCGCCTCGAGGTCCTCCTTGCCGCCGGAGGAGCCGGCCGAACCCGTGCGACGACGACCGCCGACGCGGGTGGCGTGGGCCGTCCAGACCGCGAACGCGTCACGCAGCTTGGCGGCGTTGTCGTCGCTGAGGTCGATCTCGTAGCTCACACCGTCGAGTGCGAAGGAAATGGTCTCGGTAGCGTCCGAACCGTCCACATCGTCGATGAGCTTGGTGATTGTGCGCTTTGCCACGTGCTTGTTTCTCCGATCGTCGCGAATAGCGGAAGACGTTCAGGTGCCTGAGAAATTGCGTACTCACGTTACATCCGGTTTGTCGATCTGGCAAACGATATGCTGCACCGACGACAAGCCCACAACACCGGCGCCTGCCCCTCGGAAGGAAGGCAACGACGGAGCGGGGAACAATAGGGATCCGGCTACTGCGTGAAAACCAGGTCGGATCCACGCCGGATCAGTTCTGCGAGCGTGCCGATGCTGCGCTCCGGACGACGGGAGCCGAATTTCAGTTACACGGATTCCGGACCTGACGGCGCGGACGGCTGGGCCTCGTCGGACTGATCCTGTGCAGGCGCCTCATCGGGGTGATTCACTCCAGGGCCAGCATCGGAATTCGAGTCCTTGCCGTAGGCCTTCTCCAGTCTCGCGATCGCGGCGCGCTCGTTGCGGTCCGCATTGAAGATCGCCCGCATGACGATGAAGCAGACGAGGAGGAATCCAAGGAAAGGCAACAGTCCGGCAAGAACGAGCCAGGCCGTGTTCCAGAAATCATTCATGTAAAAGAGTCACCTAAGCCTCGGGACGCAGGTGTGGGAAGAGAATCGTCTCGCGCAGCGTGGCACCGGTGAAGAGAGCGATGAGCCGGTCGACCCCCAGGCCGAGTCCACCCATCGGCGGTGCGCCGTACTCCAGCGCCCGGAGGAAGTCCTCGTCGAGCTGCATCGCCTCCGGGTCCCCACCGGCGGCTCGCAGCGACTGCTCGGTGAGCACCTGACGCTGGATGACCGGATCGACGAGCTCGGAGAAGCCGGTGCCCCGCTCGACGCCGGCGATGATGAGGTCCCAGGCCTCGATGTGGCCCGATCGGCTCCGGTGCGGACGCGCCAGCGGCTGCGCGATCGCGGGGTAGTCACACAGAAAGGTCGGTTGCAGAAGTCGTGGCTCGACGAGCTCGGAGAGCAGCTCGAGGAAGACCTTGTCCTTCTCCGAGGCCGGGTCGATCTCGACGCCGTGCGCAGCCCCGTAGGCCAGCAGGGTCTCCCGTGGGGTGTCGATCGTGACCTCTTCGCCGACGACCTCGCTCACCGCCTCGTAGACCGGCAGCCAGCGCCACTCCCCGTCCAGGTCGATGGTCCCGTTCGCGGTCTCGATCTGCCGCGAGCCGAGGGCATCCGCGACCCCGAGGATGACGTCCTGGATGACCCGGGCGATGGTGTGCTGGTCACCGTAGGCCTCGTAGACCTCGAGCATCGTGAACTCGGGGCTGTGCGTCGCGTCCACTCCCTCGTTGCGGAAGATCCGACCCATCTCGTAGACCTTGTCGACGCCGCCGACGACGGCCTTCTTGAGATTGAGCTCCAGGGCGATCCGCAGCACCATCTCCTGGTCGAACGCGTTCATGTGCGTGCGGAACGGACGGGCCGCGGCGCCGCCGTGGATCAGCTGGAGGATCGGCGTCTCGACCTCGACGAAGCCCTGCTCATCAAGGATCCGGCGGGTCGTGGCCAGCGTGGTGGCCTTGAGACGCACCATGTCCCGGGCTTCCTGCCGCACGATGAGGTCGGCATAGCGCTGGCGGACCCGGGCCTCCTCGGAGAGGTCCTTGTGGAGAACGGGGAGAGGCCGAAGGGCCTTGCTCGCCATCGACCACGAGGAGGCCATGACGGAGAGCTCGCCGCGCTTGCTGCAGATGACCCGACCGGTGACGAAGACGTGGTCACCCAGGTCGACGAGCGACTTCCAGTCGGCGAGGGACTCCTCCCCCACCTCGGCGAGGCTGAGCATCACCTGGAGTCGGGTGCCGATCCCCTCCTGCAAAGTCCCGAAGGCGAGCTTTCCGGTATTCCGGATGAACATGAGTCGGCCGGCGACGGTGACGACCTCATCGGTCTCCTGACCCGCCTCGAGGTGCCCCCAGCGCTCGCGGACCTCGGCCAGCGTGTGGGTCCGAGGACTCTCGACGGGGTAGGCCTCCCGGCCGCTGGCGAGGATCCGCTCCCGCTTCGCCCGACGGATCTGCATCTGCTCGGGCAGGTCGGGCTGAGTGGGGTCTGCCGGCGCGTCGGCAGCAGGAGGAGCGGTGTCGGTCACCGAAGAATCCTATGCCTCCTCGGGCAGAGCTCCATCTTCGCCCCCTGTGGGGTGGGGACGGGTCAGCCTCCGGTGGCGACGATGTCAAGGGCGATGTCGAGGATCGGCGAGGAGTGGGTCAGCCCCCCGACGCTGACGTAGTCGACCCCGGTCATCGCCACCTCCCGCGCGTTCTGCAGCGTCAGACCTCCGGTCGCCTCCAGCTCGACGTCGTGATTCGTCGCGCGGACGGCGCGCACGGTGGCCGCGAGCTCCTCGCGCTCGAAGTTGTCGAGGAGCAGGAACCGGGCGCCGGCCCGGACGGCCTCTATCGCCTCCTCCTGGCTCGTCGCCTCGACCTCGACGGACACCTCCGGGAAGGCCCGCCGCACGGCCTCGTAGGCCGCGGTGATCGAGCCGGCCGCCAGCTTGTGGTTGTCCTTGATCATCGCGACGTCGAACAGGCCCATCCGCTTGTTCCGGCCGCCTCCGGCGCGCACCGCATACTTCTCCAGCGCACGCAGGCCGGGGGTCGTCTTGCGGGTGTCGAGGACGACACAGCCGGTCCCATTCAGCGCCTCCGCCCACTGTCTCGTATGCGTCGCCACCCCGCTCATCCGGCAGACCAGGTTGAGGATGGTCCGCTCCGCCATGAGGACCACGCGCGTCGGGCCGGAGAGGATCGCGATGACATCATCGCGGGCCACGCCGTCGCCGTCGTCGACGCAGACGTCAACCTGGACCGGGTCGGCGCCCAGGCGCCGGCTCACGGCGTCGAGGACGAGCTCGATCGCCGCCACCCCGGCGACGACGCCTCCGGCCCGGGCGACCACGTGCGCGGTCGTCGACTGCTCGGCGGGGATGGTGGCGAAGGTCGTGACGTCCAGCGGCTCACCGGGTCCCAGATCCTCGTCGAGAGCGACCTCGATGAGGGAGGACATGGCCTCCAGCGGGACCTCGGCGTCATGGACTGTCATGGGCTCGCCTCCTCGTGCGGTTCTGAAGTGTGCGGTTCTGAAGTCATGTGCGAGGGACTGTCGGGCTCGGGGATCACGGGCTCGTGGCCGGCGATCTCGGCGAGCGCGGCGGTGACGACGGGCTGTTCAGGCACCTCTGCGAAGGCCACCTCCAGCGTGCCGTCCTCGCGCCGCCAGAGGTGCAGATGACCACGCCACGCGTCCCGGGCGTGCGGGAAGTCGCTGCGGAGGTGGCCGCCGCGGGTCTCCTCACGAAGTGCGGCAGCCAGGGTGAGGGCCTGACCGAGGTGGAGGAGGTTGGTCGTCTCCCAGGTCTGCGGTCCGGGGCCGGCCTCGGTGGCGGGCAGTGCTGCGTGAGCGACGAGCTCCTCTGCCGTCGCGCGCAGGCTCGCCGCCGAGCGCACTGCACCGGCGCCGCGCGTCATGGCGGCCTGGATGTGCACCCGGTGATGGGCGTCGCAGGCCGCCTCGGCGCCGTCCAGACGCGTCGGCCGGGTCGGCGGGAGCTCGTCGCGGGCCAGCCGTGAGGCGAGGTCGTCGGCGACCCGACGCGCGAACACCAGGCCCTCGAGAAGGGAGTTCGAGGCGAGGCGGTTGGCGCCGTGGACCCCGGTGCACGAGACCTCGCCGCACGCATACAGCCCTTCGAGCGAGGTCCGGCCGCGCAGGTCGGTGCGCACGCCGCCGGAGGCGTAGTGCTGGGCCGGAGCGACCGGGATCAGCTGGGTGGCCGGGTCGAAGCCGAGCTCCCGCAGCCGGCGGGTGATGCCGGGGAAGCGGTCGAGGAGGAACCCCTCACCGAGGTGCCGGCAGTCGAGGAGGACGTGGTCGGCGCCGGTCTGCTCCATCCTGGCGACGATCGCCCGCGCGACCACGTCCCGGGGGGCGAGGTCGCCCTGCGGGTGGATCCCGGGCATGAACCGCTCGCCATTCACGTCCACGAGGAACGCACCCTCGCCGCGGACGGCCTCCGAGATGAGGGGCTGCTGACCGCTCGATCCCGGTCCGAGCCACAGGACGGTCGGGTGGAACTGGACGAACTCCAGGTCGCCCATGACGGCACCGGCCCGCAGGCACATGGCCATGCCGTCGCCGGTCGCCACCGACGGGTTGGTCGTCGCGGAGTAGATCTGGCCGAGACCACCGCTGGCCAGGACGACAGCACGGGCATGACCGGCTCCGATGCCGTTGATCTCACCTTCGCCGATCACATGGAGGGTGACTCCGCAGACCCGGCCGACGTCGTCCTGGAGGAGGTCGACGACGAGAGCGTGCTCGATCACCTCGATGCCCGGGTCGTCGAGCACCGCATGCAGCTGGGCGATGAGCGCCCGGGAGATCTCCGCGCCCGTTGCATCACCCCCGGCATGGGCGATCCGGTCCATGCCGTGGCCGCCCTCGCGGGTGAGCTTGATCCGGCCGCCGGTGTCGGTGTCGAACTGGGCTCCGAGATCGATGAGCTCGTGGACCCGCGAGGGTCCCTCCTCGACGAGCGCGCGCACCGCGTCCTCGTCGCACAACCCGACTCCGGCGACGAGCGTGTCGACGAGGTGGGCGTCCGGAGAGTCCTCCGGCGCGAGCGCGGCGGCGATCCCGCCCTGGGCCCACTGCGTCGAGCCCTCCGACAGGACCGTCTTGGTGACGAGGAGGACCTTGTCGACCTGCTGGCGCAGCGACAGTGCCACGTTGAGTCCGGCGATGCCTGAGCCGACGACGATGACGTCGGCGGTGGTCACCCACCCCGGTGGCGGCGCAACCAGCCGACGCGGCAGGTGCGGGACCGTGATGCCCGGCGGCACCGCATACGGGGTGCCGAGGTCGTGGAGATCCTGCACGTCAGCCTCGGAACGGCAGTTCAGGAAGCACTGTCGACGTGCCCCGAGCCGGCCCCCACCCACCCGGGCCCACTGGGGGCGTCCGGGCGGACCGCGGGCACGTCCGAGAACACCTCGAGAGCACCGCCTCCCGGTCCCACGAGGACCGGCATGTTGTCGATGAGCCGGGTGGTGCCCACCCGACCGGCGACCGCGAGGAGGGCCTCACCGCGGTACCACTCGGGGACGTCCTCGAGCGTCGTCGGGTGGACGAGCACGAGGTAGTCGATGAGGACCAGGGGCTCACGCACGAGGACCGCCCGGGCCGCCCGTCGGATCGCGGACGGGCCCTCGGAGGCAGCGGCCGCCCCGGCCTGCAGTGCCCGCGACAGACAGAGAGCGGTCACCCGGTCGTACTCGGTGAGGTACATGTTGCGCGAGCTGAGGGCGAGGCCGTCGCTCTCCCGGACCGTGGCCACCGAGATGACCTCGACGGGGAAGTCGAGATCCTGCACCATCCGGCGGATGAGGAGCAGCTGCTGGGCGTCCTTCTGACCGAAGTAGGCCTGGTGGGCGCGCGTGAGGTGGAGCAGCTTGCCGACGACGGTCAGCACCCCGTCGAAGTGACCCGGCCGGGCCTGGCCCTCGAGGACGTTGCCCAGCGGGCCGGCAGAGATGCGCACACCGGGGTCGCCGTCGGGATAGATGACGTCCGGCGTGGGTGCGAAGACGAGGTCGACCCCCTCGCGGGTGCAGATCTCCATGTCGGCGTCGAACGTGCGCGGGTAGCGCGAGAGATCCTCCTTCGGCCCGAACTGGAGCGGGTTCAAAAAGATCGTGACGATGACGTGGTCCGCCCGGCGGCGGGCCTCCCGGATGAGGGTGGCGTGCCCCTCGTGCAGCGCCCCCATCGTCATGACGACAGCGACCAACCCGTCGAGGATGCTGGCTCGTGCCTCGCGCAGCTCCGACCTGGTGCGGGCCACGACGGGAGGCTTCGCGCCACGCTCGTCGGCGTCTCCTCCGTCAGCCTGGAGCGAGGTGGAACCAGCGGGTTGCGTCGTCATTGCTCGCTCCTTGGATCGGCTAGCGCATCGAGCACCGGACCTGCGAGATCGGGCCGGAGTCGGCCGCTCTCGACCGCCCGGGCCGCTGTCGCGGTGGCCAGCGCCCGATAGGTCGTCACGACGTCCGGAACCCGCTCCTGCAGGACCTGGAGGTGCGTTCTCACCGTACCCACATCACCGCGGGCGACGGGACCGGTGAGGGCGGCATCACGCAGCCGCAGCGCGTTGTCGAGTGCGGCGGCCAGCAACGGACGCAGGACGTGCGCGGGCTGGTCGACGCCGGCGCTGTCGAGGATCTGCATGGCCTGGGAGGTGAGCGTGACGAGGTGGTTCGACCCGTGCGCGAGGGCGCAGTGGTAGGCGATCCGGTCCTCCTCGGCGATCGTCACCGGCTCCGCCCCCATGTCGAGGACGAGGGCGGCCGCGATCGGCAGGACACGCTCATCGGCCGTGACGCCGAAGCAGCAGTCGGGGAGCCTCTCGAGGTCGAGCGCGGTGCCGGTGAAGGTCATCGCCGGGTGCAGAGCGATCGGGAAGGCGTGGTGCGTCCGGACCGGGTCGAGGACGTTCGCGCCGTGCCGACCGCTGGTGTGCGCGACGATCTGACCGGCCTGCCAGACGCCGGTCGTCGAGAGGCCACGCGCGAGGTCGGCGAGCGCGTCGTCGGGAACGGCGAGGAGCACGAGCTCGGCCGCCTCGACGACCTCGGGAACCGTGCGGACGGGCACCCCGGGCAACAGGTCCTCGGCCCGGTCTCGCGACTGCTGGCTCACGGCGCTCACCGCGACCACCTGGTGGCCGGCGCGGGCCAGCGCCGCACCGAGCACGGCACCGACCTTGCCCGCACCCACGACTCCTACGGCGAGGCGGGCGGGATGCTCGGGTGACTCGCTCACGGACGGCGACCCTACCGCATGGCCGCGGAGCAGGCTGACAAGCAACCTTGACATATGACAAGGTTGCTTGACACAGTGGGGCGATGCAGAGCATCCTCCCGAGCCTGCGCGCCGAGCGCGGCCTCTCCCAGGCCGCGCTCGCGCAGGCGCTCGGGGTCTCCCGGCAGACCATCAACTCGATCGAGGTGGGCAGGTACGACCCCTCACTTCCCCTCGCCATCCGGATCGCGCGCTACTTCGACCGCACGGTCGAGGAGGTCTTCGTCCTCCCGGAGGACGAGTGAGCGCGGCCGGCCCCCGCCCGTGGCGGCAGGCCTGGCACGAAGCGCTGTACGGACCCTCGGGTCTGTATGCGCAGCACACCCCGCACGAGCACTTCACCACGGCCACCTCCCCCGGCCTCGTGGATGTCCTCGCCGAAGCCGTCCTCGCACTGATGCGCCGGGAAGGACTGTCTACGCTCGTCGACCTCGCAGCCGGTGGTGGCGAGCTCGCCTCCGCCGTGGTGGAGCTCGCGCCGGACATCACGGTGCGCTGCGTCGAGGTGCGACCGCGACCGGCGGACCTGGACCCCCGGATCGACTGGCTGCCCTCCCTGGGTGGCGCCGCGTTGCCCGATGCGCTCCACTCGCTCACCGGGGCACTCGTGCTGGCCCACGAGTGGCTCGACAACGTCCCCTGCACCATCGCCGAGCGCGTGGGCCCCGCCCTTCAGGAGGTATGCGTGGGCGCGGACGGCACCGAGTCGCTCGGGGGCGCGGTGGACGAGGCCGAGGCCGCGTGGGCGGAGCGGTGGTGGCAGCAGGGTGAGCGCATCGAGATCGGGCTCCCACGCGACGAGGCCTGGGCCGACCTGGTCTCCCGTCTCGACGACGGCCTCGCCGTCGCGGTCGACTACGGCCACCAGCGGGAGGCGCGGCCGGAGACCGGTTCGCTCACCGCATACCGGCGCGGGGGGCTGGTCACTCCGGTGCCGGACGGCTCGTGCGATCTCACCGCCCATGTCGCCGTCGACTCCCTCGAGCACGACCGGCTGGTCCTCCAACGCGACCTGCTGCGAGAGCTGGGCCTGGTGCCGGCTCCTCCGGATCATGCTCTGGCGAGCACCGACCCGGGCGGCTACCTCCGGGCCCTGGCGCACCGGTCAGCGGTCGCGGCGATGACCGATCCCAGCGGGCTGGGCGGGTTCTGGTGGGTGCTCCGCAGGGTGGTCCGCTCGTCCGCCTGAGTCACCACACGCCCGACGCTGCATCCCCCTCGATCGTCGCGGTGATGCGGCAGACTGGCACCGTGACCCCGGACGCACCCGCCCCGACCTCGGAGCCACGCGTGCTCGACGTCGGCGTCGGAGCGGGCGGGCTGGCCACGGCCGACATGGTCCTCAACATCGGACCGCAGCACCCTGCCACCCATGGCGTGCTCCGGCTCCGCATCGTCCTCGACGGCGAGCGCATCATCAGCGCCGATCCCATCATCGGCTACATGCACCGCGGGGCGGAGAAGCTCTTCGAGGTCCGCGACTACCGGCAGATCATCGTCCTCGCCAACCGGCACGACTGGCTCTCGGCGTTCAGCAACGAGCTGGGGGTCGTCCTCGCGGTCGAGCACCTGCTCGGCATGGAGATCCCGGAGCGTGCCACCTGGCTGCGGACCCTGCTCGCCGAGCTCAACCGGGTGCTGAACCACCTCATGTTCCTCGGCTCCTACCCGCTCGAGCTGGGGGCCATCACCCCGATCTTCTACGCCTTCCGCGAGCGGGAGGACCTCCAGGCGGTGCTCGAGGAGGCCTCCGGCGGGCGGATGCACTACATGTTCAACCGGGTCGGCGGGCTGCAGCAGGACGTGCCGGCCGGGTGGCTCGGTCGCGTGAGCGAGGCGGTGTCCGCCGTCCGCACGAAGATGTCCGACATCGAGTCCCTCCTCGTCGGCAACCCGATCCTGCAGGGCCGCACGGCGGGGGTGGGGGTTCTCCCGCCCGAGCTGATCCACGCATACGGAGTGAGCGGGCCGATCGCCCGGGCGAGCGGTGTGGACGTCGATCTGCGGCGGGATGCGCCGTATCTCGCGTACGGCGAGCTGTTCGCTCCCGGCGGGCCCGGTCGGGTGGTCACCCGCACGGCCGGCGACGCGCTCGCCCGGCTCGAGGTGCTGCTGGAGCAGGTGCACGTCTCCCTCGACCTGGCCGACGCGTGCCTCGACCGACTGGGCTCGCTCCCGCAGGGCCCGGTCAACCAGCGGCTGCCGAAGGTGCTCAAGGTCCCCGAGGGCGAGCACTACGTCGCGACCGAGAACCCCCTCGGTTTCAACGGCTACTTCCTCGTCTCCCGTGGCGAGAAGACCCCGTGGCGGCTCAAGCTGCGCTCGGCCTCGTTCTCCAACGTCCAGGTGCTCCGGGAGATGCTTCCCGGATGCCTCGTCGCGGACATGGTCTCGGTGCTCGGCTCGATGTTCTTCGTCGTGGGCGACGTCGACAAGTAGCCCTCAGCGGCGGAGCACGCTCACCGCGAAGTCGGCGTCCTCGGTCCACGGCCGCAGGTCCCACGTGGCGAACCGGTGCTCCAGCCGCAACCCGGCGCCTGGAGCGGCCGCGTCGAGGTCCGCCGGCCGGAAGCCCCGGTCGATGCGACACCCGATGACGACGAAGCCGTCCGGGACGACATGGGCCGCGACCCTGCGCACCGCCTCGGCGCGGTGCTCGGGCGTGATGAAGTCCATGACATTGCCTGCGATGAGGGCTCCGTCGAAGGACTCCTCCTCTCCCTGTGCCGCCAGGTCGAGCGTGGCGAGATCGCCGACGAGCCACGTCGCGTCCGGGTGGTCCGTGCAGGCGGCGTCGATGAGGATCGGATCGATGTCGACGCCCACGACGCGGTGACCAAGGCGGGAGAGATACCCTCCGTGGCGGCCAGGCCCGCACCCGGCATCCAGCAGGCGCGCCCGGCGAGGGGCGAGGACGTCGACGAGCCGCGCCTCCCCGTACAGGTCGGCGCCCTCGGCGGCCATCCCCCGGAACCGCTCGATGTACCAGCGGGAGTGCTCGGGATCCTGCAGCCCCGGCCAGCTCGACGTCCCAGGACCAGTTGTCATGTCACCTCCACCACCCTTCCGTGCCACGCCTCTCTTCCACGCGGACTCGCTCGGCTCTCCGGTCAATCCTCCCCCGCCCGGTCGCGGTCCGCGTCATCCTCTCCGTTGCGCCCCTCTGGCGGCAGCCGGCACCAGTGCTGGGCGACCAGACCCGTCACAGCGAGCACGAGGCCCGACGCGATGAGAACGCTCAGGGGTAGCAGCTGGCGGGCGTAGGGAGTGAGGTCGCGGTCCGGGAGCAGGATCACGAGGTGACCGAGGAACCATCCTGCGACGGCGGCACCGGTGATGGACCCGGCCTGCGCCAGGCTGAGGATCCGCGCCGCGCGCAGTCCGGTGAGAGACCTCGACCCGCCGCGCTGGTAACTGCGCACCTGCCAGCCGCTCCACAGGACGAGCCCGGCGAGGAGGAGCACCACCGCGACCGTCAGCCATACGGGAGCCTGGAGGAGGCGGCCGGACCGCGTGTAGAGGCGCCACACGATCGCCGAGACAAGGGTGGTGCCGATGAGGACCGCGACGAGCTGCCGACCCCGCACCCCCTCCCTCAGCATCCGGCGCCCCCACCTGAACGCTCCGAGGACGGCCCGAGTGGCTCGGGCACCGGTCGGACCCCGCTGGTGTCCACCTGTGCCACGAGCTCGGCAACTCGCTGCGGTCTGTCGTCGATCCGTAGGACGGCATCCGGATCCGCCTGCAGCCACGGCACCAGGACGAAGCCGCGCTCGTGGGCTCGGGGGTGCGGCAGCGTGAGGCGCTCGGAGCTGCTGAGGACATCGGTCCCGGTGGCCGGATCGCCGTACTGAATCAGGTCGAGGTCGAGCGTCCTTGGCCCCCAACGGATCTCGCGCACCCGTCCTGACTCCGCCTCGATCTCGTGGAGGGTCCTCAGGAGGGCGGTGGGTGAGAGTCGGGTCAGTCCGACGGCTACGGCGTTGAGGAAGTCCGGCTGCTCGGGGCCGCCGACGGGATCGGTCTCGACGAGGTCGGAGACAGCGAGGCCGGCGGTGAGCACCCGCTCCGCAAGGGCCTGTCGAGCCCGCTCGAGAGTGGCGCGGCGATCGCCGAGGTTGGCACCCAGAGCGACGACAGCGGGCACGAGGGGTCGGTCCCGCCTGACCCGGACGAGGACGTCCCCGAAGGGCACGCCCACGGGCGCCGACGGCTTGTGCACGGTCACGGTGACGGTCTCCAGCCGCAGTCGCCCGGACTCCGTGGCGAGGACGTCCTCGGCGATGACCGTCGCCAGCCGCTCGATGAGGTCGAAGGGCTCCCCCTCGATGCGGCGCACGACGAGCTGGCCGACCTCGCCGTAGTTCACGGTCTCGGCGAGGTCGTCGCTCTCCCCGGCAGGGCCGAGGTCGAGCTCGAGGGAGACGTCGACGACGAACTCCTGCCCGTCCCGCTTCTCGTGCTCGAAGACCCCGTGGAAGCCCGTGGCGCGGATCCCGAGGACCTCGATGACGTCACGCACCGGTGTCGCCTCCGGTATCCCGTCGGACCGGTCGCGTCCGTCCCCTCGCGGCGCGGCGCGCCAGCCAGAGAGCGTTGGCGACATCCATCGCGTCGATCGTGGACCGGACGTCGTGCACCCGCACGCCCCACACCCCCAGATCGCAGAGGTATGCGCTGGTCACCGCGGTCGCCACGTCCCGCTCGAGCGGGGGTCGGGACTGACCCTCGGGGCGCCCGACCGCCCCGAGGAAGCCCTTGCGGCTCGTGCCGACGATGACCCGGTGCCCCTGGGCCATGAGCTCAGGGAGGGTGGCGAGGAGCTGCCAGTTGTGCTCGAACGACTTCGCGAAGCCGAGACCGGGGTCGACGATGATGCGCTCCGGTGCGACACCGGCGGCGACGAACTCCCCCACCCGCTCACTGAGCTCGGAGATGACCTCGCCGGTGACGTCGCTGTAGGTCGCGCGCTGCTGCATGTCCCGGCTGTGTCCGCGCCAGTGCATGACGATGACGTCCACGCCGACCTCGGCGGCGGTCCTCGCCATCCGTGGGTCGGCGAGGCCCCCGCTCACGTCGTTGATGTAGGCCGCGCCGACCTCGACGGCCCGCCGGGCCACCTCGGAGCGCATCGTGTCGATGGAGACGGTGAGACCGGCCCGGGCAATGGCCTCGACCACCGGGATCGTGCGCTGCAGCTCCTGCTCGATCTCGACCCGGTCCGCACCGGGGCGCGTCGACTCGCCGCCGACGTCGATGATATCCGCCCCCTCGGCAGCGAGCTCCTGGGCATGCGCGACAGCCACGTCGGGGTCGATGAACAGGCCGCCGTCGCTGAAGGAGTCGGGGGTGACGTTGAGGACCCCCATGACGACGGGCCTGGTCCCTGCGCCTGCGTCTGCATCCATCGACGGGGACGACGACGTGCTCATCGAAGGGGTCGGCGGCGTGGTCATCGGCGGGTCGCCTCAGCCCCGGCGCCCGCCGAGCAGTAGCGCCATCGCCTCGGACCTCGTCGTGGGGTCGCGGAGCAGGCCGCGCACCGCCGAGGTGATCGTGCTCGCGCCCGGCTTGCGGACCCCCCGCATGGACATGCAGAGGTGCTCGGCCTCGATGACGACGATCGCGCCACGGGCGTCGAGGTGCGTCATCAGGGCGTCGGCGATCTGGGTGGTGATGCGCTCCTGGACCTGAGGCCGGCGGGCGAACACGTCGACGAGCCGGGCGAGCTTGGACAGTCCGGTGACCGTCCCGTTGGAGGCCGGGATGTAGCCGATGTGGGCCTGGCCGTGGAAGGGCAGCAGATGGTGCTCGCACACCGAGTACAAGGGGATCTCCCGCACGATGACCATCTCGTCGTGGTCGATCTCGAAGGTGCGCGCGAGCACGTCCTCGGGCCGCTGGTGCAACCCGGCGAAGAGCTCGATCGCTGCCCGGGCGACGCGCCCCGGGGTGTCCTGCAGACCATCGCGGTCAGGGTCCTCGCCGATGGCGGAGAGGAACTCGCGCACCGCAGCCTCGGCACGCGCCAGATCGACGCCTGGGCCCGCCGGAGCCTCGTCGCCCACCGGAGCCGCGTCGCCCACCGGCTCAGTGGTCACGGGTATCGACCTGACCCCCGTCCGGGACCTCGACCACCTGGGTCGGTGGCCGCTCGGGATCGGGACCTGCCCCGGCGCGCGCCGCCTGGTCGATCTTCTCCTCGACGACCGGGTCACCCTGGTTCACGGTGCTCCCGGCGGGAGCACCCGATCCGTCGATGGCCCGTCCGTTGAGCGCGGCCTCCTCGGCCGGGGTGAGCACCGGCGGCTTGTCGGAGTGCACGCGCAGTCCGCTGGACAGCCACGTGGGACGCAGTGGACGCTTGCGGACACTGGCGAAGATCTCGGCGAGCTCCGCGGCGTTGAGGGTCTCGTGCTCGAGGAGCTCCAGGACGAGCCGGTCGAGGATGTCCCGGTTGTCGTTGATGACGTGCCAGGCCTCGTCGTGCGCGGCGTCGATGAGTCGGCGGACCTCGTCGTCGACGATCGCCGCGATCTCCTCCGAGTAGTCGCGCTGGTGGCCCATGTCCCGGCCGAGGAAGACCTCACCCTGGCTCTGGCCGAGCTTGACCGCGCCGACCCGCTCGCTCATGCCGTACTCGGTGACCATCTTGCGGGCCATCGCTGTGGCCTTCTCGATGTCGTTCGCGGCGCCGGTGGTCGGGTCGTGGAAGACGATCTCCTCCGCCACGCGGCCCCCGAGGGCGTACGCGAGCTGGTCGAGGATCTCGTTGCGGGTCGTGGAGTACTTGTCGTCGAGCGGCATGACCATCGTGTAGCCGAGGGCCCGTCCGCGCGGCAGGATCGTCACCTTCGTCACCGGGTCGGTGTGGTTCATGGCCGCCGCGACGAGGGCATGCCCACCCTCGTGGTACGCCGTGATCTTGCGCTCCTTGGCGGACATGATCCGGGTCCGCTTCTGCGGGCCGGCGATGACCCGGTCGATGGCCTCGTCGAGGACCGTGTCGTCGATGAGGTGCTTGTCGGAGCGGGCCGTGAGCAGGGCGGCCTCGTTGAGCACGTTGGCCAGGTCGGCACCGGTGAACCCCGGCGTCCTGCGGGCGACCGCGAGGAGGTCGACGCCTGGTGCCATCGGCTTGCCCTGCGCGTGGACCTCGAGGATGCGGTGCCGCCCGATCATGTCGGGGTTCTCGACGGAGATCTGCCGGTCGAAGCGGCCGGGCCGCAGCAGCGCCGGGTCGAGGATGTCGGGACGGTTCGTCGCGGCGATGAGGATGACGTTGGTCTTGACGTCGAAGCCGTCCATCTCGACGAGCAGCTGGTTGAGGGTCTGCTCGCGCTCGTCGTGCCCGCCGCCCAGGCCGGCGCCGCGGTGGCGGCCGACGGCGTCGATCTCGTCGACGAAGACGATCGCGGGAGCGTTGGTCTTGGCCTGCTCGAAGAGGTCTCGGACACGGGAGGCGCCGACACCGACGAACATCTCGACGAAGTCGGAGCCGGAGATCGAGTAGAACGGCACCCCGGCCTCACCGGCGACGGCCCGGGCCAGGAGGGTCTTACCCGTTCCGGGCTGGCCGTAGAGGAGCACACCCTTGGGGATCTTCGCCCCGACGGCGAGGAACTTCGCCGGCTCGCGGAGGAACTCCACGATCTCGTGCAGCTCCTCGACCGCCTCGTCCGCTCCGGCGACGTCCGCGAAGGTGACCTTGGGGGTGTCCTTCGTCGCGAGCTTGGCGCGGGACTTGCCGAACTGCATGACCCGGCCGCCGCCGCCCTGGGACTGACTGATGAGGAACCAGAAGAGCAGGACGAGCAGCACGATCGGCGCGAACGTCATGAAGAACGTCCAGAACGCGGAGGAGCGCTCGATGGTGTCGTTGTAGCCGCCCTCGCCGACCTGCTCGTTGATGAGGGCGACGATCTGCTCGGCGCGGGCGTCGACGAACTCGGTGCGGACCGACGTGGCGTCCTTCACGGACTCGTCCGGGCTCGTGTAGGTCTGCCCCTCGACGAGGTCCAGGTCGAGAACGTTCTCGGAGGTCACCTTGGCGCGCTCGACATGCCCCTCCCGGAGGAGCTGCTCGGCCGCCATCGTGTCGATGCGGGGGTACCCGCCGTCCCCACCGGAGGAGAACAGGGCGAAGGCGATGGCGATCGCGATGAAGAGCCAGAAGATCGGCGTGCGGAAGATGCGCTTGGCGTTCATACGTATGTGGTTGCCGGGCTCACGCGAGCCCACCCTCTCTTGACGACAGTGAGCGACGGGTGGTCGATTGCTTAACGCTACCGGCAGGCAGGGTGTTCCATGGACTTGCCCAGCACTCCCGTGCAGGCTTCGTTACCTCACGGCTCACCCTGGCCCAGGGGTGCAGCCTCAGCTGTAGACGTGCGGGGCGAGCGTCCCGATGTCCCGCAGACCGCGGTACTGCTCGTCGTAGTCCAGCCCGTAGCCGACGACGAACTCGTTCGGGATGTCGAAGCCGACCCACCGGCAGTCGATCTCGACCTTGGCGGCGTCCGGCTTGCGCAGGAGGGTGCAGATCTCGACGGAGGCCGGGTTCCGGGAGTCGAGGTTGGACCGGATCCAGGACAGCGTGAGCCCCGAGTCGACGATGTCCTCGACGATGAGCACGTGCTTGTCGGTGATGTCGGTGTCGAGGTCCTTGAGGATCCGCACCACGCCCGAGCTCTTCGTGCCCGATCCGTACGAGGAGACGGCCATCCAGTCCACCGGCGCCGAGAACGGCAGGTGGCGCATGAGGTCCGCCATGACCATGATCGCGCCCTTGAGGACCCCGACGAGCAGCACGTCCTTGCCCTTGTAGGCCTCCGCGATCTCGGCGGCGAGCTCCCGTAGTCGCTCCTGGATCTGGTCGTCGGTGATCAGGACCTTCTCGAGGTCCCTCCCCATCGCAGCGCTCTCCACGTGGCCTATTCAACCCGACGGACAGGCCTGACGTGGATCCGACCCGTCTCCCGGCTCACCCGCAGGTCGCCCGGCAGGTGCAGCGGACCCTGCCCACGCCACCTCGTGAGGAGCAGGTCACAGGAGTCGGTATGCGTCGCGCCCAAGGATCCTGCCGGCGCACCGGCCTCGACGAGCAGCATCCGCCACACGCGGCCGCGCAGGGCGGTCGGGATGGCAGCGAGCGCCTCGACGGGGTAGGGCGGTGCGTCCGGCAGCCCCTCGCGGGCCTGCCCGGCGAGGACGTCGAGCAGGTCGGCGTCGGCCCGGAGCTGCTCCGCCGAGCGGGCCAGGGCAGCACCGATACCCGGACCGAGGTCGCGCTCGAGATCGGCGAGAGCACGCCGGGCGCGCACCCGCGTGAACCGCGGGTCGTCGTTCATCGGGTCGTCCCAGAAGGTGATCCCCTCGGCAGCGCATGCCTCACGCGTCTGCTCGCGGGTGACCCCGAGCAGGGGGCGGACGAATCGGCCCCGGCTCGCAGGCATTCCGGACAGGGACCGGGTGCCGGAGCCACGGGTCAGCCCGAGGAGGACCTGCTCGGCCTGGTCGTCCTGCGTGTGCCCGAGCAGCACCGCTGCGGCACCCAGCTCCTCCGCGCGCCTCTCCAGCGCGGCATACCGCACGTCGCGGGCGGCCGCCTCCAGACCACTGCCCGACCCGCTCACCTTCACCGTGAGCACCTCGACGGGGTCGAGGCCCAGCTCCCGACAGGTCAGGGCCGCCCGGTTCGCGACCTCTGCCGACCCGTCCTGCAACCCGTGGTCGACGACGAGAGCGCCGGCTGGGCGGCCGGTGCGCCTCGACTCGAACGCGAGCGACTCCGCGAGCGCGAGCGAGTCGGCGCCGCCGGAGACCGCGGCGAGGACGAGCGAGTCCTCGGTGAGTTCGTGCCCAGAGAGCTCGTCGAGGGCGGTGCGCACCGCATACCTGATGGCCGCGACTGACGGGTGGGGGCGCCCGTGCCGCGGGCGAGGTGCGTGCCTCTCCCGCTCAGGCGACTCAGGCGTGGAGTCGCGCGCATGGCCGGAGCCGGGCACCACCGAGGCCACCTCGATCTCAGCCGTGGACGCGGGCGACCCAGGACCTGGGGTCGGCGATCTCTCGTGGCTCGGGGAGCGTCTCCGGCCCGGTCCACACCGCGTTGAGACCGTCCCAGCCGACCTCGTCGACAACGGCGCGCACGAAGACCGCACCGTCCTTGTACTGACGCATCTTCGCCTCGAGGCCGAGCAGGCGGCGCAGGAGCCGGTCCACGGTGCCCGTGCCCTGGCGGCGACGGTTGAACTTGCGTCGGATCTCCTCGACCGTCGGGATGACCTCGGGCCCGACCTCGTCCATGATGACGTCGGCGTGGCCCTCGAGGAGTGACATCACCGCAGTGAGGCGCGCGACCTTCTCGCGGAGCTCCGGGGTGGCGAAGAGGTCCATCAGCCCGCCGCCCTCGCCGGAGAACGCGTCGGGCAGCCGGGTCACGAGCTGCTGGAGTCGCTCCTGGACGCTCTCCTGATCGGGCGCCATGTCACCGGCGAGCGCCCGTGCCTCGGCGATGAGGTGCTCGCGCAACCACGGGACGGCGGTGAACTGCACGCGGTGGGTCTCCTCGTGCATGCAGACCCAGCGCCGGAAGTCGGTCTCGTCGACGCGAAGGTCCTGGCCGACCTGGACCATGTTCGGCGCGATGAGGAGAAGACGAGGGGTGCCGCCGGGCGCGAGGTCGTACTGCCCGAGCACCTTGCCGGCGAGGAAGGCCAGGAGGACACCGGCCTCGCCACCGGTCACCTTGCCGCCGACGGCGGAGGCCAACGCGGAAGGGGCGCGGTCGCGCTTGCCCATGAGCGTGGCGAAGACGGGGTCCATCAGGGCCGACATCGAGTCGGCGTTCGCCGCGATCCAGGTCGGTCGGTCCACGACCATCGGCGCGGGAGCGGTGCCGGGGGCGTGCAGCCGCGACGTCTCCGCGACCGGGCCCTGGGCCTCGGCCGCGAGCCGGCGGATCTCCTCGACCGCCTCGCGGGCCTGCGCCACGCTCACGGTCGGGCCGGCCTGGACGAGGCGCGCGCCGGCCTGCTTGGCGAACTCCCAGTCGACGTAGGAGGGCACGTCGCCCCCGCTGTGGTGGGTGCTGTCGGTCATGGAGGTCCTTCGGTTGTCATGGCTCACGCGGGCGATCGCGCGACATCGGGCGGACGGCACCGCGCCGTCGGTCCGGTCACGCGCACCCGCACTCGGTGAGCACGGCGACCAGACGATCCAACGCTAGCCGCGCCTCCAACCTTCCCTCCCTGGGCACGGCATAGGCGATGGCCGCGAACGTGAGCAGGCGACCGTCCCGGTTCACCGTCGTGCCGGCCAGGGCGATGGACGCGTTGATCGTGCCGGTCTTGGCCCGCGGGATGCCCGCTGCCGAGCGGGTGGAGTCGGCGAGGAAGCGGTCGTTGAGGGTGCCGGTCAGTCCGGACACAGGGAGCTCTGCGACGAGCGGCGCGAGCCTCGGATCGGCGCCGCTGGTCGCCAGGGTGAGCACCTGCGAGATCACCCGCGCGGGAAGGAGCTGCTCGTACCCCATCCCCGAGGCATCGGTAAGGAGCGCCCCGCTGGTGTCGATGCCCAGCTCGGTGACGGCGTCGAGGATGAACTGCGCGACCCCCTCGAAGTCCGTGGGCCCGCCGGCCGAGGCGCTGGCCTGGCGGGCGAGGGCCTCGGTGAGGGCGTTGTCGCTGTCGTCCAGGGCGAGTGCCGTGAGCTCGGCCACGGTCGCACTCCGCACGGCCCCGAGGCGCCGTCCGCTCACCGCGCCGGTGAGAACGGGCTCGTCCGCCACGGTCGCCGGCAGCCCGGCCTCGGTGAGTGCAGCAGCGAACGCGGCGACGACCTCCTTCTCCGGCTCGGGCGGCGATGGGAAGAACGGCCGGGGACGCTGGCTGGCGAGTCCGACCATCGTCACGCCCTGGGTGTACCCCATCGCGACGTCCTCCATGTTCCAGTGCGGGGAGTAGCGCGGCCCGGCGGCGTAGGACATGTCGATGCTCACCGTGACGGCGGCAGGTCGGTCGGGATCCTCCGCCAGCCGGGCGACGACCTGAGCGGCCAGGTCGGCGAGTCCCGCATATCCCTCCACCGAGGTGGGGTCGCCCGCATCCGGGTTGAGCATAGTGTCCCCACCGGCGACCAGGGCGATGGAGTCCGGACCCGTGCGCACGGCAGACGTCGTGAGCCGGCTGTGGGGGTCGAGCGTCGTGAGGACCGCCACGCCGGAGAGGAGCTTCTGGGTCGAGGCCGGCGTGACCGGCCGGTCCGGCTCCCGCTCGTAGAGAACCTGACCGGTCAGTCCGTCGGCGACGACAACGGCCCCGGCCCCGTACCAGCCGGGGCGCGCGAGCTCGGCATCGATGGCTGCCGCCAGGGCGGCCTGGTCCGGCAGCGGCGCCTCCGCGTCGACGGCCTCCAGCGGCACCGCACGCACGGCGGTGGGCAGCTCCACCAGACCGGTCACTTCAGGCTCGGGCTCGACCTCCGGCAGGGTGTCCGGGTCGATGTCCCGGTCGAGCGTGAGCACGCCCGGCACCAGGTCATAGACATCGGCGGTCGCGTATGCGCCGGCGCCCCCGAGCAGGACGACACCCGCCGTCAGCGCGGCAAGAGTTCGGCGGCCGGGCATGTGCTGTCTCTCGGGCTCTGGGTCGTGGCGATCGCGTGGGTGGCGGTGTGTGAGAGTGCGGGTTGGGGTGTGGGCGGGTGTGAGCGGTCGATCACCCCGCAGATCTGACAACGCCTCGCCGGGGGTGCAAGACTGTGCACACACGGCTGCGTCCCTCGCGGGCGGAAGATCGAGTGGCTCAGTCACCTAGCAGAGTAGGTCACGTGGCTGCTCGGTCACTATTTCGGTTTTCACGACTCGGCTATTCACGACTCGGCCTTTCACGACTCGGCCTTTCACGACAAGGAGCACTGGCAGTGGAGTTCGACGTCACCATCGAGATCCCCAAGGGTGCGCGCAACAAGTACGAGGTCGACCACGCGACCGGGCGCATCCGCCTTGACCGTCTCCTCTTCACGTCGATGGCCTACCCCTCGGACTACGGCTATGTCGAGGACACCCTCGGCGAGGACGGTGACCCCCTCGACGCCCTCGTCCTCCTCGACGAGCCGACGTGGCCCGGCTGCCTGGTCCGCGCCCGCCCGATCGGCATGTTCCACATGCGCGACGAGGCAGGGGGTGACGACAAGATCCTCTGCATCCCGGCCGGTGACCCGCGCAAGACGCACATCACCGAGCTGGAGCACATCAGCGAGTTCGACCGCCTCGAGATCCAGCACTTCTTCGAGACCTACAAGGACCTCGAGCCCGGCAAGTCCGTCGAGGGCGCCCACTGGGCCGGTCGCGAGGAGGCCGAGGAGGTCGTCCTCGAGGCCATCGAGCGGGCCAAGCAGGCCGGGGTGTCGACGGCCCGCTGGGGCATGCCAGGTCATGCGGAGAGCCAGGCCGAAGAGGTGAAGGACCGCTCGGAGGCCTACTCCGCCTCCGCCGAGCGGGCTCGCGGCGAGCTTGCGACGAAGGAGCGCCCGCTCAGCGACTGATGGGTACGCCGGTCCTCGCGGGCGGCGCCGCCTCCTTCGGCGACTGAGGTTGCCGAGCGCCGTGCGAGCACCGGTCGCCCGATCCGTGCAAGAGTGACGCGGTGAGCACCACCCAGCCCTTCGACATCTCCACCCCGGGCGTCGGTGTCTACTCGGAGGTGGGCCGACTGCGCAGTGTGCTGGTCGCCGCCCCCGGCCTGGCGCATACCCGGCTCACACCCGACACCTCCAAGGACCTCCTCTTCGACGAGGTGCTCTGGGTCGAGCGCGCCCGCAGCGACCACGCGGACTTCCGTAGGCTCATGCAGGACCGCGGCATCGAGGTCCTCGAGCTGCACGAGATGCTCACCGAGGTCGTCGCCGACGACGTGGCCCGCGACTGGATCCTCGACCGCCGGATCACCGCCGAGGAGGTCGGGCTCGGGCTGATGGACCCGACCCGGGAGTGGTTGACCTCACTCCCCGCCGCGCGGCTGGCCGACCACCTGATCGGCGGGGTCTCCTATGTCGAGCTCCCCGACGAGTTCGGCGGCGAGTTCCTCCGGGTGCTGCGTGACGGGCTGCGTGACCAGCACGAGTGGATCCTGCCGCCGCTGCCGAACACGCTCTTCATGCGCGACAACACGTCCTGGATCTACGGCGGCGTGACCCTGAACCCGATGTACTGGCCGGCCCGCCGCCCCGAGACCCTCCTCACCGCGGCGATCTACCGGTTCCACCCGCGGTTCGTCGGTGAGCGCTTCTCCGTCTGGCTCGGCGACCTCGACGAGCCCGGCGGGACCGGCTCGCGCTCCTCCTCCGGAGCGACCCTCGAGGGTGGGGACGTCATGCCCATCGGCAACGGCACCGTCCTCGTCGGCATGGGCGAGCGGACCTCGCACCAGGCCATCACCCTGCTCGCGAGCAACCTCTTCGCCCACGGCGCAGCCGAGCAGGTCATCATCGCCGGTCTGCCCAGTCTGCGCTCGGCCATGCACCTCGACACGGTCTTCACCTTCTGCGACGCCGAGACGGCGACCGCCTTCGGTCCGATCGTCGACAACATCGTCCCCCTCATCCTGCGACCGTCGACGAGCCCCTCCGGCCTGGCCATCTCGCGCCCGGACGGCACCTTCGTCGAGGTCGTCGGCCGCGCACTCGGCGTCGACCTGCGGGTGGTCAACACCGGCGGCGACATCTACGGCATGCACCGCGAGCAGTGGGACGACGGCAACAACGTCGTGGCCCTCGAGCCCGGAGTCGTCATCGGCTACGACCGAAATGTCGGCACCAACGAGATGCTGCGCCAGGCCGGCATCGAGGTCCTCGAGATCTCCGCCTCCGAGCTCGGGCGGGGCCGCGGAGGCGGCCGGTGCATGACCTGCCCGATCGCCCGCGACGCGCTCTAGGACCTCAGCTGGTCGCCTTCAGGCCGATGATCCCGGCGATGATGAGCGCGAGGAAGATCGAGCGC
This sequence comes from Actinomycetales bacterium, assembly GCA_012729695.1. Classification (GTDB taxonomy): domain Bacteria; phylum Actinomycetota; class Actinomycetes; order Actinomycetales; family Dermatophilaceae; genus F2B08. The sequence continues at coordinate 12,956 of JAAYCP010000014.1, read as the reverse complement.
CAGAGGGTGATCGGCTCGGTGCCGGTGACCATCGCGTACACGACCGTGAGTGAGGCGCCGATGCCCACCCAGACCGCATACGCGGTGCCGGTCGGGATGGTGCGCATCGCCTGGGCCAGCCCGGCCATGCTGAGCAGGAGCGCGACGACGAACACCGCCGTCGGCCCGCGCTGCGAGAGTCCGTCGGACCGGCCGAGCGCGGTCGCCCAGACCGCCTCGAGGATGCCGGAGACGACGAGAATGATCCATGCCATGACAGTGCTCCTGGGCCGTCTTGTCGCAGTCCGGGTACGGCACCCCTCGTCCGGGGATCACTGTCGGATCCTGGCCGCAAGGCTAGCAAGCGGTGGATCAGAGCAAGCGCTGGATCAGGCGAGGGTGAGGAAGAGCTTCTCCATCGTGGCCTGGTCCTCCTCGCTCATCCCGTCGCCCGAGGCGAGGCACTCGCGCATACCGGAGGAGACGATGGCGAAGCCGGCACGGTCGAGCGCGCGGTTGACCGCGGCGAGCTGGTTGACCACCTCGCGGCAGTCGCGACCCTCCTCGATGAGCCGGATGACGCCGCCGAGCTGTCCTTGCGCCCGGCGCAGCCGGTTGATGACGGGCGCCATGTCATCGGTGTTGAGTGTGACCATGGGCTCTCCTGTGTGTCAGTGGTGGCGGCTTCGGCTCCTGGCCCCTCGGGACCAGGGGATCCACCGAGCACGCCGGTTTGACGAATATACCCCCTCCAGTATGATCACTGCAGTTGAATACCCCCTGGGGCATCTCTCCGAGAGGACACCATGACCGACCCGCGTCCGACGATCACCACTCCCACGATCATCACCATCGAGACCCCGACCCTGGGCAACCGCTCCTACCTCGCTCACGACGGGACGGTCGCTCTCGTCGTCGACCCCCAGCGCGACATCGACCGCGTCCTCGCTGCCGCCGAGGACGCCGGCGTGCGGATCACCCACGTCTTCGAGACCCACATCCACAACGACTACCTCACCGGTGGGCTCAGCCTGGCCCAGGCCACCGGCGCCTCCTACTACGTCAACGCCGAGGACCCGGTCTCCTTCGAGCGCACGCCCATCCGGGACGGCGAGGTCGTCGAGGTGTCGCCGACGATGCACGTGCAGGCCATCGCCACACCTGGGCACACCTACACCCACCTCTCCTACGCGCTGAGCACGCCCGGCACAGACCCCTCGGGCAGCGCCGATCCGGAGGCGGTCGCCGTCTTCACCGGCGGATCACTCCTCTTCGGCACGACCGGCCGGCCCGACCTGCTCGGCCCCGACCACACCGACGCTCTCGTGCACCACCAGCACGCCTCCGCCCACCGCCTCGCAGAGCTCCTGCCGGACGCCACGGCCGTCATGCCCACGCACGGCTTCGGATCCTTCTGCTCACCGGGCTCCGTCACTGAGGTGAGCTCCTCGACGATCGGCGCGGAGAAGCGGACCAACCCGGCGCTCACGACCGAGGCCGAGGAGTGGGTCGCGCAGACCCTCGCGAGCCTCGACGCCTTCCCCGCGTACTACGCCCACATGGGGCCGGGGAACAGCCGGGGTCCGCAGGCCCCCGACCTCAGCTTTCCGGAGCCGGCCGACAAGGACACGATCGCCCGACACATCCGCGACGGCGAGTGGGTCGTCGATCTGCGCACCCGCACGGCGTATGCGTCGGGTCACGTCATCGGCACGCTCAACATCGGCCTCGACGGCCAGTTCGCCACCTACCTGGGCTGGCTCATCCCCTGGGGAACCCCGGTGACCCTCCTCGGCGAGACCGCGGAAGACGTCGCAGAGGCCCAGCGGGAGCTCGTCCGCATCGGTGTGGACCAGCTCGTGGGCGCAGCCACCGGCTCCCCTGAGGACTGGACCACCGGTCCGCTCGGCACCTTCCCGCGGGCCACCTTCGGGGAGCTTGCCGAGGTACGCCACCACCGGCCCGTCACGGTCCTCGACGTCCGGCGGGAGCAGGAGTTCGCCGAGCAGCACATCGAGGGCTCGGTCGGCATCCCGCTTCACTCCCTGCTAGGGCGCCTCGACGAGCTCCCTGAGGGCGAGGTCTGGGTGCACTGTGCGTCCGGCTACCGCGCCTCCATCGCGGCCTCTGTGCTGGCGGGTCGCGGGATTCCCGTCGTCCTCGTCGACGACGACTTCGGCGCCAAGGCGGAGGGCGCCGGGCTGCCGCTGGTCAGCGCCGCCTGAGTCCGCACTACCTGAGCTCACGCTGCTTGAGTCCACGCCGCCTGAGTCCACATTCCGCTGGGCCCGCGCCTCATCGACCCACCAGCACCCCTCCCCACGTCACTCCCACCCCACCCCAATACGTCCCCAAGACCACCTACCCAAGGAGATCAACCATGTGCCGTGCCATCAGCTGTCGTGTCTGCGGCAAGACCACCTGGGCCGGCTGCGGCCAGCACGTCGACCAGGTCATGGCGGGCGTCCCCCGCACCGACCGGTGTCCAGGACACAGCAAGGCGGAGACCGCAGCCACCGGCAAGCCATCGTTCCTCGACCGCATGCTCGGTCGGCGCTGACCCGCACCGCCGCGCCGTGAACGACACGAGGGACGAGTCCCGATGATCCTGCTCGCCATCCTCGCTGGCGTGGTCATCGGGCTCGCCCTCGGCGCGCTCGGCGGCGGCGGCTCCATCCTCACCGTCCCGGTGCTGGTCTACCTCGTGGGCCTGGATGCCTACCCGGCGACCAGCGCCTCGCTCATCATCGTCGGGACCACGTCGCTGTTCGCCCTGATCCCGCACGCCCGTCGGGGCCACGTGCGCGTCACCCAGGGAGTCGTGTTCGGAGTGGTCGGCATCGCCGGCTCCCTGCTCGGCGGGAGAGCCGCCGCCCGCATACCCGAACCGCTGCTCCTCGGCGGATTCGCTCTCCTCATGCTCATGGTGGCGGTCATCATGCTCCGCCACGACGGGCGGGAGGATGCGGTGACCGACTCCGAGGGCGATGACGCGGCTCGAGTCATGCCAGCGTCCGTGCCGATGGTCTCCGTGCGCCCGCTGCGGGTCCGGTGGCCCCGCCTTCTCAAGCTCGTCGCCGCCGCAACAGCAGTGGGGTTCCTCACCGGATTCTTCGGCGTCGGAGGCGGATTCGCGCTCGTACCGGCACTCGTCCTGGTCCTCGGGTTCTCGATGCCGGTCGCCGTCGGCACCTCGCTGCTCGTCATCGTCCTCAACAGCGCCACAGCGCTGTCCACCCGGCTCACGACCAGCCTGGAGCTCGACTGGCCCCTCATCGCCGGCTTCACCCTCGTGGCCGTCCTCGCGAGTCTCGTCGCCGGCCAGCTCTCGGCGCGGCTGCCCCAACGCGTGCTGACCCGTACCTTCGCCATCGGGATGATCGTGGTGGGCCTCGGGATGGGCATCCACACCGGCGTCACCGCCCTGTAGCGTCTGCGCTCGCGTGCACGTCCGCTGACGTCGCGGCCCCCGCGCTTGCTCTGCTCCGACAAGGACGCGCCCTCGACGACTGATCGTCGAGGGCGCGTGATGGAGCCGCCTAAGGGAATCGAACCCTTGACCTATTCATTACGAGTGAATCGCTCTGGCCGACTGAGCTAAGGCGGCGTGCCCGCTGCTGTCGAAGCGGCGTGCCGGACCACTATACGAAATCCGTCGTCGGTGCGCGAAATCCCGTCCGGCGATGCCCCGGGGGCGACGGGTTGCAGTCAGGCGAGCGGCGAACGACCGAGCCCCCCGCTCAGCACTGCAGACCGTCCTCCGGCACCACGCCGTCGACATAGAACGCGTCGATCGCCCGGTCCACGCAGTCGTTGCCCCGCATGTATGCGGTGTGCCCGTCACCGTCGTAGCTGACGAGGACGCCGCTCTCGAGCTGGTCGGCCAGCCGCTTCGCCCACTCGTACGGGGTCGCCGGGTCGCGCGTGGTACCGATGACGACGATCGGGGCGGCCCCGGAGGCGGAGATGGTCCGCACCCCACCGACCGGCCCGGTCGGCCAGACCTGGCAGGGCGAGGACTCAGCCGTGAGCAGCGGCCCCCAGATCGGCGCCTCCTCCGCGGCCCTCGCCCGGGCCTCCTCCACGTCCGGGATCCCGCCGCGGTCCAGACAGTTGATGACCATATTGGACTCGATGAGGTTCCCCAGATAGACCCCACTGGGACTGCGCTCGAGGTAGGCGTTCGCGAGCGACATCAGAGCCGTCCCGTCCTCGCGCTCGACGACGTCGCGCAGTGCCTCGGTGAGGAAGGTCCACATGCCCTCGTCGTACATCGGTCGGATGATCCCGTAGAACGCCCACCCGGAGGTGAGCTCGTCGACCCGGGAGTCACCGCTGACCGGGACCGGATCGACACTCAGCCGTTCGAGAAGGTCGGACAGCCCCTGCACCACCTCGTCGGGGTCGTCCCCGAGCGGACAGCCCTGCTCGACGCAGTCCGCGGCCCACGCTCTGCTCGAGCGCTCGAAGCCGACCGCCTGGCCGATCGTGAGCTCGTCCATGCCGAGGTCGGGAGGCAGGGCGCCGTCGAGGACGAAACGGCCCACCCGCTCCGGGAACTGCTCGGCATAGACCGCACCCAGGTACGTGCCGTAGGACTTGCCGAGGTAGTTGAGCCGCTCCTCCCCCAGCGCCGCGCGCAGGACATCCATGTCCCTGGCGGCATCCAGGGTGGAGACGTGCCCGAGGAGATCGCCGACGTTCGTCGAGCACCCCTGGACGAACTCCTCGTCGAAGCCGGCGGCGGCCTCGTCCTCGCTCTCGTCCGGCGTCACCGCCAGGGAGAGGTACTCGTCCATCGTGGCGTCGTCGAGGCAGTCGATGGGCGCTGAGCGCGCGACTCCGCGCGGATCGAAGCCGACGATGTCGAAGCGGCGGCGCACGTCCGCCCCGACGATGAGGTCGGCCGCACTGGCGTAGTCGACCCCCGAGCCCCCTGGCCCTCCCGGATTGACGACGATGGAGCCGATGCGCTCACGCCGGCTGCTGCTCGGCACCCTCAGCACGCTGATCTCGATGGTCTCCCCATCAGGATCGGCGTAGTCGACCGGGACGGTCAGCTCGGCGCACTCACCCCGGCCGCAGTCCACCCAGTCGAGACGCTGCTCGTAGAAGCGCGCGAGATCGCGCTGCTCGGACGGCACCTCGAGCGGTGTCAGGGTCGGTGTCGAGCCGCCGGGCAGCCGGTCGGCGATCACGCTGCATCCGGTCAGGAGGGTCGCCACGAGCACGGCCGCAGAAACCAGAGCAGTGGCCCTCGTCCCCCCGACCCTCGACGAGGTATGCGCACGCATGCCCGACACGCTAGCTCACGTCGGCAGACGCAGGCTGATGGCCATTGCCTCCAGGGCCAGCAGCGGGGGCACGTTGGCGGAGATCCGCTCACGAGCCGTGCCGATGGCGTCCATGGCCCCGAGGATCTGCTCCGGAGACATGGAGGAGCGGATCTGCTCGACGAGCCCGGCGTGGTCGGCGTTGACGAGATCGACCGGTGCGCCGGCGCTGCGTACCAGTGCATCACGGTAGAGCGAGAGCAGGTCGATGAGGGCGCGGTCCACCGTGTCCCGCGCGAAGCGGGTCGCCCTGGCCTTCTGCTCCTTCTCCAGCTGGGTGATCTGCGAGCGGATGTGCGGCGGCTGGGTCCGGGCACCGGGATCGGCACCCAGGGTCTCGAGCAGCCGCGTCCGTTCGGCCGCGTCGCGCTCGGCCGAGTCCGCGGCGCCGTCCTCGTCCGCGATGGACGCGATCACGGCGGCAGCGTTCACCGCGTCGCCGACCGTGCGCATCCTCGTCGCGAGGGTCAGGATGTCGTGCCGCCGCGTCCGGGCTCCGTCGTCCCGGGACAGCCGTCGGGCCAGCCCGATGTGGGACTGCGCCGCGCGGGCTGCGTGCAGGGCCATCGACATCTCGACGCCGTCGCGCCGGTGGAGCAGCTCGGCCACGTCCTGCGGCCTCGGCGTGCGCAACCGCACGGCCCGGGTCCGCGAGCGGATCGTGACGATGACGTCCTCCGAGGAGGGCGCGCAGAGGATCCACACGGTCCGCGGAGCGGGCTCCTCGAGCGCCTTGAGCAGCGCGTCCGCGGCCCGCTCGGTGAGCCGGTCGGCGTCCTCGACGATGATGACCCGCCACCGGCCGAGAGAGGGACGGTGCGCCGCCTCCTGGACCAGCGCCCGGGCGTCCTCCACCTTGATCGAGAGGCCCTCGGTGGCCACCACGGTGACGTCGGCATGGGTGCCGTCCACGGAGGTCCGGCACTCCCGACAGGTCCCGCAGCCGCCCTCGGGACACTGCAGGGCTGCGGCGAAGGCCCGTGCGGCGACAGAGCGGCCGGAACCCGGAGGTCCGGTGAAGAGCCAGGCGTGGGTCATCGCCTCGGGGTCGCGCACCGCACGCTCGAGCACCTCGACCGCCGGCGCCTGTCCGACGACATCCGTCCAGACACTCACGCGGCACCACCCTCCTCGAGCAGCGGCTCCACCCGCTGCCAGACCTCGTCCGCGAGTCGCTCCGGATCGGCCGAGCCATCGACGACGAGGTAGCGGTCCGGGGCTGCTGCAGCCAGGGCGTGGAAGTGCTCTCGCACCGCCTCGTGGAACGAGTCCTCCTCGGACTCCAGCCGGTCGTGCACCTCGCCGCGACGACGTCGACCCTCCTCGGCCGTGATGTCGACGATGACGGTGAGGTCGGGGACGAGTCCGCCCACCGCCCACATCTGGAGGGAGTGCACCTCGTCCGCCCCGAGGTCGCGCCCGGCTCCCTGGTAGGCGACGGAGGAGTCGGTGTAGCGGTCGGTGATGACGACCTTCCCATCGCCGAGCGCCGGGCGGATGAGCTCCTCGACGTGCTGCGCCTTGTCCGCCGCGAACAGGAGTGCCTCGGCGCGAGGAGTCATCGGCTCACCGTGCAGGACGAGTCCCCGCAGCGCCTGTCCGAGCGCGGTCCCGCCGGGCTGGCGGGTCAGCACGAGGGTGTGCCCGCGAGCACGCAGCCGCTCGGCGAGGAGCCGCACCTGGGTCGACTTACCGGCCCCGTCGCCGCCCTCGAAGGCGATGAAGACGCCACGGTGCTCACTCACAAGCGATGAGCCTAGGCGACCGGGCCGACAGGGGCGTAGCGGCCCCTGTCGGCCCCTCGTGCCCTTGCGCCCGTCCGGAGCGTTCGTGTCGCCCTGTCTCCGGTGGGCTACTGCGCGTGGCGGTCGGCGTTGGCGTGGATCGCGTCGCGGACGTACTGAGCCAACCCGGTCCGGATCGCCTCGTACGTCGCCGTGAACCGTGGGTCCGCGACATACATGTCGCCGAGCATGCGGTGGAACTCGTGGCTGCAGTCGTAGAACCGCGAGTCGATATGCCGGCGTGCGGCCTCGGCGGCCTCCATCGCTGCCTCGCTCGTCGGCGGCTCGCCGGCATCCATCGCGGCGACGAAGGCCAGGGTGGACGACTCCATCTCGGCCTTGATCTGCGTCCAGTCGGCCGTCGTGTATCGCTTGGTCCGGGCTGCGGACTGCGCCCACGCCCCGCTCTCGCCCCAGCGCTCCTCGGCCTCCTGCTGGCGCTCCTCGCTGTAGCCGTCCCCGAAGATCACCTTCAGCTCGGCGTCGGTGGCGGGTCGCTCACTCATCTCTGCCTCCATCATCGTGTCGATCGCGTCGACGACCTGCCGCATCTCCTCGATGCGTGCCTGGACCGCCGCCCGTTGGCGGCGGAGATGGTCGACCAGAGGTTCGGAGCCGTCGAGCAGGGTGGCGATCCGGTCCAGGGCGAAGCCGAGTCGCCGGTACAGCACGACCAGCGCGAGGCGCTCCAGATCCTGCTGGGTGTAGACCCGGTAGCCGGCGGGGGTGCGCTCGCTCGGACGCACCAGCCCGATCTCGTCGTAGTGGTGCAGCGTGCGGACGGTGACCCCATACTGCTTGGCCACCTGCCCGACGGTGAGTGCCTCGGTCGTCATCACACCTGCCAGCCTGGGCCCTCACGTCGCGTGAGGGTCAAGTTTGTAGCCGACATGACAGCGAGTGTCCCAGCCTCGCGGCCGGAGACCGGCGACGATCGTGGAAGGTCGGACGCGGTCCGGCTCAGCCGCCGGTGATCTTCCGCAGCTCGCCGGCGAGGATCTTCCCGGTCGCATTCCGCGGAAGCTCCTCGAGGAAGTGGACGTCCCGGGGCACGGCGTGCCGGGCGACGTTGGCCTTGCAGTAGGCGAGCACGTCCTCGGCAGTCAGGGTGACCCCGTCCTCGGGGACGACGAAGACCGCCAGGCGCTGGCCGAACCGCTGGTCCGGCACACCCGTTGCCGCGGACTCGCGCACGCCCGCCATCCGGTCGAGGACGACGGTCACCTCATCGGGGTAGACGTTCTCCCCACCGCTGACGATCATGTCGTCCTCGCGGCCCTCGACGAAGAGCAGCCCATCCCTGAACCGGCCGAGGTCGCCGGTGGAGATCAGCCCGTCGACGAACTCCTTCGAGTGCCCCGAGGTATAGCCGTCGAAGACCAGGTTGTGGCCCACGAAGATGCGCCCGACCGCACCGTCGCGCACCGGCCGGCCGTCGGCGTCGAGCACCTTGACGACCGTCCCGCGCGGCGGTGTTCCGGAGCACTGGGGGGCACGGCGCAGGTCGGCAGGTGTCGCAATGGACACCCATGAGGCCTCGGTCGAGCCGTAGAGGTTGTAGAGCACGTCGCCGTACTCGTTCATGTAGGCGGTGGCCAGGCCCCCGGGCAGTGCCGAGCCACTCACGGCGGTGATCCGCAGGTGCCGGCTCCCCCGGGCCCCCGGGTCGCTCGGCAGCTCGAGCATCCGGGCCAGCATGACCGGGACCGCGATGTGCGCGTGCACGCGGTACTTCTCGAGCGCCCACCGGGCGGCAGCGGCGTCGAACCTACGCTGCAGGACCACCGTGGCCCGGAGGGCGAGCGCGAGCTGGAGCGCCGCATACCCCCAGGTGTGGAACAGCGGAGCCGAGATGAGCATGCGCTCGCCGGTGTTGAACGGGATCCGGTCCAGGATCGAGACCAGAGGTCCGAGGCTGGGCGGGGTGGGGCGGGTGGCCCCCTTCGGTGACCCGGTCGTCCCCGAGGTGAGGACGATCGTGCGGCCCGCTCCCACCGCAGGGACCCGCGGAGGCCGTTCGGTATGCGCGACCGCCTCGGCCAGCTCGCTCTCCGAGATCCTGGGGTGACCTTCGAGATCCGCCACGACAGAAGCGAACTCCTCGTCGTGGACGAGGAGGGACAGCCCCTGCTCCTCGGCCACGACCGCGAGCTGAGGCGCCGTCAGACCGGTGTTGAGCAGCACCACGTCCGCCCCCAGCGCGGCGATCGCGGCCATCGCGGCGATCGTCCCCACGTGGTTGTGCGCGAGGAGACCGACGCGCTCGCCCTGCCCGATGCCTCGGCGGCGGAGCACCTCGCTCGTGCGTTCGGTCTGCCCGAGCAGCTCGTCGTAGGTGACCTCCCCCGCCTCCTCGTCGATGACCGCCACCCGGTCCGGCGAGCGCTTGGCCGCCTGACGCAGCTCACCGTAGAGCCCGAAGCCGTAGGAGAGCAGCGAGACCACCTGTGCGGCCTGCCGGTGGGGCAGCCCGGGACCGACGACCCCGCGACGCACCAGGATCGCGAGGTCACCGAGCAGGCTCTGGGAGAGCACTGCCGAGAGGTCCATCAGCCCGCGGACTCCCCCGCAGCCGACTTCCTCGCCGGCGCGGCTCGCTTCGCGGTGGCCCGCTTCGTGGCCGTCTTCTTCGCTGCCGTCTTCTTCGCCGTGGTCTTCTTGGCGGCGGCCGTCTTGGTCGCCGTCTTCTTCGTCGTCGTGCGCGCAGCGCGCTTGCGGGTCGTCGGGCCCTTGGCGCGCTTCTCGGCGAGGAGCTCTGCGGCCCGCTCCGGGGTGATGGTCTCCGGCTCGTCGCCCTTGCGGAGCGTGGCGTTGACCTCCCCGTCGGTGACGTAGGGCCCGAAGCGGCCGTCCTTGACGACCATCGGCTTCCCGCTCACGGGGTCCGGGCCGAGCTCCTTGAGGGGCGCGGTCGAGGTCCGGCCCCGCGTCTTGGGCTGGGCGTAGATCTCGAGCGCCTCCTCGAGCGTGATGTCGAAGAGCTGGGCCTCGGAGGTGAGCGAGCGGGAGTCGGTGCCCTTCTTCAGGTACGGGCCGTAGCGCCCGTTCTGGGCGGTGATCTCGACCTCCTTGACGACCGGGTTGCCCTCGGCATCGGTCGTCGTCTCGGTGACCGTGCCCACGACCCGCGGCAGGGACAGCAGCTTCAGGGCGGTGTCGAGGTCGATCGTCGCCAGGTCCATGTCCTTGAAGAGGGATGCCGTGCGGGGCTTGGCCTTGCTGCGCCCCTTCGTCGCGCCCTCCTCCTCGGGGATGACCTCGGTGACATAGGGGCCGTACCGCCCGGCCTTGGCGACGATGTCGCGCCCGGTCGCCGGGTCCTGGCCGAGCACCCGACCGTCGTCGGCCGCGGCATCGAGGATCTCACGTGCCTTCGCAGGGGTCAGCTCGTCCGGCGCGATGTCGTCCGGGATGGAGGCTCTGCGCGGCGTGGCAGCCTCGTCCGCGGTTGCGTCCCCCGCCTGGGGCGTCACCTCCTCGACGTAGGGGCCGTAGCGGCCCACCCGCACGACGATCCCGTCACCGATCTCGATCGTGCTGATCGCCCGGGCGTCGATGTCGCCGAGATCCTGCACGAGCTGGCTCAGTCCCTCGCCGGTCGTGGCCTCGTCGCCGTAGTAGAAGCGGCGCAGCCACTCGACGCGGTCCTCCTGCCCGGCGGCGATCTCGTCGAGCGCGTCCTCCATCGTCGCGGTGAAGTCGTAGTCGACGAGGTGGGAGAAGTGCTCCTCGAGCAGCCGGGTGACCGCGAACGCCAACCAGGTCGGGACAAGAGCGTTGCCTCGCGACCGGACGTAGCCACGGTCCTGGATCGTCGCGATCGTCGAGGCATACGTCGACGGCCGCCCGATGCGGCGCTCCTCCATGGCCTTGACCAGGGTGGCCTCGGTGTAGCGCGGCGGCGGACTCGTCTCGTGACCCTCCGCCTCGGCGCGCAGCACGGTGAGGGCCACGCCCTCGCTGAGCCTCGGCAGCCGGCGCTCCTGCTCGGCCTCGTCCTGCTTGCGCAGGGACTGGCGCTCGTCGCGGCCCTCCTCGTAGGCGGCGAGGAAGCCGCGGAAGGTGATGACGGTGCCGCTGGCCGAGTACTCGACCGTGCGCGCCGGAGCCTCCGGGTCGAGGGTCGCGCCGAGACGCACCGTGGCAGTGGACCCGACGGCGTCGGCCATCTGCGAGGCGATCGTGCGCTTCCAGATCAGCTCGTAGAGGGCGAACTCGTCGCCGCGCAGCTCACCGGCGACCTGGGCAGGGGTGCGGAACGAGTCTCCCGCGGGCCGGATCGCCTCGTGCGCCTCCTGGGCCCCCTTGTCCTTGGTGGCGTAGATGCGCGGCGAGCTCGGCACGTAATCGGCTCCGTAGAGGTCACGGGCCTGCTGGCGGGCGGCGGTGAGCGCCGACTGCGACAGCGTCGTGCTGTCGGTCCGCATGTAGGTGATGTAGCCGTTCTCGTACAGCCGCTGTGCCACCCGCATGGCGTTGCGGCTCGACAGGCGCAGCTTGCGGCTCGCCTCCTGCTGGAGGGTCGAGGTCGTGAACGGCGCGGCCGGCCGGCGACGGTAGGGCTTCTCCGAGACGCCGGTGACCGTGACGTCGGCGGCGCGGGTCGCATACGCAATGCCCTCGGCGAGAGCCTGGTCGAGGTGCGTGACCTTGTCGTTCTTGAGGGTGCCGTCATCGGCGAAGTCTCGCCCGGTGGCCACCCGCTGGTCGTCCACCTGGGTGAGCCGGGCGGTGAACCGGTCCGACTCGGCGCCGGGGGTGACGTCGACGGTCACATCCCAGTAGGACGCGGCGCGGAAGGCCATGCGCTCGCGCTCACGCTCGACGACGAGCCGGGTGGCGACGGACTGGACGCGGCCCGCGGACAGTCCCTTGGTGATCTTGCGCCAGAGCACCGGCGAGATCTCATAGCCGTAGAGGCGGTCGAGGATCCGCCGCGTCTCCTGGGCGTCGACGAGGGCGGTGTCGATGTCCCGCGTGGCGTTGACCGCCCGCTGGATCGCCTCCTTCGTCACCTCGTTGAAGACCATCCGCTTGACCGGCACCTTCGGCTGCAGGGTCTCCAGCAGGTGCCAGGCGATCGCCTCGCCCTCACGGTCCTCATCCGTCGCGAGATAGAGCTCGTCGGCGTCCTTGAGGAGCCGCTTGAGCTCGCTGACCTTCTTCTTCTTGTCCGCATCGACGACGTAGTAGGGCTCGAAGTCCCCCTCGACGTTGACGCCGAACTTCCCGAACGGCCCCTTCTTCATCTCGGTCGGGAGATCGGACGGGTTCGGGATGTCCCGGATGTGCCCCACCGATGCCTCGACCGCATAGTCGGAGCCGAGATACCCGGCGATCTTCTTGGCTTTCGCGGGGGACTCGACAATCACGAGCTTGCGGCTCAACGCTATACCTCTACTAGTTCTCGCGCCCTCGTGCAGCGGATTCGTCGCTGCCTGCTGCGAAGGTGCGTCGGGAGAGAACCTAGCCCACGGTGTCACGTTGCCCGCAAGTCAGGTGAGCCGACCCCGCCCTCCCAGGACCCCTCCGGCTCACCCCTTTCTCTCCGCGGGAGGGAAGGGAGTGACGCCACCGGAATGCGCGCGACTCGCAGATGGTTGATGTGTCACGTATAGTACGGCGCAGTCCCGATGACAGGAGTTCCCACCATGTCGACCATGCCGATCCTCTACCTCAGCCACGGTGCGCCGCCGCTCGCCGACGACGCGCGCTGGACGCGTGAGCTCGCCGACTGGTCCGCCCGCATCTCCGCCACACACGGCAAGCCCCAGAACGTCCTGATGATCTCCGCGCACTGGGAGGACGAGCCGGTCTCGGTCTCCGCTACGCGCGGTGGCGTCCCCCTCGTCTACGACTT
>JAAYCP010000120.1 GCA_012729695.1 Actinomycetales bacterium | reverse complement strand
TCCACGGGCGCACCGGATGCCCCACCGAGGATTCCGGGATCGGCCCCTCGGAACGACTGCACCGAGGTGTCGGGGTCGCCGAGGAGGACGATGTCCAGCGGGGCCGGCGAGGGAATGGCCGCGATCGTCGCCAGCAGACGGGCAGATCCGGCCGTCAGCTCCTGGGCGTCGTCCACGACGATGAGCCGCAGCTCGCCGCGCACGGCCGAGGCGAGCGCCGGGTCCTCAGCGATGGCCTGGGCTGCGGCAGCGACGATCCAGGCGGGGTCGTAGGCACCCGGGGTGGCCAGGGCGGTGACCCGGTCGTACTCCTCGAGCAGGTCGGCACACGCGGCCCACTCGGGCACCTCGTACCGCTCGGCGAGCTCCAGCAGGTCGGCGGCCCCGAGGTCGTTCTCGACCGCACGCATGAGCAGGTCGCGCAGCTCGGCGCGGAAGGCGCGGGTGCCCAGGGCACCGACGACCCGGTCCGGCCACGCCGGCCCCTCGACCTCACCGCTCGCGTGCCCGGCGAGAAGGTCACGGATGACGACGTCCTGCTCCGGACCGTTGAGCAGCCGCGGGGGCGGATCCCCGAGGAGGCCGGCGCGCTGCCGCAGGATGCCGAACGCCAGAGACGATGCGGTGCGTGCTACGGGCGTGGTGGCAGTGCCGCCGAGCTCGACCATGATGCGGCGACGCAGTCCGGCCGCGGCCTCGCGGGTGCCGGCCAGCAGGAGCACCTGGTCGGTGGTCAGCTCCTGACGGCGCACCCGGTCCAGGACGATGGCGACGGCGGTCTCCGTCTTCCCGGTCCGCGGCGCGCCGAGGACGCGCAGGGCGCCGCCGCGATGATCGATCGCGGCGCGCTGCTCGTCGGTGGGGACGCGGAGCGTCGGGTGGACCTGGACCGGCATGTTCCGATCCCATCACGGCCGACCGACACAGGTGCCGCCTGCCCCCTCGGGCGCAGCGAGCCCGGCCGGTCAGTCGCCCTGCGCGCTCCAGGCGATGATCCCGCCGGTCAGCGAGCGCGCGGAGTCCAACCCCCGCCGCTGCAGGTAGGCGACCGCCTGATCGCTGCGCACACCGCCCCGGCAGTACACGACGACCTCGTTCCCCGCCGCGAGCCAGGAGCCGACCTCGGCGTCCGCCGCGCCGGCGAGGAGCTGCTGGACTGGCACGTGGACGGACGGCAGGATCCGACCCTCCACGAACTCGCTCTCCTCGCGGACGTCCAGCACGACGAGACCCTGCCCTGCGGCTTCATCGGATCCGAGGAGGTCCCTCAGCTCGGCCACCTCGACCTGCGGGACCGCCGGCGGCGCCTCCGGGTCCTCCACTGCCGTGATCGTCGGCGTCTCTCCGCACAGCGCGCAGTCAGGACGGGCCCGCACGGGCACCTCGTCCCAGGTGCCGGCAAGGGCGTCGTGCAGGACGATGCGCCCCACCGCGGGGTCACCGATGCCGGTGATGAGCTTGATCACCTCCGCCGCCTGCAGGGACCCCAGCACCCCGGGAAGGACGCCGAGGACGCCCGCCTCTGCGCACGATGCCACCGAGCCCGGTGGCGGCGGGTCGGGGAACACGCAGCGGTAGCACGGACCGTGACCGGCCCACCACACACTCAGCTGCCCCGCGAACGTGTTGATCGACGCCCACACGTGCGGCTTGCCTGCGAGAGCGCAGGCATCCGTGACGAGGTAGCGGGTCGCGAAGTTGTCGGCCCCGTCGACGACGAGATCGTATGCGTCGAGCAGCTCGGGCGCGCTCGTCGCCGAGAACCGCTCCTGGTGGGTGACGACCCGGACGTGCGGGTTGATCTCGTACAGGCGCTGCGCTGCGGACTCGACCTTCGGCCTGTCGAGGTCGGACTCGCCGTGCAGCGGCTGACGGTGCAGGTTCGAGACCTCCACGACATCGTCGTCGACGATCCCGATCGTCCCGACACCGGCCGCAGCGAGATAGGTCAGCGACGGGGAACCGAGGCCACCGGCCCCCACGACGAGGACGCGGGCCGCCGCGAGTCTGCGTTGTCCCACCTCGCCCAGCTCGACGAGTCGGGTGTGCCGCGCATACCTGCGGCGCTCGGCCGGGCTCAGGGCCGGCGCGGGCTCGACGAGGGGTGCGAAGCGCATACCCTGCACGATAGCCACCCGCCGCAAGATCGGCGCAGCGCCTAGAGTTGCCCCGAGCCCGCGATTCCGCAGGTGAGCCATCGGCACGGAGAGGACGAGGATGACCCAGGCGCCAGGGAGCTCGAGGGGGCAGCGCCTGCCGCGCTCGGTCCGCCGTGCGCAGCTGCTCGATGCGGCTCAGTCCGTCTTCGCCTCCGCCGGCTATCACGCCGCCGCCATGGACGACATCGCCGAGCGGGCGGGCGTGTCCAAACCTGTTCTCTACCAGCACTTCCCCGGCAAGCTCGACCTCTACCTGGCCCTGCTGGACACGCACTGCTCGACCCTCGAGCAGCTCGTCCGGACCGCGCTCGAGGCGAAGGGTTCACCCCGGTCGCGGGTCTTCGCAACGATTGCCGCCTACTTCGACTTCGTGGCGCAGGATGACGGAGCCTTCCGCATGGTCTTCGAGTCGGACCTCACGAGTGAGCCCCAGGTCCGCCAGCGCATCGATGCCGTCACCCGGGCAGCGACCGAGGCGATCGCCGACGCCATCGTGCGGGACACCTCCGGCGGACTGAGCGACGACCAGGCCCTTCTCATGGCCGCCTCGTTGGCCGGCCTTGCCCAGGTCTCGGCCCGGCACTGGCTGGCCCAGGGCACCCCCGTGCCGCGGGCCGAGGCGGCTGCCCTCGTCGGCGGTCTGGCCTGGCGCGGGGTGACCGGCTTCCCGACCGGCGGCACCGAGGTCGATGGCGCGGACGCCGACAGCGCGGACGACAGGGACGGCGACACGCCGCAGGCCGACGCACCCCGTCCCGGCACATCTCACACAGGCGACGAGCAGCCCGGGTCCGTGGACATCCGGGAAGAATCGGTCCACCGCGCGGGTTAGCCTTGGCAGCAGTCAGCCGGGTTCACCGGGCGGCGCCGTCGCGCCGCTCCGTTCCCAGCGCCCAGTCGTGCCGAACGAAAGGAAGTCACCCGTGGAGGTCAAGATCGGCGTCCAGAACGTCGCTCGTGAGCTGAGCATCGAGACCGACCAGACGATGGAGGAGGTGGGCGCCGCGGTCCGCAAGGCCCTGGCCGACCCGCAGGGGATGCTCACCCTCACCGACAACAAGGGCCGCGAGATCTACGTGCCGTCCGCAGTGCTGGCGTATGTGCAGGTCGGCGAGTCCGAGGTCGGACGCGTCGGCTTCGGCACCGTCCCAGTTCCCCGCTGATCCAGCCCACTCGTCAGTCAGCCACTCAGCCGAACCCTGATCCAGCCCCTCTGATCCAGCCCTCCACCGCGCGGCAGACG
>JAAYCP010000119.1 GCA_012729695.1 Actinomycetales bacterium | reverse complement strand
GGAGGGCTCTCGGCCCGCCAGGTCGTGGTGCCACCGACGAGGGAGGCCGGCGCAGAGAGCCGCTCGTAGGTCTCGACGGCCCCTGCCCGCCACACGCGGTAGGCCATGACGTTGTCGAGGGAGGGCTCGTAGGTGGCCACCGAGGTCTCGGCTGGAGCGAGGGCTGCGGCGGCGGCGGTGAGGGAGTCGGCCTCGCCCAGCGCATACAGAGTGAGGGCGGCTGCGCCACGGGCGGAACCGGCGGCACTGTCGGTGACGATGACCGGAAGGTCGGTGAGGTCGGCGAGCACCTGTCCCCAGAGGGAGGCGTGGAAGGCTCCGCCGGTGGCCCGGATCTCGGTGACCTCCTCGAGCAGTCGGATCTGGTCGATGATGGCGGACAGCTGGACGGCTACGCCTTCGACGGTGGCGCGGACGAGGTGGGCACCGGTGTGGTGCTCGCGGAGGCCGAGGACGGCACCCGGGATGTCGACGTCCCACAGGGGTGCGCGCTCGGGTCGCAGGTAGGGCACGACATAGAGACCCTCGCTCCCAGGGGGCACCTGACCTGCCGCAGTCAAGGCTCGGTGTTCGTCGTCCGCGCCGCGGACGCCACCCGCGCCGCCGACACCACCGACGAGCAGGTCGACGATCCACCGGCTGGCGGATCCGCCGTTACTCGCGGCGCCGCCGACGACCCACAGGTCATCGGCGAGGGCGTAGCAGAACAGACCCAGGGGCAGGTCGACGACGGGATCCGGGAGGACGGCTCGCGCGGCAGCACTCGTGCCCACCGAGACCCCGACGGTGCCGGGGCGGATCGCGTCCGTTCCGAGGTTGCCCATCGGACCATCGCCCGCTCCCACGACGACCGGGGTGCCCGGGGGCAGGCCGGTCGCGGCAGCAACAGGGTCGGCGAGCGCGACGGCGTGCGTGGTGGGCACGATCCTCGGCAGCCGGTCCCGCTCGATGCCGGCCCACGCCAGGGCACCCTGGTGCCAGGTGGCGGTCTCCCGGTTGAGCATGCCGCTGTCGGAGGCCGCCGACAGGTCGCAGACGACCTCCCCGGTCAGGCCACGCACGATCCACGTCTTGAGTCCGACCCATGTGTCCACCTCGCCGCTGAGCTGCGGCTCGTTGCGGCTGAACCACATGATCTTGAGCAGCGGGGACATCGGGTGGACGGGCGTGCCCGTCGCCCGGTGCAGCTCGCGGTCCTGCCCGGAGTCACGCAGCGACTCGACCTCGTCGACGGCTCGGGTGTCCGCCCAGGTGACCAGTGGGGTGAGGGGTCTGCCGTCGGCGTCCAGGCCGATGAGGCCGTGCATCGCTGCGCTGAGACCCAGCCCGATGACCTGTGCACCACCGGTGGCCGATACACACTCGGCGACTCCGTCGATGACGTCCCGGAGCAGCAACGCCGGATCCTGTTCCTGCCACCCCGGGTTCGGCCGAAGAGTGGTGTTGTCCCGTGACACCACGTGGGTCCAGCCACTGTCGAGATCGAACGCGACGATCTTGGTCGCAGTGGTACCCACGTCGACGGCGATGACCACCCGGGTGGGATGGGTGCTGGACGGGGTGCTCATGAGGACTCTCTCCGGGCGGTGAAGCGGGCTCGATGGTCTCGGGTGACGACATCTCTGGCGGTGAGGCCTCCCATGGCGTGGCCTCCATGGCGACGGACCAGCACCAGCGGATGTGTCTGCTTGTTCTGTCTACCTGCCGAAGACACTTCGGCGGCAGGGGTTGCCAAGAGTTGCCGCGTGGGCGACACGAGTCAGGAGCGTGCCGGACCCGTCGACTCCCGCACCACGAGCCGCACCGGCAGGACGGTGGCCTGGTCCCTCCTGGGCTTGGCACCCTGCTTCATCGCGACCAGCGTCTGGACGCCACTGCGCCCCAGGAGCAGCGCAGGCGACGCGATCGTGGTGAGCCCGGGCACCACGAGGTCGGCCGGCAGCGTGTCGTCGAACCCCACGACGCTGACCTCCGCCGGCACCTCCACCCCGAGCTCGCGGAGCCCGCGCAGGAGCCCGACTCCCACAAGGTCGTTGTACGCGATGACAGCCGTGTGTCCGCCACTCACGATGTCTGCCGCAGCCGCCGCGCCGCCTCGTAGGCTCGGTACGACCGGACCGATCCGGTGCGCCGTCAGTCCCAGCTCGAAGACGGCCTCACGCAGCGCCCGCCACCGCGCACCGTCCGCCCACGAGGCCTCGGGGCCGGCCACATACGCGATCGCCCTGTGGCCCAGCGCGCCCAGGTGCTCGACGGCGCGCTTGATGCCGCGGTTGTTGTCGGGTACGAAGCATGGGAGCCCTCGCACCTCGCGGTTGATGACGACGACCGGCTTGATCCTTGCCAGGCCGCGCAGGTCGGTGTCGGAGAGGCGGGAGCTCGTGATGACGATGCCGTCGACGATCGGCAGCTGGCGATCCAGCATCTGCCGCTCCGCGGCCGCCGACTCGTATGCGTCACCCACGACGAGCGTGAGGCCCGCCTCCGCGGCGGCCCGCTCGGCACCTCGGATGACGCCGAAGTAGAACGGGTTGGTGATGTCGCTGACCGCGAGACCGATGATGCCGTGCCGGACGGGGGCCTCAGGTCGGAAGATCTCCTGCTGGCGGTAGCCGAGCCGGTTGGCCACCTCGCGGATGTGGGCGCCCGTCTCACTGCTCACGCGACCCGGTCGGGCGAAGGCTCGGGACACCGTCGACGGGCTCACCCCCGCCTCCCTCGCCACGTCGTAGATCGTCACGCGGCGGCCGTCCGGCCCTTGTGGGTCTCCCACCTTCCCGACCCTACCCAAGTCCGCAGCAGGGTGGGCCAACACATGGCAACCGGTTGGCAACTGCGCGGACCGGGCGGTTGTGTGGGGTGATCACCGAGCTGGGTGATCACCCCGTGATCCCGGCATCAGTCCTCGATCCGACCAGGAGAACCCATGATCCGCCCCCAGGACACCTTCACCCGCGAGCGCAAGAACCTCAACGGGATGTGGAGCTTCCGCCTCGACCACGACGGAGTAGGCCGCGAGCAGCGGTGGGCAGCCGCGCCACTGACCGAGGCCGAGGAGATGGCCGTGCCCGCCTCCTACAACGACATCTCCGCCGACGCGGCGGTCCGCGACTTCTCCGGAGACGCCTACTACCAGCGCACCGTGCGTGTCCCCAAGGGCTGGGACGGACAGCGCATCACCCTCTACGTCGAGTCGGCCACGCACCACGCGACTGTGTGGGTGGACGGCAAGGAGGTGGCCTCGCACTCGGGCGGCTACCTGCCGTTCGAGGCCGACCTCACCTCCCATGTCAGCGCCGGCCAGGAGTTCCTCCTGACCATCTGCGTCAACAACGTCCTCACATTCCAGACCATCCCTCCGGGCGTCATCGAGGACACCCCGAGCGGCCCGAAGCAGATCTACTGGCACGACTTCTTCAACTACGCAGGTCTGCACCGCACCGTCTGGCTCGCCGCGAGCGCCCAGACCCGTGTCGAGGACGTCACCGTCACGACCGACTACGAGGGCACCACCGGCACGGTCGGCTACACCGTCGTCGTCGAGGGCGGCGAGGACGTCACCGTCCGCACCGAGCTGCGCGACGAGGACGGTCAGGTCGTGGCCAAGGGCACCGGCGCGACCGGTGAGCTCGTCGTCGAGGACGTGCACCTGTGGCAGCCGGGCGCCGGCTACCTCTACACCCTCGAGGTGCAGGCGGTCGTGGACGACGAGGTCGTCGACAGCATCCACCAGACCGTCGGGGTGCGCACCGTCACGGTGGACGGCACGCGGTTCCTGATCAACGGTGAGCCGTTCTACTTCACCGGCTTCGGCATGCACGAGGACCACGACACGGTCGGCAAGGCCCATGTCGACGCGCTCATGCTGCGTGACTTCCACCTGCTCGAGTGGATCGGGGCGAACAGCTTCCGCACCTCGCACTACCCGTACAGCGAGGACGTCATGGACTACGCCGACCGGGCCGGCATCGTCATCATCGACGAGACGCCCGCGGTCGGGCTCAACTCCGGGATCGGCGGCGGCATCTTCGGCGGGCAGGGCTACCAGACCTTCACCCCGGAGACGATCAACGACGAGACGCGGGAGGTGCACGCCCGGGTCATCCGCGACCTCATCGCCCGGGACAAGAACCACCCGAGCGTCGTGCTGTGGTCGATCGCCAACGAGCCGGAGTCGGACACCGAGGGCGCCGAGAACTACTTCCGGCCGCTCTTCGACGTGGCCCGCGAGGCCGACCCCACCCGTCCGGTCGGGTTCGTCAACGTCATGCTCGCCCCCCACGGCAAGTGCCGGGTGTCCCAGTTCGCCGACGTCATCATGCTCAACCGCTACTACGGCTGGTACGTCAACACAGGCGACCTCGTTGCGGCGGAGAAGGTCTGGACCGAGGAACTCACCGGCTGGGCGAGCGAAGGCAAGCCGATCATCATCACCGAGTACGGCGCCGACACCATGCCCGGTCTGCACCAGCTGCCGGCCGCCCCGTGGTCGGAGGAGTACCAGGTCGAGTACCTCGACATGAACCACCGCGTCTTCGACTCGATCGAGGCCGTCGTCGGTGAGCAGGTCTGGAACTTCGCCGACTTCGCCACGACCGCCGGCATCATGCGCGTCGGCGGCAACAAGAAGGGCGTCTTCACGCGCGACCGCCAGCCCAAGGCCGCCGCGCACTACCTGCGCGGTCGCTGGACCGCTCGCGCCAGCAAGTAGCAGCTCTCGCCCCGGCCGGGGTATGCGGTGGGCAACCACCGCATACCCCGGCCGTTTTGCGTTGGGCTGGGGAGGCCAGCCTGGGAGTGCTGCAGACGGGCCCGCGAGTGGCGGGGATAGCGGGAGGACGGACGGCAGGCGTACCAGAACGTGACAATAGGAACGTTCTGGTACGCCCTCGCCGGGGGTGGGCGCTGCGCCGGGGCGGTGGGCTCGGGCACGATCCCGAGGGTCGCCGGTGGGCTCGGTCATG
>JAAYCP010000118.1 GCA_012729695.1 Actinomycetales bacterium | reverse complement strand
TCGCCGTCGATGGAGACCTGCGGTCCCGAGGTGAGGAACTCCGCGAGCCACTCGTCCTGCGCCTGGAGTCCGCGCTCGCAGGCCATCCTGGTCATCGCCATCGGGCCCTCCACGGAGAGCGTGCCGTCGGTCCAGGTGGCCGGGGCGTTCATCGTGTTGCAGCCGGCCTCGGCCGAGATGCGGTCGTCCTCGAAGCTCAGCGTGACCTGCGTCCCGGTGACGAGCGGACGGCCGAACACCTCCTGCGAGACGAACGTGCGACCGCCCAGGTCGAGGTTCGCACTGCCGTCGCCTCCGTCGCCCCCATCGCCGCCGTTACCGTCACCGCTGCATCCGGTCACCAGGGTCACCGCCAGCGCGATCGCAAGGCCGAGCCCGGTCCCCCTACGAGTTCCCTTCATCGATCGTTCCCTTCGCTTTGCGGGTATGTCGTAGCGGCTCAGCCTACCGTCGCTCCTCGTCACCGGAGCGGCATTTGTCGCTCGATACGCTGACCTCCATGCGAGCCGTCACCGTTCCGGAACCGGGGGGCGCCGACGCCCTCGTCATCGCCGAGGTCGAGGCGCCGACTCCTGCGGAAGGTGAGGTCCGCATACGTGTGGCCGCCGCAGGCGTGAACCGCGCCGACATCCTCCAGCGCCAGGGGTACTACGACCCCCCGCCGGGTTCCTCGCCCTATCTCGGCCTCGAGGTGAGCGGCACGATCGACGCAGTCGGCGAGGGTGTCGAGGGCTGGGCCGTGGGGGACGAGGTCTGCGCACTGCTCGTGGGCGGCGGCTACGCCGAGCAGGTATGCGTTCCGGCCGGCCAGCTGCTCCCGATCCCCGAGGACGTGGGTCTGGTGGAGGCGGCCGCCCTGCCCGAGGTGGCCTGCACGGTGTGGTCCAACGTCTTCGGCGTCGCCCGGCTCCAGCCAGGCGAGACCCTCCTCGTCCATGGCGGGTCCTCGGGAATCGGCACGATGGCGATCCAGCTCGCCACGGCGCACGGCGCGCGGGTCGCCGTGACAGCGGGCTCCGCAGAGAAGCTCGAGTTCTGCGAGCAGCTGGGCGCGTCCATCCTCATCAATTACCGCGAGGAGGACTTCGTCGAGCGGGTCCGCGCCGCCACCGACGGCCGGGGCGTCGACGTCATCCTCGACAACATGGGCGCGAAGTACCTCATGCGCAACGTCGCCGCGCTGGCCGACGGTGGGCGTCTCGTCATCATCGGCATGCAGGGCGGCGTGAAGGCCGAGCTCGACATCGGCGCACTGCTCCGCAAGCGCGGGTCCGTCATGGCCACCGCCCTGCGCTCCCGCAGCCCCGAGGAGAAGGCCGCGATCGTCTCCGCCGTGCGCGAGCAGGTCTGGCCGCTCGTCGAGGCCGGCCGGGTGCGGCCGATCGTCCACGCGACGTATCCCATCGAGCAGGTGGCCGCCGCACACGAGGAGATGGAGTCGAGCCGGCACATCGGGAAGATCCTGCTCACCCTCTGACCCATCCCGTGTTTGGTTCGTTCTTCCCGACCTCGTAGCGCTGCAGCGCTCCGGACTGGTAACAACGAACCAAACATGGGGGTGGGTTACTCAACGGTGGCCGATACGGCGCGAGACCTCCTCGGCGGCGCCGCGCACCGCGGCGACGAGCGGCTCGACCGTCCCCAGCCCGTCGTCCGGAGGCTTGGGGTAGGTGACGGCCACCGCCGCCACGGGGTAGTCGTTGTGGTCGTGCACCGCGACGGCGACCGACGCCAGGCCGGGCGTGACGAGCCCGTCCTCGAGCGCATACCCCCGGGCCCTGGTCGCTTGCAGCTCCCGCTTGAGCGTGACGAGTGACGTGGGCCCGCGCCCCTCGCGCTGGACGTATGCCTCGCGCCCCGGGTACAGCGCCCGCACCTGAGCGGGGGGCAGCTCCGCGAGCATGGCGAGTCCCGTGGCGGTCAGGGAGGCGGGCAGGCGCACGCCGACGTCGCTGACGAGATGCGGGGCGCCGGGTGCGCGCTGCTCGATGACGTAGAGCACGTCACGTCCGTGCAGCACGGCGAGGTGGGCGTTGTGCCCGGTCGCGTCGACGAGCTGGTCGATGGCGCGGCGCGCGGCGCGCTGCAGGGGCGCCTGACGCTGGTACGCCGATCCGAGCTCGTAGGCGGCGACGCCGAGCCCGTACCTCCGCTCCTCCCGGAGATGACGGACGAAGCCGCG
>JAAYCP010000117.1 GCA_012729695.1 Actinomycetales bacterium | reverse complement strand
GTCGCCGACGAGGCCGACGGCCGCTACGTCGACCGGGTCGCCGCGGGAGTCCGCACAGCCGGACTGGCCGATGTCACGCTGCTCGCCACGAGCGACATCGCCAAGGGACGCCGGTTCGGCAACCGGATCGTCGTGGGCTCGCGCGTCCCGCTGGATCCGAGCCGCCTCGAGCGGTCGGTGCGCCGGCTGCCGTGGCCTGCCCGCGCATACCGTCCGCGGCCGGCCCAGCCGTTCACCGGCGCCGGTGAGTCCTCGCCGAGCCCGCCCTCACTCGAGCGATCCTGGCGCCTTCGCTGAAAGGACGCCTTTCCCTGAGGATCGGGCTCTCAGCCGGCAGGGACGAACGCGCGCCCCGTGAGGCGCTCGTAGGCCTCGATGTACTTCGCCCGGGTCCGCTCGACGACGTCCTCCGGAAGCACCGGCGGTGGGGTGTCGCCGGTGCGGTCCCAGCCCGCCTCGGGCGAGGTGAGCCACTCGCGGACGAACTCCTTGTCGAAGCTCGGCTGTGGGTGCCCCGGCTCCCACTGCTCCGCCGGCCAGAAGCGGGACGAGTCCGGGGTGAGCACCTCGTCGGCGAGGATGAGCCGCCCTTCCTCGACGCCGAACTCGACCTTGGTGTCGGCGATGAGGATGCCTCGCTCGGCGGCGATCTCGTTGCCGCGGGCGAGGATCGCGATCGTGAGGTCACGGGCCGCCGCCGCCAGGTCGGGGCCGATCGTCTCCTCGACCTGCGCATACGTCATCGGCTCGTCGTGCTCGCCCGCGGGCGCCTTGGTCGACGGGGTGAACACCGGCTCGGGGAGCCGTGAGCCGTCCACGAGACCCCCGGGCAGCTGCACCCCGGAGACGCGCCCGTCGGCCCGGTACTCCCGCAGTCCACCCCCGGTGAGGTAGGCGCGGGCCACGCACTCGACCGGCAGCATGCTGAGTCGGCGCACGAGCACAGCCCGTCCGCGCACCTCGTCCGGGACCTCGGTCGCGGACACCACATGGTTCGGCACCAGGTCGGCGAGCTGGTCGAACCACCACAGCGAGAGCTGGGTGAGCACCGCACCCTTGTCGGGGATCGCGGGCTGCAGCACGTGGTCGAAGGCGCTGATCCGGTCCGAGGCGACCAGGAGCAGCAGGTCCTCGCGCACCGCTCCGGAGGGATCGAGCGGCGCATAGAGGTCGCGGACCTTGCCGGAGTAGACGTGCCGGTATCCGGGCAGCTCAGGTGCAGGACTCGCGCTGCTCGGATCGGGGTGCTCGCTCATGCGGCCATCCTTGCAGGAGCTGCGGCGGCAGGAGTGCGCGGCTCACACGCTCCCGGCGACGCTGACCTCGCCGCGGACCGCCTGCAGGGCGATGTCGGCGCGGTGGTGCGAGCCGTCGAGGGTGATCCGGCCGACCGCGGCGTACGCGCGCTCCCGAGCCTGCGCCAGGTCCGCGCCGCGGCCGACGACGGACAGCACGCGCCCGCCCGCGGAGACGATCGTCCCGTCCTCACCGAACCGGGTCCCCGCATGCAGGACGTATGCGCCAGGCACCTCCTCGACGACGTCGAGACCCTCGATGACGTCGCCGGTGCGGGGCGTCCCGGGGTAGTTCTCAGCCGCGATGACCACGGTGACGGCGGCCTCGTCGCTCCAGCGCAGGCGCGGGACCTGCTCGAGCGTGCCGGTGGCCGCCGCATACAGGAGCCCACCGAGCGGGCTGAGCAGGCGGGCGAGGACGACCTGCGTCTCCGGGTCGCCGAAGCGGGCGTTGAACTCGATGACCCGAGGGCCACGGGAAGTGAGCGCGAGGCCGATGAAGAGCGTCCCGACGAAGGGGGTCCCCCGCAGCGCCATCTCCGTGATCGTCGGCTGCGCGACGCGCCGGACGACCTCGTCGACGAGGTCGGGAGCGGCCCACGGCAGCGGGGAGTAGGCACCCATCCCGCCGGTGTTCGGGCCCTCGTCGCCGTCGAAGACGCGCTTGAAGTCCTGGGCGGGAGTGAGCGGGACGACGGTGTGGCCGTCGGAGACGACGAAGAGCGAGACCTCGGGGCCGTCGAGGAACTCCTCGATGACGACGGCGCCGCCCTCCTTGTCCAGGCAGGCCCGGGCGTGCTCGAGAGCGGCCTCGCGCTCGTCGGTGACGACGACGCCCTTGCCGGCGGCCAGGCCGTCGTCCTTGACGACGTGCGGGGCGCCGAAGGCGTCGAGGGCCTCGGCCACCTCCTCGATGCTCGTGCACAGCCGGCCCATGCCGGTCGGCACGTCGGCAGCGGCCATGACCTCCTTGGCGAAGGACTTCGAGCCCTCGAGCCGGGCCGCCTCAGCAGAGGGGCCGTAGCACGCGATCCCGGCCTCGCGGACCGCGTCGGCCACCCCCGCGACGAGCGGGGCCTCAGGGCCGATGACGACGAGGTCGACCGCATGCCGGGCCGCGAGCGCGGTGACGGCTGCCGCGTCGGTTGCCTCCACCGGCTCACAGAGGGCGATGGCGGCCATCCCGGGGTTGCCCGGGGCCGCGATGACGGCATCGACGACGGGGTCGGCGGCCAGGGCAGTCACGAGCGCGTGCTCACGGGCTCCGGCTCCGATGACGAGAACCTTCACGGCGTCCACTTCTCCACGACGACCACTATCTCCACGACGACCACTATCTCCACGACGACCACTGTATGGTCCGGCGCCGACGATGCGGCACGCAGGACGGCCCGGATGGGGCGCACAACGTAGACTGGATCGTTCGTCTTTCGGACACCCGGCCCCACCCGGCCGGGTCCGAGCCCCCACGACTGCACCAGGCCGCACCACAACGACAAGGAAGCCACCCGCCCTGTGACCCAGCCCAGCATCCAGCGTGATGCCCTCGCGCGCGAGATCGCGATCGAGCAGGCCCACGTCGACAAGGTGTATGCGGAGCTCGCCAAGGCGCGTCGCCGCACTGCCGACGTCGAGGCCGACGGCCTGGCCCGCGGCCGGACCGATCGCGTCGGCGATGTGCGCGACGAGGAGCTCACCGGCCTCGTGGAGCGCGACGCGCTCGTCTATCTCGCCGCGCGGCGCCGTCACGACCTGGACCGGCAGTTCGAGGGTCTCGTCTTCGGGCGACTCGACCTCGACCACAGCGGCACCGACCACCCCGAGCTGCTCGACGTCGACAGCCTCGAGGTGCGCTACATCGGCCGGCTCGGCGTGCGCGACGACGACTACGAGCCGCTCGTCATCGACTGGCGCGCGCCTGCCGCCGCACCGTTCTACCGCGCGACGCCGGTGGATCCGCAGGGGGTCATCCGACGCCGGGTGATCCGCTCCTCCGGGGAGCGGGTCATCGGCGTGGAGGACGACCTCATGGTCCCCGAGGCCCCGGAGGGTCTGACGGTCATCGGCGACGGCGCCCTCATGGCGGCCCTCACCCGCAGCCGCGGCGAGCGGATGCGCGACATCGTCGCCACGATCCAGCGGC
The DNA here is from genome assembly GCA_012729695.1 of Actinomycetales bacterium. GTDB lineage: Bacteria > Actinomycetota > Actinomycetes > Actinomycetales > Dermatophilaceae > F2B08. The sequence goes on along the minus strand of JAAYCP010000117.1, from coordinate 12,800 downwards.
ACCAGGACGAGGCGATCCGCGCCCCGGCCCGTGGAGTCACCGAGATCACCGGCGGCCCCGGGACGGGCAAGACGGTCGTCGCCCTGCACCGCGCGGCGTTCCTCCTCTACTCCGACCGCCGTCGCTTCGAGACCGGCGGTGTCCTCATCGTCGGCCCCTCGCCGGCCTACACCGCCTACATCGAGCGGGTCCTGCCCTCCCTCGGCGAGGACTCGGTCGTGCTGCGCTCCATCGGCGACCTCGTCGACGGAGTGACGGCGACCCGCCTCGACTCCCGCGAGGTGGCCCGCGTGAAGGGCAGTGACCGGATCCGGACGCTGCTGTCGCGCCTGAGCCACGAGACCCCGCCCGGTGCGCCGACCGAGTTCCGGTCCTTCGTTGCCGGCACCGCGGTCCGGGTCGATGCCGAGGCGCTGCGTCGGGTCCGCCACCACGTGCGACGTAGTCACCAGCACAACCTGGGCGTCGCGGCCGCCCGTGCTGCGCTCGCCGAGCTCGCCTGGCAGCAGCACCGGACGGAGTCTCCGTCGGCGGAGCGCTCGGAGTTCCTCGACCTGTTCCACGACAGCATCGAGGTCGACCGCTTCATGCGCGCCTGGTGGCCGCAGCTCGACCCGCGCGAGCCCCTGCTCTGGCTCGCGGACCGCGAGGTGCTGGAGCGCTGCGCCGAGGGTCTGCTGAACCGTCAGCACCGCGACGCCCTCCACGCCTCCATCGAGGAGGCGCTCCGCACCGGCACGTGGTCGGTCGCGGACGTCCCGCTCATCGACGACCTGTTCGCCCGGCTCGGACCGATGCAGGACGAGGAGCCGGAGGATCGCGGCTTCTACGAGGTCGAGGAGCTGGAGAACCTCACCCAGTACGGCGTCCAGGAGGTGGGCAGCGGCTGGGCGCAGGGTCAGTCGCCGCTGCACTACCGGGAGACGGCGGACCGCGACCCGCGCGATCGACTCCTGCACGGTGTCGTCGACCGGCCACGCAGCTATGCCCACGTCCTCGTCGACGAGGCCCAGGACCTCTCACCCATGCAGTGGCGGATGCTGGGGCGTCGGGGTCGGCACGCGTCGTGGACCGTCGTGGCCGACGAGGCCCAGAGCTCGTGGCCGGCGCCCGAGGAGTCCCGACGCGCGCGTGAAGAGGCGTACGGCCGCGGCGAGCGCCGCCGGTTCCACATGGACACCAACTACCGCAACGCGCGCGAGATCTTCGACTACGCAGCCGCCGTCATCCGTGATCAGGTGCCCGATGCGGACATCCCCCAGGCGGTGCGCGAGACCGGCTGGCCGGTCCGGGAAGTCACTGCCGACCGGGAGTCCTTCGCGCACACGCTGGAGGTGGAGGTCACCCGCCTGCTCGACCTGGTGGAGGGCTCCATCGCGGTTGTCTCCACCGAGGCCCACGCCGAGGCCGCCCAGCGCGCCGCCGAGCTCAGTGACCGCGTGGTGGCCCTGGATCCGCTCACGACGAAGGGTCTCGAGTACGACGGAGTTCTTGTCGTGGACCCGGACCGGATCGTCGCGGACTCTCCCGGTGGGATCCGGACCCTGTATGTGGTGCTCACCCGGGCAGCGCACCGCATGACGGTGCTGCGTCCGCGGTAAGCGCCGCGGTCTCGCTGTCGACGTCAGCCGCCGGCCTTGCGGCGGAACATCTGCTGGGCTGCGGTGGTCTCCGGACCGTGGGCGTGGTCGACCTTGCCGTGGTCCGTGTCGGCTCCGACATCGCGACCAGCGTGCGCCTGCTTGCGCTCGAGGGCCTCGCGGAACTTCGCCTTGAGCTCCTCCGGTGCGCTCTCACCCTTGGACATCCGCTCCTCCTTCGGCTCCCCGACCCCGCGGGGCGGTTCGTGCACTGGTTGGTCGACTGCCTCGTGTTGGACTGTCTCGTGTCCGACTGTCTCGTGAACTCGACTTCATCGGCGCCGCTGGTGTCTTGGTCGCTGGGGGTGAGGCGCCGTCGACAAGCACCTGCCCCCAGCGTGCTACCACCGAAACATCTCTCCAGGTGGTTGCGCAAGACCTTTACATCGGGCGAGATCTGGGCTATTGGCCCCACTGCAGACAGGTCGGATACCGGCTGGAAACGGAGCCAGGAACGTGGCGGTCAGCGACGCGCTCAGTCCACGAGTGAGTGCCGGGCGATGATCTCGTGCCGGCCCGGGCCGACCCCGATGGCGGACACCCGGGCCCCGATGAGCTCCTCGACCCGCAGGATGTAGCGCTGCGCGTTCTCGGGCAGGTCCTCGAAGGTCCGGCACCCGGAGATGTCCTCCCCCCAGCCGTCGAGGTACTCGTAGATCGGCTTCGCGTGGTGGAAGTCGCTCTGGTTGACCGGCATCTCGTCGTGCCGGACCCCCTCGACGTCGTAGGCGACGCAGACGGGCAGCTTCTCGAAGCCGGTGAGGATGTCGAGCTTGGTGACGACGAAGTCGGTCACTCCGTTGATCCGGGTCGCGTAGCGGCCGACGACGGTGTCCAGCCATCCGCAGCGGCGCGGCCGTCCGGTGGTCGTGCCGTACTCCCCACCGACCTTGCGGAGGGTCTCGCCGTCGTCGTCGAAGAGCTCGGTCGGGAAGGGACCCTCGCCGACGCGGGTGGTGTAGGCCTTGAGGATCCCGATGACCCGGGAGATCCGGGTGGGCGGGATGCCGGAGCCCGTGCAGGCACCGCCGGCAGTCGCGGACGAGGAGGTGACGAAGGGGTAGGTGCCGTGGTCGACGTCGAGGAGAGTGGCCTGGCCCGCCTCGAGGAGGACGACCTTGTCCTCGTCGAGCGCCCGCTCGAGCTCGAGGGAGGTGTCGGTGACCATCGGCGCGAGACGGTCCGCGTAGGACCTCAGCTCGGTGACCACCTCGTCGACGTCAGCCGCGCGGGTGTTGTAGATCTTGACGAGGACCTGGTTCTTGAAGGCGAGGGCCGCCTCGACCTTCTGGTAGAGGATCTTCTCGTCGAAGAGGTCCTGGACCCGGATGCCGATCCGGTTCATCTTGTCGGCGTACGTGGGGCCTATCCCGCGACCGGTCGTGCCGATCTTGCGCTTGCCCAGGAAGCGTTCGGTGACCTTGTCCAGGGTCCGGTTGTAGGACGGGATGATGTGCGCGCTCGCGCTCACGAGCAGCCGTGAGGTGTCGACGCCACGCTCCTGGAGGCCGTCCAGCTCCGCGAACAGCACCTCGAGGTCGATGACGACTCCGTTGCCGATGACCGGCACGACGTTGGGCGAGAGGATGCCGGAGGGCAGCAGGTGCAGCGCGTACTTCTCGCGCGTGCCGTCCCGGCCCTCGATGACGACCGTGTGGCCGGCGTTGTTGCCGCCGTTGAACTTCACGACGTACTGCACAGCCGAGCCGAGCAGGTCGGTGGCCTTGCCCTTGCCCTCATCGCCCCACTGGGCGCCGACGATGACGACTGCGGGCATGAGGGAGGCTCCCTTGGCTCTGGGATGGTACGAGGGGGACCGGAGGATCCGGCGTGACGAAGCCTATCGCCTCGAGATGCTCTCACTGCGGGCGCGCAGGGTCGACAACGGCACCGGGCCGGCCTCGAGCCGGCCTCGGGCGTGCAACGCGGCACCGAGCTGGAAGCGGGTCTCCACCCCGTGCTCGGCCATGAGGTCGGCGATGCGGCGGCGGATGGTGCGCAGGCTGATCCCCAGGGTGCGGGCGATGGCCTCGTCCTTCAGGCCGAGCGCCATGAGGTCGATCAGTCTCGCCTCGCCTGCGGGGAGGTCGCCGTTGTCGGGGCTGAGTGCCACGGCCGCCGAGTAGGTCGCCTCGTGCAGGGCGATGAACACCTGGACGAGCATGGGATCCCGGATGACGAGGTAGTCGGACTCTGGCACGTTCCACTCCGCGCAGGCCAGCACGGTGCTCGTGCCGATGACGAGGAACTCGCTCGGCGGGTCCGAGACGAAGCGCTGCTCCTCGCCGGCGTCCGCCCATGCGGCGATCCAGCGCCGGCCGGCCGCGGTGTCGAGGACCGACAGCGGATAGATCGAGCGCATGACCAGTCCGTCGGCCAGCCGCTGCTGCATGTCCCGGATCCGCTCTTCCTCCAGGCCGGGGCCGTAGTCGACCGTCCGGGTGACGTTGCGGATGACCCCGCCGTCGGAGTCGTCGAGGAGCTGCCCGATGACGTCAGCGGCCGCCTCGGCGGGGACGATCTCGAGATCTGCCCGCGGCACGGTGAGCGGCGAGCTGAGGAGCGGCGCCATCGCGCGCACCGCTTCCCGGACCTCGGAGAGCTCTCCTCGGCGCACCTCGAGTCGCTGGTGCTCCCTGTCGAGCAATCGTTCGAGGTGCCGGATGACCTCTTGGGGGCGACGGGCACCATCCGTTCGGTCAGACATGAGTGGCAGTTTAGTGCCAATGGCTTCTACATGTCGCGCGCGAGGGTCCGCCCGATGCATGATGAAGTGTGTCGAGGCTGAACCGCAGGGGACATCAGCGCTTTGACACGAGGGGCGTCTGACCACGAGGCGCCAGCTCCCTGGCAGGGGCATCGCCGGGGGTCGCTCAGCGACCCCCGGCGATCTGTTTTTCTGAAGCCCTTTCCAACCGGGCTTCTACAGACCCAGCTCCCGCGCCCCGGTGGCGGAGGACGCGCGCAGGAACTCCACACAGCGGTGACGCTCGTCCTCCTCACCGATCTCCTCGGCTGCCCGCGCCAACGCCGCCAGCGCCCGCAGGAAGCCACGGTTCGGCTCGTGCTCCCACGGCACCGGACCCTGCCCGCGCCAGCCGGCTCGGCGCAACGAGTCCAAGCCGCGGTGGTAGCCGGTCCGGGCGTACGCATACGCCATCACCGGCTCCCCGTCCGCGAGTGCGTCCTCCGCGAGGACCGCCCAGGCCAGCGACGAGGCCGGGTATGCGCGGGCCACCTGATCAGCGGGCCGCCCCTCCTCGATGCCGGCCCGGGCAGGATCCTCGGGCAGGTGCGTCTCGGGGATGCCGAGCAGGTCCGTCATCCGTGCCAGCTCAGCGGTGCGTGCCGGCGGAGCGCAGGTCCTGGCACGCCTGGACGATGCGGGCGGCCATGCCGGCCTCGGCCTCCTTGCCCCAGGCGCGCGGGTCGTACTGCTTCTTCTTGCCGACCTCGCCGTCGACCTTCAGGACGCCGTCGTAGTGCTTGAACATCCAGTCGGCCACCGGACGGGTGAAGGCGTACTGGGTGTCGGTGTCGACGTTCATCTTGACGACGCCGTAGTCGACAGCCTCCGCGATCTCCTCGGGCAGCGAGCCGGAGCCACCGTGGAAGACGAGGTGGAACGGCTTGGAACCCTCGGCCAGACCGAGCTCCTTCTCAGCGGCCTCCTGGGCGGCCTTGAGGACCTTCGGGCGGAGCTTGACGCCGCCGGGCTTGTAGACGCCGTGCACGTTGCCGAAGGTGAGAGCGGTGATGTAGTAACCGTTCTCGCCGGCGCCGAGCGCCCGCACCGTTGCGACGGCGTCCTCCGGAGTGGAGTAGAGCTTCTCGTTGATCTCGTTCTCGACACCGTCCTCCTCGCCACCGACGACCCCGACCTCGATCTCGAGGACGACATGGGCCTGGGCGCACTTGTCGAGGAGCTCACGCGCGATCTGGAGGTTCTCCTCGAGCGGGACGGCCGAGCCGTCCCACATGTGCGACTGGAAGTAGGGCAGACCACCGGCGTTGACGCGCTCCTGGCTGGCCGCGAGCAGCGGACGGACGAAGCCGTCGAGCTTGTCCTTGGGGCAGTGGTCGGTGTGCAGGGCGATGTTGACGGGGTAGTTCTTGGCGACCTCGTGTGCGTAGGCGGCGAACGCGAGCGACCCGGTCACCATGTTCTTGACGGTCGGACCCGAGAGGTACTCCGCGCCTCCGGTGGACACCTGGATGATGCCGTCGGACTCGGCCTCGGCGAAGCCGCGCAGCGCAGCGTTGAGGGTCTGGCTGGACGTGACGTTGATGGCGGGGTAGGCGAAGCGCTCGTTCTTGGCGCGGTCGAGCATCTCGCGGTAGACCTCTGGCGTTGCGATGGGCATACCTGCTCCTTCGTGGCGGATCCTTCGTCGGCGGAGCCCTCTGCCCCGCTGATCGTGGGAGTTGTGCTTCATCTCCCATCTTTCCACGAGTCACCTCACGCCGTGCCCTGGCCCAGCCGATCCCTCTGCGGCGGGTGGGCGGTCGGAGACGACGGTCAGGGAGTGACCCGGACGATGCCGCGGGCCCCTCGCTCGGCGTCGATCATCAGGTGGGAGACGGCGGGGTAGTGCCCGGGCTCGGGGAAGGTGAGCTCGACGAATCCGCCCTGTGCCGGGTGGAGGCCGAGGACCTGGCTGCCGCCCTCGGCCCCGTCCGCCCCTCCGAGGAGGTAGGCACCCTCCTGCCAGACCGTGTCGAACTGGCCACCGACGATGTGGAAGGCAGTGCCCCGGTTGGGCCCCGCGGCGAGCACCCAGAAGCGGACCCGCTCCCCCACCCTTGCCTCGAACGGCTCCCCCTCGATGCCGTACTGGTCCGCAATTCCGTTGAACACCACCGCGCTCGGCGCCTCGGCGGCGATCGCGTCGGCGTTGACCTCGGTGGCGTCCTCGGGGGAACCGGCAGCAGAGGAGAGGTAGACCTCGGACTGGACCAGCACATACGACCGGTCGACCTCGGGCAGGCCGGCCGGCTCGATGACGACGGCTCCATGCATCCCGGCCGCGATGTGGGAGCTCATCGGCATGGTCGAGCAGTGGTACATCCAGATCCCGGCCCGCTGCGCGGTGAAGCGGTAGACGAGCGACTCGCCTGGCGGGATCGTCCGCATCGGCTCGTCGGGGGCGAGGGCACCGGCATGGAAGTCGATCGAGTGCCCCATCGACCCGTCGTTGACCAGGGTGACCTCGAAGACGTCGCCCACCCGGCCGTGCAGCGTCGGGCCGGGCACCTGACCGTTGAACGTCCAGCGCCTCTGCCACACGCCCGGCGCGACCTCGAGCGGAACTTCCGTGGCGGTCAGCGTGATTCGGTGCACCGTTGCGGTAGTGAGGGGCGCGAGTCGCGGGTCGACGACCTGGGTCACCGTGGCATCCGGATCAGCGTGCGGCAGAGGTATGCCCGCGGCACCGGCCGCGGCCCCCTCACCGTGGCCGGGGTGGCCGGCGCCGTTGGCAGCCTGCCCGGCGTCGTCACCGCCCTCGACGAGGACGGTGAGGACCATCCCCATCTGGCGATGACCCACGATGGTGCACCAGCCCTCCATCGAGGCACCGACCACGCCCACCTCGAGGACTGCGCTCTCGCCGGGTGCCAGGCGAGGGGTCCGCTTCCCGGCGAGAGTGAGGTCGTGGGTCGTCGACGGGTCGTTGTTCACGACCTCGATGACGAGCTCATTCCCGGCGGGCACGGTGATCGTGCTCGGCTCGAAGCGCATGTCCTCCGCCGAGACCTGCACTCGCGTCACCTCGCCGGTGGGCTGCACCTCGGCTGCCGAGGTGTCCGAGGAGGTCGTCGGGGCGAGACCGGCCGCGGCCGGGTCGACGGCGACACCGACGGACACGGCAACAGCCAGCGTCGCGACAGCAGCGACGAGCTGGCCCGCGGTCCAGATGGTCGGGCGCTCCGCCGGCGGTGGCGTGCGCTCCTGGACGGGAGTGCGCCTGGCCTGCACGCTGGCCCGGAGTCCGACGAGCATGAGCGGGATGAAGACGGCCAGCGCCGCGAGGACGAGGATCGAGACGACGACGCGGACCCAGCTCGGGACGGGCAGCAGGCAGAGGACGAGACCGGCGTTGATGATGATCAGGCGGGCGGAGCCCCACCGGTCGAAGAACCGCTGCCCTGCTCGGACCACCGCTGGTCCGCCGCCGAGCACCGAGGGCAGGAGGTAGGACAGCGCGCCGGTGAGCAGCTGGGCCGCGAAGCCGACGGCGACGACAGCGGTCCACGAGCCGATTCCGTCGCCGGTCTCCGGCCACGCATCACCACTGACGAGGGCCACACCCAGCCACCCGATGGCGACGACGAGCCAGACCAGCGATGCCCCGACCGATGCCGTCGCGAACTCGCGCGGCGGCGCCTGCCGTACCGGCGCATACAGGGCCCGGCCCCACCACAGCACCCCGGCGAGATAAAGGAGGAGTCCGACGACCGTGCCCACCCGAAGCCCGACGAGAGCTGAGCCGGCGAGCAGAGCGAGTCCGCTCGCGAGGACGGGGAGTGCCTGCTTGGCGAGCGTCTCGGCGCGGGCGTCCATCCTCGTGCGCAGCATGGTCGGCCACAGGGTCAGCAGCGTCCCGGTCACGGTGAGACCGACCCAGCCCAGGACGTTGAAGACGGTGTGCGCCAGGAGCATCCGCGCGTGCCAGGGGTCGGCTGGACCGCGGGCGAGGAGGACCCCCATCGTCACGCCGAGCGGGAGGCAGGCTGCCGAGGCGAGGTAGTAGCGCACGGTGATCCGGAACCGTCCTGGCAGGGCGTGGCGCAACCGTCGGACGAGCGCGATCGCGTGCCAGAGGACCGCCGCCACGACGAGCACAGCGCCCGTGAGCGTGAGCCACCACCAGGTGGTCGGCACGCCGATGAGGACGAGGGTGGTGCCCGCGAGGAGGAGCACCAGCCGGATCGACTGCTGCCGTCGGGCATCCAGGTCCGGAGGTGTCTTGAGAAGGGCCTGCGTGAAGTGGGTGCTCCACACGAAGATCGAGTGGGTCAGCGCACCGAGGAGGAGCAGGTGGACCATGAGCCACGTGCTCTCCGGGACCTCGCGGTGGACGATCGAGACGAGGACCGCGAGGAACAGCCAGACGACGCCGGGTCGGTCGCGCAGCACCCACCGACCGCGGGCGCCGGCAGGCCCGCGGGGCGCCGGCCGTGTGCGGTCGTCTTCGCGCTGAGGCTCACGTTCACGTTCGAGGATGGTCATGCGTCGACTCTCGGTCGGGTGTCGGTGTCTGGTGTGGCGCGCGTGACGGCGCTGGTTGCGGGCCGGCTCTCGCGGCGGCCGCGTCGGGTCAGGCCGAGCACGGTGAGGACGAGGACGAGCAGGGCCGCCACGGTGACGACCGAGCCGCCGGTCATCGCGGCCGGGATGCCGGCGCCGTTGCCGAGGCCGATCCGCACGAGCATCCCGGCATGGAGCACGACGAGCGGGATCCACAGCGTCGGGTGGTAGGGCAGGCGGATCCCGAGCACGGCCGGCAGGATGACCGCCACGTGCGCGATCACCATCGAGATGCCGAATCCCAGGAAGACGCTGTGGATCACGGTGTCGTACACCGCCGTCGACCTCGGCACGCCCGCGACGAGCCAGGTGAGGGCGGCGACGGTGAGCCACGCATACCCGGTCAGCATCGCGGCCGCGCTCAGGCGCGGGAGCCCGCTGGTGCGGATCATCCGGCGAGCCACGTCGTGGCGGGCCAGCCAGAGTGCGAGGAGCAGCAGGACGAGACCGTATGCGCGGGTCCCGATCTCCGGCACCGTCAGCGCGAGGATGAGGGTGCCCACGAGGGCGCTCGCGAAGCCGAGGAGAGCCTCCGGGGCGCCTCGCGGCAGGGCCAGGCGGGCCAGCTCCACCCGCTCCGCAGCGATGGTGAGCACGACGAAGCCGGCGAGCCACGGGACCAGGGCAGCTGTCTCGGCGAACAGCAGGAGACCCGCGGCACAGGCCGCGAGCACCGCAGCGAGGAGCTGGACGAGCACCCCCGGGTCACGGGTGCGCCGATGGAGGGCGGCATACACGGCGACGAGGACGAGCGCGCCGTTCATGAGGAGCAACGTGCCGAGAACCGGGGCGAGTGGACTGAGGAGCGCGAGGCCACCGGCGCCGAGCAGCCCGGGAGCGAGGTAGCCCCAGGTCGCCCTCAGCGCGACCGCCCGCTCGAGCGCGATGACCGTCCCGAGGAAGCCCAGGACCATGATCACGCCGTGGCGGTCGGCGAGCCGCTCAGCCCCTACGGGCGCTGCGACGCCCAGGAGGAGCAGCGCCCCGTTGAGGCCGCCGAGGAGGGCAGCCCCACCCGGGAGCAGCAGAGCCAGACGCCCTGGACGCACGGTTCCTCCTCGGTCCTCTCGGTGGCTGCGGTGATCTGGCTCGGTCGGTGGGCTGGGTGTGGCTCAGAGAGCGCGGGTCATCTTGAGCTTCCAGTCCTGCGGGCCGCGCTGGAGGTACTCGACGGTGACGGCGTCCCCCTCGCGGTCCTGGAGCTGGGCGAGGAGGGGGATCGGGTCGTGCGGCGCGACCAGGACCAGGGCGGCCCCGGGACGCAGCTGACCGATCGCGCCGAAGATCGCGCCGTGCCGGATCGCGTGGGGGATGGCGCGTGCGTCGAGCTCGGGCAGGTGCTCGTCCTCGTGGCCGCAGCCGCAGCCGCCCGCCGCTGGGATGCCCGTGACGTCGCGGAGCCCGAGCTCGGCTGGCGTCTGGGGCGAGGTGGTCGTCGTGCCGTGTCCCTGGATGGGGTTGCTCATGCTGTGCTCCTGTGTGGTTCGCGTGGTCGATGGACGGTCAGGTGGTCGAGGTCGTCTGCGTGGTCAAGGTGGTGATAGGCGGGGGTAGTCTCGAAGACGCCTTGTCGTCGCCCCTACCTATTTCTTACAGTGGTCCTGTGAATATTACCCCGCTCGGCCCGAGCCCTGCACCACCCCCGGTGGCCGGACTCGGGCCGGCACGCCGTCGGGTGCTCGCCGCACTGCTCGCGCGACCTGAAGGCGCCACGATCGGCGAGCTCAGCGCCGAGCTCGGGGGGCACCCGAACTCGATCCGGCTCCACCTCGAGGGACTGGCCGAGCCCACACCCGGGTCGCCCGACGGGGCACCCCTCGTCGAGGCGGCCCCGGACCGGCCCACAGGTCGCGGGCGCCCGGCCATCCGCTACCGCGCCACCGAGGCGGCTCGCGCGCTGCCCGCCGACGATCCGGTCGTCAGTGACTACCGCGGCCTGGTGTCCGCCTTCGCCGAGCACGTGGCCGCCGGGGACGACGACCCGAGCGACACCTCCCGCAGCATCGGCGCCGGCTGGGGACGCCGACTCATCGAGGACGAGGGGCCGACTACCGGTCCTCGCGATGAGCCCACCGACACCGAGAGCTCCCGCAGAGCGGTTGTCAACCTGCTGGGACGCCTGGGCTTCTCCCCCACTCCCCACCCCGAGCTGCCCTCCACGGTGCGGCTCACGACGTGCCCGCTCCTCGACGTCGCCCGCACGCACCCGCAGGTCGTCTGCCAGGTCCACCAGGGCCTGGTCGAGGGAGCGCTCAAGGCGCTCGAAGCCGACGCCGACTACGACGTCGCGCTCGAGCCGTTCGCCGAGGTGGGCGCCTGTCGGCTCCGGATAGCCGAGCGGGAGCAGGGCTGACGCGAGGGCGCCGAGAACGCGTTGGGTAGGGCTACTCAGGCGCCGACCGGGCACTGAGCGGCACTCTGGTCTCATGGACGCCGCCACCATCCGCGAGCTCACCGACGCCACACCTGCCACCCGCAACCGCGTCGTCGACTTCCTCCGCGCCCTGGCCATCACGGTCGTCGTCGTGGGGCACTGGCTCATGGCCGCCGTCGTCATCCGCGACGGCGAGCTCGTCCCCGGCGCGCTGCTCGACCTCGCCCCGTGGACCCACCCGCTCACCTGGGTCTTCCAGGTGATGCCGATCTTCTTCCTCGTCGGTGGCTACGCCAACGCGCTCTCGTGGCGCTCGGCGCGCGGGAGGTCGCAGTCCTACGCGGCCTGGCTCCGGGCCAGGTTGCAGCGTCTCGGCGGTCCGGTCGTTCCGCTCCTGGTGGCGTGGCTCGCGCTGGCGGCCACCGCATACAGCCTCGGCGTGCCGGGATCGACGCTCCGGCTCGCCTCCCAGGTCGCCCTCGTGCCGACCTGGTTCCTCGCTGCGTACGTCCTCGTCGTCGCGGTCGCCCCGTTCACGCTGGCGCTCTGGGAGCGGTACGGCTGGTGGACGATCGCCGCCGGTCTCGTCCTCGCCTTCGCCGTCGACGCGGTGAGCATCGGCACCGACCGGCTCCTCGTCGGCTTCGTGAACTACCTGGTCGCCTGGGCGACGGTCCACCAGCTCGGGTATGCGTGGCTCGACGGCGCGCTCGCCACCCGCCTGCGTCGGGTCGCCCTGGCGGTCACGGGTCTGGCGGGTCTGCTGCTCGCCGTCAACGTCGGCCCCTACCCGATCTCGATGATCGGCGTCGAGGGCGCGGCCGTGAACAACTCCTTCCCCACCCGGGCCACGATGCTCCTGCTCGGAATGTTCCAGGGCGGGGTGATCCTCCTGGCCGAGCGGCCGCTCGCGAGCTGGCTGCAGCGCCGCCGCCCGTGGCTGGTGACCGTGGCCGTGAACGCCCGGATCATGACGCTCTACCTGTGGCACCTCACGGTCATGGTGCTCCTGCTCGGTCTGTCCCTGCTGCTGGGTGGGTTCGGTCTCGGGGTCGAGCCGAACACGGCCCTGTGGTGGGTGACCAGGCCGCTGTGGATCGTCGTGCTCGCCGTCGTCCTCCTCGGCTTCATCGCTGTGCTGGGTCGATTCGAGAACCCTCGTCGCGACGAGCGCCCCGCTCCCCCGACCTGGTTGGCCGTCACCGCCTGCGTGCTCATGTGCGGCGGCCTCGGAGTCATGGCGCGCTACGGCATCGTCGACGCCGACGGCGTGAACTGGGTCTGGCCGCTGCTGCCCATCGTCGGCCATGCGCTGCTGCGGCTGCCCATGGCCGCACGCCGCCCAGCCTCCTGAGGCCCACCGCCGCAGGGGCCTTGGTTGACCTTTGCTCCGTCGTTCGACATCTGCCGTCTCGTTCGCCACTTCCTCCAAGGTTCGACTGCTGCTCCGCATTTCGACCGCAATTGCTGCCCAATC
>JAAYCP010000116.1 GCA_012729695.1 Actinomycetales bacterium | reverse complement strand
TCATCGGCGAGCGGCCCGGACTCGGGATCGCGGACGCGATGAGCGCCTACATGGGCTACGACCCGCAGCCGGGCAAGTCCGACGCGGATCGTGACCTCATCTGCATGATCACCACCCACGGAGGGACGAACCCGCTCGAGGCCGGCGCCTACGTCGTCGAGTTCATCCAGCGCATGCTCCGGTACAGCGCCAGCGGCGTCACGCTCCGCGAGCTGGCTCCGAGTTCATAAGAAGGATTGAGAGGAAACACGGTCATGGCAATCCTGGACCCGATCAAGCCGACCGTCCTGGCGGCACGCATCATCCCCAACGTCCACCCGACGTTGGCCAGCAAGCTCAAGCTCGAGCCCCGGCACAAGTCACTGGCGCTGCTGACCTGCGACATCGACGACTCCCTCTACGTCGCCCTCGACGAGGCGACGAAGATGGCAGAGGTCGACGTGGTCTACGCGCACAGCTTCTACGCAGGATCGGCGCACGCGTCGGGCCCGCTCTCCGGTGAGATCATCGGCATCCTCGGCGCGCCGGATCCGGCGGAGGCCCGCTCGGGGCTCACCGCCGCCATCGCGTACGCGGAGGAGCAGGCCCACTTCACGAGCGCCAACGAGGACGACAGCCTGGCGTTCTTCGCCCACACCATCTCGCGGACGGGCAGCTACCTGAGCAAGGAGGCGGGGGTCGAGGTCGGCACCCCGTTGGCCTACCTCATCGCCCCACCCCTCGAGGCCAGCTACGCGCTCGATGCCGCGGTCAAGGCCGCGGAGGTCGAGATGCAGGTGTGGTTCGAGCCGCCGAGCGAGACGAACTTCTCCGGTGGCCTGCTCTCCGGGTCCCAGAGCGCGTGCCGTGCAGCCTGCATGGCGTTCGCCGATGCGGTCCTCGAGGTGGCAGGCAACCCCGTGAAGTTCTGACGGAGCCGACGATGAGTGTGCAGACCTACGATGCGGATCTCAGGTCGATCCAGCAGGCTCGCGACCTGGCAGTGAAGGCACGCGAGGCACAGCGCGCCTTCCAGTTCGCGAGCCAGGAAGAGGTCGACCGGATCTGCGCCGCGATGGTCGAGGCCGGGATGCGCGAGGCCGCTCGACTGGGCCGGCTGGCCCACGACGAGACCGGCTTCGGCGACCCCGATCACAAGCGCATCAAGAACGAGTTCGCCGCGAAGTCGGTCTGGGAGTCGATCAAGGACATCCCCACGTGCGGGGTGCTCCGGCACGACGAGGCCCGCAAGGTGGTCGAGATCGGCTGGCCGGTGGGTGTCGTCGCGGCGCTGACCCCCAGCACGAACCCGACGTCGACGGCGATCTTCAAGGTGCTCATCTCGGTCAAGGCCCGCAACGCCTGCATCGTTGCCCCGCACCCCTCGGCCGCGCAGTGCACGGCCGAGGCGGTCCGGGTCCTCGTGGAGGCCGGCGAGGCCGCCGGAATGCCCGTGGGACTGGTCAGCTGCCTCACGGAGGTGGCTCTCGCCGGCACCCAGGAGCTGATGAACCACTACGCCACCTCGCTGATCCTCGCCACCGGCGGGCCGGGCATGGTCAAGGCCGCACACAGTGTCGGGAAACCGGCGCTGGGGGTCGGTCCGGGCAACGTCCCGGTCTATGTCGACCGCACGGCCGACATCCTCCGGGCGGCGGCGGACATCGTCGACTCCAAGGCGTTCGACTGCTCGACGATCTGCGCGACGGAGCAGACCGTCGTGGCGGACCGTCCGATCGCCGACGAGCTGAGGCGCCTCATGCAGGAGCGAGGAGCTCACTGGCTCACCGCTGACGAGGCGGAGCGGCTCGGGAACCGGATGTTCCGACCCAACGGCATGATGATCGCCGACTATGTGGGGCGCACTCCGCAGGCGATCGCCCGGCTCGCAGGGCTCACGGTGCCCGACTCGGCCCGCATCCTCGTGGCCGATCTCGGCGGCGTCGGGCCGGCCCACCCACTGTCCCGCGAGAAGCTCACGACCGTCCTGGGCTTCATGGTCGAGGACGGCTGGCGGGCCGGGTGCGAGCGGTCCATCCAGCTGCTCCACTTCGGCGGCGACGGACACTCGCTCGTGATCCACTCCCAGGACGAGGAGTCCATCCTCGCCTTCGGCATCGAGAAGCCCGCCTTCCGGATCCTGGTCAACACCTGGGGAACCCTCGGCGCCATCGGCGCGACCACCGGGGTCATGCCCTCGATGACACTCGGCCCCGGAGGACTCGGCGGATCGGTGAGCAGTGACAACATCACCGTCCACCACCTGCTCAACGTCAAGCGACTGGCCTATCACCTGCGGGATGTCCCGCCGGAGGCCCGGCGCGCGTCGCAGGGTGGGTGGGCGTCTGACCAGAGGTGGGACCAGCCCGCCTCCACAGGGAACGGATCCCTGGACGTCGCCGCCATCGAGCGGCTCGTCAAGATGGTTCTCGAGGAGATGAAGGAGTGACGTCATGACCGACGATCCGGTCCCCAAGGGTGAGGCCGGGCCGGCCCCACCGCCTCGCAAGCCAAGGGCGAAGAAGCCGGTTGCCGCGCAGGCCGCCAGCAAGGCGCCTGCAGCCAAGGCCAAGGAACAGCAAGCACAAGAGCCCCAAGCCCAGGACCCGCCGGCACCTGAACCCCCGGCACCTGAACCCCCGGCACCTGCCCAGCAGGCCCGACCGGACAGCACCACAGCAGTGACAAGCCCGTCAGGAACCCAGCAAAGGAGAACAGCAATGGCCGATGTCCAGATGATCGCCCTCGGAATGGTGGAGACCCGCGGTCTCATCGGTGCCATCGAGGCCGCAGACGCCATGGTGAAGGCCGCGAACGTGACCCTCATCGGCAAGGAGCAGATCGGCAGTGCCTACGTGACCGTCATGGTCCGTGGGGACGTCGGTGCGGTGAAGGCCGCAACGGACGCCGGCGCAGCAGCGGCAGGTCGGGTCGGAGAGCTCATCTCCGTCCACGTCATCCCGCGGCCGCACGGCGACGTCGAGATGATCCTGCCGCACCGCTGACGCGGCGGCACACACGAATCCGGCGCCCGGCACGTGCCCAAGGCGCGTGCCGGAGCGCCCGGGACAGGTGAAGGGATGTGATCGGCATGGGCCGAACGCTGGTGTCCGCAGCCGACATTCGCGACGCACCTCCCGGTGACTTCGTCGTGCCCGCAGGGGCACTGGTCACCCCACTGGCGCGGGACCTCGCAAGGGACCGTGGGATCCAGCTCGTGGAGCACGGAGGCGGAGCGAGCGGCCAGGCGGGCCACAGTGGCCGTACAGGCTCTGCGTCTGGTGGCTCTGCGTCTGGTGGCTCAGGCTCCGATGACCTTGAGTCACACGTGCGACGGCTGGTGACGACCATGCTCGCCGCTGACGGCGGGAGTGGTGGGCCCAGGGCGGCGCCGAAGGTGGTCGACCACCGAACGGTGGTCATGGAGCCCTTCGGCTTCCCGGGTCCCGGCCCGGACCAGCAGGTGCACGCGACTGATGTGGTGACCTCCCAGGACGGCTCGCCCGTGGCGGCGGGGTACATGACCTTGACCGCCGGGAAGTTCCCGTGGACGCTCACCTATGACGAGGTCCAGATCGTCATGGAAGGCGAGCTCCACATCGGGACGAAGAACGGCACCCTGATCGGTCGGGCAGGGGACGTGCTGTACGTTCCCAAGGGCTCCTCGATCACCTTCGGGACGCCGAGCTGGGCGAAGTTCGTCTACGTCACCTTCCCCGCCGACTGGGCGGGGTGACGCCGGCGATGTACGTCACCGAGGCCGAGCTGCGGGAGCAGGTCAGGCGACCGACCCGGGGAGCCGTCGTACGCGTCTTCCCGGGGGCGCGGCTCTCTCCCGCTGCCGCCGACTTCGTCGCCGAGTGGGACCTGACGGTCGAGGAGACGCCCACCGCGGGACAGGCGGGCCGCAGCCGGGGAGCCGGCGGGTCAGCGCCGCGGTGGGACGTCCCCGCGACCTTCCCGGTCAACAGGAGCGGAGACGTCCCGCTGTGCACGGCGTGCGGATCGGCTGTGGAGCACAAGGGCGACAGTCAGACCCAGCTCAACGCCGTGCACTACGCGAGCAAGACCCACCCCAGGATCGTGCTGAGGGGACGGATCGACTCGCTGCACGCGCTCGTCCTCATGACTGAGCGCCAGGCACGGGACGAGGGCGAGGCCGAGACGGCCGGGGCCCTAGGCACGCTGGCGGCGTACTGCCGTGAGCTCATCTCGGCGGAGTACAACGAGCGTCCGGCCGCCGAGGCGGTCGTGGACGGCCTCGATCTGGAGCAGATCCATCGGGCCACGCACGACCCGAAGGGAGTGCTGGGCATCGACCACCTCACCATCGACGGCTCGGCGTCGATGCTCCAGCAGATGCTCAACGTGCTGCGGACCCAGTCCAGGGAGGTGGAGATCGTCGCGCTCGAGGCGTTCCCGTCGCCACACCACGATTACGGCGCCAGCCTCTGCCACGCGCTCAACCGGTTCTCGAGCATCGTCTACTACCTGCAGCTGACGCTGGAGCTGAAGCACGTGCAGTCGAGGGACGGGAGCTGACGAACGTGGAGCTGACGAGCGTGGAGCTGACAAGCGTGGAGCTGACCAACAGCAAGCCGAGGAATGTGGAGCTGAGGCACTCGTGACCCCTGCAGAGACGACCTGGAGGCCGGGAGCCGGACGGCTCCTGAAGGCAGCGGCCCGCTCGATGCGGCCGGGGCCACTGCGCACCATCCCCGACCAGGTGAGGGTCGGGGTCGACCTGGGCACCGCATACACCGTCATCTTCGTCACCGACGAGGCCGGGACGCCGCTCGCCGGCGCCTCGACCTTCGCCGACGTCGTCCGGGACGGGATCGTCTGGGACTTCGCGGGTGCGCAGCACGTGGTCGGCGAGCTCAAGACCGCCGTCGAGGAGCGGGTCGGACGCCCGCTCACCCACGCCGCCGTGACCATCCCGCCGGCGGTATCCGGGAGCGACCACCGCGCTCACCGCTACGTCCTCGAGAGCGTGGGGATCGAGTGCACGGCCGTTGTGGACGAGCCCACGGCAGCGAACGCCGTCCTCGGGATCACGGACGGTGCGGTCGTCGACATCGGCGGGGGGACGACCGGGATCGCGATCCTGCGTGACGGCGCCGTCATCGCCACCGACGACGAGCCGACCGGTGGCAAGCACCTCACGCTCGTCCTCGCCGGCGCGCTCGGACTGAGCATCGAGGAGGCCGAGCAGCGCAAGCAGGACCCTGCCAACCACACGGACTTCCTGCCGATCGTGCGCCCGACCCTCGAGAAGATCGGCAGCATCGTCACGCGGCAGATCACGGGTCACGAAGTGGAGAAGATCTATCTGGTGGGAGGAACGGCCGCGTTCTCCGGGATCGCTCCGATCATCTCCGCCATGACGGGGGTTCCTGCCGAGGTCCCGCCCCACCCGCTGTTCGTGACCCCGCTCGGGGTCGCCGCATTCGACAGCGCGGCGGAGGCGGCCGCTGACACCTGGGAGCGGGACGCGGCCATCCGACGTCTCGCCAGTCAAGGAGGCCAACCATGAACGGTGACTCGTTCCAGCTGCGTGCCTACTGCCATATCGATCGGATGCAGCCGCAGTTCGCGGCATTCATCGGCACGATCACCCAGGGTGACCCGCCGGTGGAGGGGATGGCCAGCCTCTACGTCGAGATGGCGCCGGGTAACTGGGTGTTCCCGATGGTCGACCAGGTCGTCAAGTCCACCGACGTGCGTCCGGGGACCCAGATCGTCGAGCGCGAGTTCGGGATGTTCGAGGTCCACTCGATGTCCCAGGCGGACGTGCTCCGGGCCGGGGAGGTCGTGCTCGAGACGCTGGATCGCCGCATCGAGGACCGGGTCAAACCGCAGGTCGCCTCGATGCAGGTCATCACGAACGTCAACCCCTACCAGGCGCAGCTGCTCAACCGCTTCAACCGAGGCACGATGATCGTCGCCGGTCAGACGATGCTCGTCCTCGAGGTCGCGCCGGCCGCCTACATCACGCTCGCCGCGAACGAGGCCGAGAAGGCGGCGCCGGTGTGGCTCAACCACTTCTCATCCGTGGGTGTCTACGGCCGGCTGTGGATGTCGGGCTCCGAGTCGGACATCCTCGCCGCGCGCGACGCCGCCATCACCGCTATCGAGTCAATCACTGGAAAGCCAGGAGCCTGACATGGCACGACGCTTCATCACCAAGGTCGACATCGACCGCCTGCTCGCCGAGGGCAAGCGCACCCTGGAGGTCGACGGCGACACGACCGTGACCGACCACGCGAAGGAGTTCGCACTCGCCCGGGGAGTGACAATCACCCGCACGGGGTCACCGGCCAGGACGAGTCCGCCGGCGACGGAGGATCGGGCGGCGGTCCGGTCCGCGGTCATCGCCGCACTGGGCACGGTGCCGCAGGGCCTCGACAGCATCCTCGACCGCGTCCTCGGGGAGCACCCGGGTTCATGACCCCGATCGGGCAGGCGCGGACCATCGTGCTCGCCTCCCCGGACCCGCTGTCCGGGAAGTCGGCGGTCGCGATCGGACTGCTGGACGAGATGCGGCAACAGTTCCGCCGCGTCTCGGTCTTCCGCCCCATCGTGCGAAGCGACGGGGTGCGCGACCATGTCCTGACGATGCTGCTCGAGCAGCTCGGCGCCTCCCAGCGCTATGCCGACGCGATCGGCGTGACCTACGACCAGATGATCGCCGACCCGGTGGCCGCGATGACGATCATCGTCGAGAAGGCGAATCGGCTGTCCGAGGACTGCGACGCTCTCCTGGTCGTCGGGTCCGACTACACCGATGTCGCCGGGCCGATGGAGTTCGGCTTCAACGCAGAGGTCGCTGCGAACCTCGGTGCCCCGATCATCCTCGTGGTCTCGGCGCGACACCGTAGTCCGGAGCTCGTGGCCCGGGCCGCTGAGTCGGCCATGGCGGATGCCCGACTCCACCACGCATCGGTCCTCGCCGTCATCGCGAACCGGGCCTGCGCCGACCAGCTGGCCGACGTCCGGTCGGCGTTGTCACGAGTGGGGTGCCCCGCATACGCCATCCCCGAGATCCCGCTGCTCGGAGCCCGAAGCGTCGGTCAGCTCGCCGGCGCCGTGAGTGGCCGTCAGGTGTATGGCCCACCCGCCGCGCTCGATCGTGAGGCGCTCGAGATCACGATCGCGGCGGGACGCCTCGACCACGACCTCCTGACACTGAGCGACGACGCGCTTGTCGTCGTCTCGGGTGACCGTCCGGACACCTTGCTCGGAGTCGTCCTCTCCCAGGCGCTCAGCGGACCACGCATCGCAGGCATCGTCGTCACGGGGTCCTACACGATCCCCGAGCCGCTCCTCCGGCTGATCACAGCCATCCTCGACGCTGCGGGCGCGGAGATCGCAGTGATCAGTGCGCCCGACGACATCTCGACGGCCGCGCAGCAGCTGCTCGCCGCGCCCGGGAACGCGACGTCCTTCTCGCAGCGCAAGGTCGAGGCGGCGCTCGAGGCCTTCCGGACCCATGTGGCCGGAGCGGAGCTGGTCCGGGGCACCGCCGCGTCCGTGCCCGACATCGTGACGCCCCGGATGTTCGAGCAGATGCTGCTCAGCCGGGCGAGGGCCGCCCGCCGCCACATCGTGCTGCCGGAGGGGACCGAGGAGCGGATCCTGCAGGCCGCAGCATTCCTCCTCGAGCGGGACATCTGTCGGATCACCCTCCTGGGCCCACCTGACGTGATCAAGGCGAAGGCGGCGGAGGTCGGCGTCGACATCTCGGGCGCCCAGATCATCGACCCGCCGAGCTCGGACCTGCTGCCCCGGTTCGCGAAGGAGTACGCCGAGCTGCGCAAGCACAAGAAGATCCCCTACGACCAGGCACTCGACCACTGCACCGATGTGTCGTACTTCGGGACCATGATGGTGCTCGACGGCCTGGCCGACGGCATGGTGTCCGGCGCCGCGCATACGACCGCGCACACGATCCGGCCCGCGCTCGAGGTCATCAAGACCACCCCCGACGTGTCCGTCGTCTCCTCGGTGTTCTTCATGTGCCTGCCCGATCGGGTGCTCGTCTACGGTGACTGCGCTGTCAACCCCGATCCCGACCCCGCGCAGCTGGCCGACATCGCCATCTCGTCGGCGAGAACAGCGCGCCAGTTCGGCATCGAGCCCAGGGTCGCGATGCTGTCCTACTCCACCGGTGAGTCCGGCTCGGGTGCCGACGTCGAGAAGGTCCGCCAGGCCACCGAGCTGGTCCGTCAGCGGATGCCGCAGCTCCCTGTCGAGGGACCGATCCAGTACGACGCCGCCGTCGACCCGGTCGTCGCCCAGGCCAAGCTCGCCGAGTCCCCGGTCGCGGGGCAGGCCACCGTGCTGATCTTCCCCGACCTCAACACGGGCAACAACACGTACAAGGCCGTCCAGCGCTCGGCCGGTGCGCTCGCCATCGGCCCCGTGCTACAGGGGCTACGCAAGCCGGTCAACGACCTCTCCCGCGGTGCACTGGTCAGCGACATCATCAACACCGTCGCGATCACCGCGATCCAGGCCGCTGGGGAGAGGGCCGAGCCCACGGCCTGAGGTCGCGCGTTTTCGACCACGCGGGCCCGATCCGTAGGATGAGGTGCGATCATTGCGCCTGCGGGCGCGTCGCATACCTCCTCGGCCGACGGCCGAACATCCAGTACTCACCCCTCGTACTCATCACCAGCAAAGGAACCTCCGTGCTCCGCACCCACGAGTCCGGCACGCTGCGCGCGTCCGACACCGGCACCATTGTCACCCTGACCGGATGGGTGGCGAGGCGTCGCGATCACGGCGGGGTGGCCTTCATCGATGTGCGTGACGCCTCCGGGGTGGTCCAGGTCGTCGCGCGCGACGAGGTGCTCACCGGGGCGGCCCACGACCTGCGCAGCGAGTACTGCATCCAGGTGACGGGCGAGGTCACCGCTCGCGCCGCGCACAACGTCAACCCCGACCTGCCGACCGGCGAGGTCGAGGTCGTCGCGAGCGACATCGTCGTGCTCAGCCCGTCCGCGCCGCTGCCGTTCCAGATCGACGAGCGCGTCACGGTGGGGGAGGAGGCCCGGCTCAAGCACCGCTACCTCGACCTGCGCCGGCCCGGGACCCGCAGCGCGGGGCACGCGCTGCGGCTGCGTTCCAAGGTCAACGCGGCGGCCCGCAAGGTCCTCGGTGAGCGCGAGTTCGTCGAGATCGAGACCCCGACGCTCACCCGGTCCACCCCCGAGGGTGCGCGCGACTTCCTCGTCCCGGCGCGCCTCGCCCCGGGCTGCTGGTACGCGCTCCCGCAGTCCCCGCAGCTCTTCAAGCAGCTCCTCATGGTCGGCGGGATGGAGCGGTACTACCAGATCGCCCGGTGCTACCGCGACGAGGACTTCCGCGCGGACCGTCAGCCGGAGTTCACCCAGCTCGACATCGAGATGAGCTTCGTCGAGCAGGACGACGTCATCGAGCTCGGTGAGGCCATCGTCAAGGAGATCTGGGCGCTCATTGACGTGGATCTCCAGGCGCCCTTCCCGCGCATGAGCTACACCGAGGCCATGCGCCGCTTCGGCACGGACAAGCCCGACCTGCGCTTCGGGCTCGAGCTCGTCGAGTGCACCGAGTACTTCGCGCAGACGCCGTTCCGGGTGTTCCAGGCCGACTACGTCGGTGCTGTCGTCATGCCGGGCGGTGCGAACCAGCCGCGCAAACAGCTCGACGCCTGGCAGGACTGGGCCAAGCAGCGAGGTGCCCGGGGACTTGCCTACGTCCTGGTCAACGAGGGTGCCGACGGCTCGGTCGAGCTCTCGGGTCCGGTGGCCAAGAACCTCTCCGAGACCGAGATCGCCGGGCTGGCGGCCCACGTCGGCGCCCAGCCGGGTGACTGCATCTTCTTCGCTGCCGGGGCGCCGAAGCCGTCCCGGGCGCTGCTCGGAGCCGCCCGCCTCGAGATCGGCCGGCGGTGCGGCCTCATCGACGAGTCCGCCTGGAGCTTCCTGTGGGTCACCGATGCGCCGCTCTTCGAGCCGACCGCCGAGGCCGTTGCCGCCGGTGAGGTCGCCGTCGGTGCGGGGTCCTGGACCGCCGTGCACCACGCATTCACCTCCCCGAAGCCGGAGTTCCTCGACACCTTCGACACCGACCCCGGCTCGGCGCTCGCCTACGCCTACGACCTCGTCTGCAACGGCAACGAGATCGGTGGTGGGTCGATCCGTATCCACCGGCGGGACGTGCAGGAGCGGGTCTTCCAGGTCATGGGGCTCTCGCCGGAGGAGGCGCAGGAGAAGTTCGGCTTCCTCCTGGACGCCTTCCAGTACGGCGCGCCCCCGCACGGCGGGATCGCCTTCGGCTGGGACCGCATCGTCATGCTCCTCGGCGGCTTCGAGAGCATCCGCGACGTCATCGCCTTCCCCAAGTCCGGTGGTGGCTACGACCCGCTCACGGAGGCGCCCGCGCCGATCACCCCCGAGCAGCGTGCCGAGGCCGGCGTCGACGCCGAGCCGGAGGTCAGGACCGAGGTCGAGGCAGAGGCGGCGACCGAGGACGCATGACGTCGCGCCCCCTGATCTCGTACGTCCTGCCGATCTACCGCGAGGAAGGCAACATCGATCTGCTCCACGAGCGGATCAGTGCGGCTGTCGCCACGATCGACGTCGACGTCGAGCTCATCTTCGTCAACGACGGCAGCCCGGACGGCTCGCTCGACCGCCTCATCGAGCTGTCCCGGCGCGACCACCGCGTCACGGTCATCGACCTGGCCCGCAACTTCGGGCACCAGGTCGCCGTCTCCGCCGGCATCGACCACGCCCGCGGGGACGCGATCGTCATCATGGACGCGGATCTGCAGGACCCGCCCGAGGTCAGCCTGGAGCTCATCCGGGAGTGGCAGGACGGCTGGGACGTCGTCTACGCGCAACGTCGCACCCGCAAGGACGGGGCCTTCAAGAGGCTCTCGGCGAGCGCCTTCTACCGCGTCCTCGGTGTCATGTCGAGCGTCGATATCCCGAGGAACACCGGGGACTTCCGACTCATCGACCGCGCCGTTGCCGATCAACTACGCCGTTACGGCGAGCACGCGCGCTTCCTGCGGGGGATCATCTCCGAGATCGGCTTCAAGCAGAAGGCCGTGCTCTTCGACCGCGACGCGCGCCACTCAGGCACGACCGGCTACCCGCTGCGGAAGATGATCAAGTTCGCGGTCGACGGGATCACGAGCTTCTCCGCCAAGCCCCTGCAGCTCATCTCGCGGGCCGGCCTGGTCATGTCGTTCCTGGCGCTGCTCGGGATCCTGTATGTGATGGGTGTGCGCATCTTCGCCCCCGAGAGGGTCGTCGAGGGCTGGACCTTCATCGTCACTGCGGTCTTCCTCGTCGGCGGTCTGCAGCTGCTTCTCATGGGCATCATCGGGACCTACGTCGGGCGGATCTACGACGAGGTCAAGGGTCGCCCGCTCTACGGGGTCCAGGAGGTCTTCCGCGAGGGTGAGCCCCGGCTCGGTCGTACGGCCCGCGGCGAGGCCCGCCGGCGCGACCCCTGACCGATGGCGTTTGGTTCGTTCTTCCCGAGCCGGAGCGCTGCAGCGCTCCGGTGTGACGGGAACGGCCCAGACACGGGGGAGGATGCCTCGCGTGACGGCTCCACTACTCTCTCCCTCGTGATTCCAGACCCGCTCGAGACGGCCGGCCCCAGCCCCGAGGCCGCTCATGTCCTCGTCGTCGAGCACGAGCGCGACGTCGACCTCGGTCTCATCGCCGGTCGGCTGGCCGCCGCCGGGGTGGTGGTCGACATCGTGGGCCCGGAACGCGGGCGGGACATCCCGGGTGACCTCGGAGGCTACGACGGGCTCATCGTGCTCGGCGGGACGATGGACCCGGTCGATGACGACGGTGCTCCCTGGCTGCCGCAGGTCCGACAGCTCCTCCGCGACGCGGTGCGCGACCAGCTCCCGACGATGGGCGTGTGCCTCGGCGCCCAGCTGCTGGGGATGGCCGTCGGAGGCACGGCGCGCCGCATCCCCGCCGGCCCGGAGGTGGGTCTGGTCCGGATCCGCCCCACGGGTCGGGCGGCCGAGGACCCGCTGCTCGGACAGCTCGGTCCGAACGGGCGGCGGGCGCTCGCCTGGCACTGGTGGGAGGTCACCGACCTGCCCGACGCATACCTCGGCGAGCCGGTCACGGTCCTGGCCGAGTCCGACGCCTGCCCGGTCCACGCGTTCGTGGTCGGCGAGGCGGTCTGGGGCATCCAGTTCCACCTCGAGGCCCTCGGACCCACGGCCAAGCGATGGGCGAGCGACGACCCGGAGCGGCTCGTCGGGATCGGGGTCGACCCGGATGCCCTCATCGAGCAGGTGGCGGCCGCCGAGCAGGAGCTCAAGGACGGCTGGTTCCCCGTCGTCGACGCCTGGATCGCCCTCCTGCGCCCCTGACCCTCCCGCGTCTGGTTCGTTGTTCTCGGATCGGAGCGCTACAGCGCTCCGATCGGGGTGAGAACGGCCCAAACGCGGGTGTCGGGGTCGCGAACTAGGCTGGGCGACTGTGACCGACCTCTTCGGGGCTACCCAGTCCTCCGCCACCGACGCCGTCCGCGCGCCGCTGGCCGTGCGGATGCGGCCACGCACGATCGAGGAGGTCCGGGGTCAGCAGGAGGTCCTTCGCCCGGGGAGCCCGCTGCGAAGACTCATCGAGGGTAGTGCGGGCGCGTCGCGGGGCGGAGGGGCGCAGAACAGCAGTGCCGCGGGTCCGCTCTCGGCGATCCTGTGGGGTCCGCCCGGCACCGGGAAGACGACGCTCGCCCACCTCGCCGCCTCGGCAGCCGACCGGGAGTTCGTCGAGCTGTCCGCGGTGACGGCCGGGGTCAAGGACGTCCGCAACGTCATGGACCAGGCGCTGCGCACCCTCGACCTCTACGGCCGGCACACGGTCCTCTTCCTCGACGAGATCCACCGCTTCACCAAGGCCCAGCAGGATGCGCTGCTACCGGGGGTGGAGAACCGGCACGTCATCCTCGTCGCGGCGACGACGGAGAACCCGAGCTTCTCCATCATCGCCCCCCTGCTGTCCCGCTCGATCCTCGTCACGCTCACCTCGCTGGGCGACGAGGAGATCGCCGACGTGCTCGACGCGGCGGTGAGCGACGAGCGGGGCCTCGCCGGCGCATACGTCCTCGAGGACGATGCGAGGGACCATCTCGTGCGGATCAGCGGCGGAGACGCCCGCCGCGCGCTGACCTCCCTCGAGGCGGCCGCCGGGGTCGCCTCCGATGCGCAGCCCATCACCG
>JAAYCP010000115.1 GCA_012729695.1 Actinomycetales bacterium | reverse complement strand
CCCTTGCCGAGCTGCTCGGAGGACGGCAGCGGCACAGGGTATGTGCCGGTGAAGCAGGCGGTGCACAGCCGCTCGATCGGCTGCTTGGTCGCCTCGATCATGCCCTGCTCGGAAATGTAGCCCAGCGAGTCGGCGCCGATCGAGGTGCAGATCTCCTCGACGGACAGACCTGGAGCGATGAGCTCGGCCCGCGAGGCGAAGTCGATGCCGTAGAAGCACGGCCAGGAGACCGGGGGCGAGGAGATCCGGACGTGCACCTCGGCCGCGCCGGCCTCGCGGAGCATGCGCACGAGGGCGCGCTGGGTGTTGCCGCGCACGATCGAGTCGTCGACGACGACGAGACGCTTGCCTCGGATCACCTCACGCAGGGGGTTGAGCTTGAGCCGGATGCCGAGCTGGCGGATCGTCTGGGACGGCTGGATGAAGGTGCGCCCGACGTAGGCGTTCTTCACGAGGCCCTGGCCGTACGGGATGCCGGACTCCTGCGCGTACCCGATCGCGGCCGGCGTCCCGGACTCCGGCGTGGGAATGACGAGGTCGGCCTCGACCGGGTGCTCGCGGGCGAGTGCGCGACCCATGTCGACGCGGGCCCGGTGGACCGTGCGGCCGCTGATGGTGGTGTCCGGCCGGGCGAGGTAGACGTACTCGAAGACGCAGCCCTTCGGCTCGGGCTCGGCGAAGCGACGGCTACGCAGGCCGTCCTCGTCGATGGCGATGAGCTCGCCCGGCTCGACCTCGCGGATGAAGGAGGCGCCGACGATGTCCAGCGCCGCGGTCTCGGAGGCGACGACCCAGCCGCGCTCGAGGCGACCGAGGACGAGGGGGCGGATGCCGTGGCGGTCGCGAGCCGCATACAGGGTGTGCTCGTCCATGAAGGTGAAGCAGAACGCGCCCCGCAGCAGCGGCAGCACCTCGAGCGCCCGCGCCTCGAGGGTGCGGTCCGGGCTGTCGGTGAGCAGCGCGGTCACCAGGGCCGTGTCGGTCGTGTTGCCGCGCCGCAGCTCACCCGAGAGCGCGGCCTCCGAGCCGCCCGCGAGGACCAGGTCGCGCAGCTCGGCGCTGTTGATGAGGTTGCCGTTGTGGGCGAGGGCGACGGTGCCGCCCTCGTGACCTCCGAGCGTGGGCTGGGCGTTCTCCCACGTCGAGCCGCCGGTGGTCGAGTAGCGGCAGTGCCCGATCGCGACGTGACCGGTGAGTGAGGCGAGGGCGCGCTCGTCGAAGACCTGAGAGACCAGGCCCATGTCCTTGTAGACGAGGAGACGCTGCCCGTCGCTGGTGGCGATCCCGGCACTCTCCTGGCCGCGGTGCTGGAGCGCGTAGAGCCCGTAGTAGGTGAGCTTGGCGACTTCCTCCCCCGGCGCCCACACCCCGAAGACGCCGCAGGCATCCTGCGGACCCTTCTCCCCCGGAAGGAGGTCATGAGTCAGACGACCATCACCGCGTGGCACGTCCTCCATCCTCCCATACCCGTGGTGAGGGCCGGTGGGCGTGAACAGCGCTCGGACGGCCGCGATGGCCTGGGCGGAATCCCGGAAGCCGGCTTCACGGGAGCCCGGCCGGCTCGCCAGTCAGCGCCCCTGCCGCCGCTGAATCGCCATGTCGGCGAGCACCCCGGCCAGGCCACCGAGAATGGCGCCGAGGACACCGAAGGTCACCGCCATGACACCGAGCGCGGCGTTCTCGGAGAACAGCCGCGCCTCGTTGCCGCTGAACAGCGAGATCAGACCGCCGACGATCACCCCGAGGATCGTGCCCGTGGCGATGAAGGCGGCGAAGTTGGGCGTGCGGCTGCGGTTCACGTCGACCACGATACGTCGTATGCGGTGAGGGGCTCCTCGACAGGCGCTCCGGGCGGGCGAGACGTACCCTGGTGGGTATGCGCGACTGGGACGAGGACGAGGACCTCCACCGCCCCCGCGACGAGCGCCGCGGGGAACACACCGCACGCCTGACCGCCCTGGTCGTCGCCGCCGGCGTCGTGACGCTCCTTATGGTGCTGCTCATCGGGCCGCTCTTCAACGGCGAGTAGGCCACGCCTCGTAGGCTCGAGCCGACGCCCCGATGACGTCGCCCCACCATGCGCAACGGTCACCCCACCGCTTCGCACGACGACACCCCACTCAAGACAACAAGGAGTCACCGCACGATGCCCCCGCGCCGCCGGATCGCGGTCGACGCCGGACAGGCCGCCCTCCGCGCCTGGCTCGAGCAGCGCGACCGCCTCGACCGGGCCACCACCGCGACGGCCGTCCGGTACACCCTGGAAGAGCTCGCCGCGACGCACCCGGGCAGGAGTGTGGAGGTCCGCGTCCCGCCGTTCGGCGCGGCCCAGGCGATCACCGGGCCACGGCATACCCGGGGAACGCCGCCGAACGTGGTGGAGACCGACGCCCAGACCTGGCTCGCGCTCGTCGTCGGGGAGCTGTCGTGGCGGGAGGCGAGCGATGCGGCGAGGGTGCGCGACAGCGGCATCCGCGCCGACCTGTCCGATGTGCTCCCACTTCTCCCGGAATCGGCGTGACTGGAGTGACCAGTGTGATCCCGCAGGGCCTCTGACCTGCTCCTTTTCACCCGCTCGGGGGACCGCTCACCGACTTCTTTGTGCGTTAATGCCCCGTTCCCGCCCCCGGTGGGGCATGATCAGACTCGGCTGTGCGCACCCCGTCCGACCTCGTGTCGGACCGTGCGCCAGGCGTTTCCCCTGATGGCGCAACTCCCCTGCATGGAGGTATTCGGAATATGGCATGGCGTTCTCGAGCGGTGGGAGCCGCTTTCGGGGCTGCTGCGATCGGCGCAGCAGGTTTGGCCCCCGCCCTGGCGGCGACACCAGTTGACGCGATCGACGAGTCCCTGACAAAGGTGACGATCTTCAACATCAACGACTTCCACGGACGCATCGGCGGCAGCGCGGGGCTGGACTTCGCCTGCACCGTCGTCAAGGAGCAGGTGGCGGCCGGTGAATACGCCTTCCTGTCCGCGGGGGACAACATCGGCGCGACGCCGTTCATCAGCTCCAGCCAGCAGGACGCTCCCACCAT